>CBIHMP010000049.1:0-17800 GCA_966211015.1 uncultured Luteolibacter sp. | reverse complement strand
CGCGCTCGGCTTCAACTGGGCCGCCTTTGCCGACGACTTGAAGCGCGCGGGCAATTTCAACGCCGACATCGGTCCGGGCAGACTCATTCCGGTGGGCGAGGAAACGGATCTCCAGAATGTCATGTTTTCCCAGGGCGTAAGGGGGATGTACCTCCCCGCGGCGCTCGTTTGGCATCATGTCCCCGCCGACCGTTGTTCGCTGGATTGGACGCTGGAGCGGAACCGGCGCATGGGGCTGCTCGTCGGCAAAAGGCTGGCAGCCGGTCCGGCTCCGCGGCGCCTTGGCAAGGCGGCGATCGCATTGGGGAAGATCGCCGGCCTGAAGGCCTTGAACGCCCTCGGCAAGGGTTTCATGAGCGATGCAAAACGATTCCACTATCAGCAGCGGCATCACTGGAATCTGGGCGTGTGGCAGGGCCAGCAAGTTCTTGAAGAACGCGAATGACCCACAGCTATTGAAATCCATGGCGCGGGACATATGATTAAGAAATATTAAATGTGCACCAACTAGAGATATCGAAAATTTTCTGGCATCCGCTTTGTCCGGTTGATAGTTTGCATTGCTTTCACTCCCCCACCCCCCACTCCGCGTGATTGAGATGTTCGCGATGCGAGCCTCTCCAAGAGCAAGGAATCACCTATCCCCCCTCATGCGATTGGCCTTCGAGAGATTGGCTGCGGAAACCGGCTTGCGCGACCAGACCGCTGCTTGCTGCCCGCGGCTGCCGGTTCCCTTTCGAAGTGTGCCGTCGTCTCCCTTCGCGGGACGACCGGAAGGATTCTGAGAGGAGCTGTTGTTTCGCAACGGCTCCAGCTATCCGCCCCCCCGTTTCTACCCCCACCATGAAATCAGCATTCTTTTCCGCCGCTCCGGTGCGCCATGTTATCAGAGCATGTGTGCGGGCGGTGCCTTTTGCATCAGGCAGATGGATAGCGCTTGCCGCTGCAGCCGTCCTGATACCTGCCGCGAACGGCCAGGTCGGATTCTCGGCGCATCCGCTGAACGGCCTCATAAGCGGCAGCACCAACAAGGCGAGCAAAGTCACCTCCCTGCAGTTCGGACCGGATAACAGGCTCTACTTCACCCAGGTGAACGGGACGGTCATTGCTTGCGACGTGGTGCGCAACGGTCCGGGCGATTACGTGGCCTCGAATGCGGAAACGATCAGCCTGGTAAAGAACATCCCCAACTACGACGACGACGGAACCCGGAACTTCAGCCTGAATACCCGCCAAGCGACGGGCATCCTGGTTGTGGGCACCGCGGCGAACCCCGTCATCTACGTCACTTCCAGCGATCCACGGGAAGGGGCGGGCAGCGGCGCGACCGATCTGAACCTCGACACGAACTCCGGTATCATTTCCCGCCTCACCAAGAACGGCGGCGGTGTATGGGAGAAGGTGGACATCGTGCGGGGTCTGCCGCGTTCCGAGGAGAACCACGCCAGCAATGGGCTCAATATCAATTCCGCCGGAACGGTCCTTTACCTGGCGCAGGGTGGAAACACGAACGCCGGCTCTCCCTCGAACAACTTCGCCTTCTCCTGCGAGACCGCTCTTTCCGCAGCCGTCCTGTCGATCGATCTCGCCGTGATCGAGGCGATGCCCATCCAGACGGATGCCTACGGCCAGCAGTACATTTATGACATTCCTACGGTGAATGATCCGAATCCGGCGCGCGCCCACAATGGCGACGGATCGGATGTCAACGATCCCTTCGGGGGCAACGACGGCTTGAATCAGGCGCGGCTGGTCCAAGGCGGGCCGGTACAGATTTTCGCATCGGGCTTCCGCAATCCCTATGATGTTCTCATCGCGAAAACTCCGGGCCGGGCGGGAGAGATCTATACCTTCGATAACGCTGCGAATTCAGGCTGGGGCGGCTATCCGCAGAACGAAGGGCTGCCCGCCGAGGGCTCCCCGAGCACGGTGACCAACGAGTACGTCTCCGGAGAACCGGGCTCCGTCAACAACCAGGACGGCCTGCACCGGATCAGCCAGGGATATTACGGCGGACATCCCAATCCGATCCGGGCGAATCCTGCGGGTGCCGGTTGGCTACGCTATGACGGCGGCACCGGTGGCGAAGGCATGGTCTATTCCGCCTCGCCCACCAGCGACTGGCCGCCGGTCCCGCCCTCGATGGCGGACCCCCGGGAAGGTGACTTCCGCATGCCGGGTGTGGCGAGCGGGGCGATCGTCACCAATAGCGCCTCCACCACCGGAATCGCCGAATACACCGCCGGAAACTTCGGCGGCCAGATGGTCGGGAACCTCATCGCGACCCAGTATAGCAGCAATACCGTGCAGCGGATCGCCTTGAATCCCGACGGCAGTTTCAACAGCAGCAGCGTGCTCCTGCAGGGGAGCTCCTACGGTACTCCTCTCGACGTGACCTGCCCGGGCCCCGGTGCTGGACCCAGCTTGGCGGGCTGCATTTTCGTCGGTCACCACTCCAGCAAGATCACCGTGCTAGAGCCCAATGATTTCGATTCGGGCGGCGGCGTGTGCACCGGCACCTTCAGCTTCGCCCTCGATGAGGACAACGACGGCTACACCAACGCCGACGAACTCACCAACAACTCGGACCCGTGCTCGGCGGCCGTGCTTCCCCCGGACCGCGACGGCGATTTCCTTTCCGATCTGCTGGATACCGATGACGACAACGACGGCATTTCCGACTCTCAGGACGTTTTCCCGATCGACGGCCTCAATGGTGCCAATCTGCCGGTGCCGATGCGCTACGACCTGTTCAACGAGCTGGGCGTCGGCTTTTTCAGCATCGGCCTGACCGGCGTCATGTTGGACCCCGGCGAGGACTACAGCCTGTCAATCGACGATACCGAGCTTATCGCCGGCGGCACCGCGGGACTCTTCACGGACCCGGCCGTCACGGCGGGAAATCCGCACGGAGCCTCGAATAGCCAGATGAATGCCTTTCAATTCGGCATTCACGTGGATCAGAGCACCGGCCCCTTCCGCGTGCGCTGCGGTCTCGGCGGCCTCCTTTTCAATGGCGCGCCCACCGCCGCCCAATCGCAGGGCATCTACATCGGCAACGGCGATCAGGACAATTACCTGAAGATCGCGGTCCACGCGAACTCGGGTGCAGGGGGCATCGAAATCGTGCACGAGGAAGACGGCGTGATTCTATCCCAGAATCTCTACGGTCAGAGCGGCCTTTTCTCCGGCGTCGTCACGCTGAGCTTCCTGGTTGATCCCGTCGCCGGGACCGTCCAGCCGGGTTACGCCGTTGGCGAGGGGCCCGTCGTCGATGTCGGCCCGCTGGTTCAAGTGGGAGGCGAGATCCTGAATGCCATCCGTGGTGCGACCGGTACTGCCGTGGGGCTCCTGGCCACCACCGGGGATGTTTCCACGCCCACCTTCAACGCCACTTGGGACTATTTCGAAGTGACGCCTGTCGCCAGCACCGCTGCCGCGAGCCTCACCGTCAATAGCAGCGCGGGCAGCATCACGAGTTCCAGCACGAACACCACCGGCTCTTTCCAACTCCAGAACCTCTCGACCGGCGGGCAAAAGATCGTCTCCGTCACGGTCGATCTGAGCACCGCAATGTTGCCGGACGTGGTCTTCGATCCTGACGGGACCGCCGGAGATACCGATGGCAAGGCCTTCCAATTGGATTCCTTCAACGGCAGCGGCACGCCCGTAGGAACCTTCGAGGCCCCTCACGATGGTGTCGGCGGTGCGGATGGTTACGACGTTCTGAGGATTACCTGCGGCCCGGGCGTCGATTTCGGCAACGGCAATCTGCTTACTTTCTCCGCGGATGTGGACCCGACCAGCGTCAAAGGCGTTCCCGGGCCGGGGCCGCTGCACTCAGCCAGCGTGTCGGGACTCGAACTGATCGGAGCGACGGTCACCGTGACCTTCAACGACGGAACGGTGAGGAAGATCCGAAACGCCGGCCTTACCGGATCCTCGAACACGAATAAAACCTCAGTGGGCTTGCTGTCGCCGGACAATCTTCCCACTCCGATCCTTTCGGTTCCCGGAAAGGTTTCGCCTTTCAGCACCGCCACCCAGCCCACCGTACGGGTCGCCGGACTCCCCGGCGCAGACGTACGGGTGTGGACATTCAATACCGCTCTCTATCTCGACGGCGTGGCGGGCGGCGGCTATGATATCGACCCTTTCGAAGCGAACAGCGTGATCGCCTACGGCATCACCGATGCGGTGATCGGCGCGAGCGGGTTCGTGGACGTGCCGGTGACCTTGTCGTATTCGGAGGAAACGGGCGGGATCAATTTCGTGGCCGCCGTCCTGGTGGACGAGGCCGACGGGAGGCGCAGCTCCTCCTCCGACATCCTGGTGATCGACTACGATCCGTCCGGCGCCACTTCCGACGCGTTGATCCGCGTCAATGCGGGGGGCGGTTCGTACACGGACGGGAATGGTCAGGCTTGGTCGGCGGATTTCGGCTTCACGTCCGGAAGCACGAGCACCTTTGCCAACGAGATCGCGGGCACCACGGAGGATACGCTCTACCAGACCTTCCGCTACGACGACACGCCCTCCTCCCCGCTCGACTACTCCTTCGCGGTCCCGAATGGCAACTACGAGATCAAGCTGCACTTCGCGGAGACCTGGTCCGGGGTGACCGCACCGGGCATGCGCGTTTTCGACGTGCTGGTAGAGGGGCAGACGATGCTCGACGACCTCGATGTCTTCGCGGCGGCAGGGGCGAACACCGCCCATGTCGAAACCCTCCAAACGGCGGTGAACGACGGCCAGCTCACCATCGGCTTCCGCCACGGTGTACAAAACCCCTTCGTCTGCGCCATCGAAGTCTTCTCGCTGGGCGGCGGCACCGGCCCCGACGTCGAACCGCCGACTGCTCCGACCTTGCTCACGGCTACCAATCTCAAGGCCGGCAGCTTCACGCTCAAATGGGCGCCGTCTTTCGACAATATCGCCGTGACCGGTTATCGGATCTTCCGGGATGGAGTGGAGATCGCCACCACGTCCGCCCCAAGCTATGCGAGCACCGGCCTGTCTCCCTCGACCGAGTATGACTACGAGGTAGAGGCCTATGATTCGGCGGGAAATCTCTCCTCCCGCCCGCTGCTCACCGTGACGACGCCGGCGGATCAGGAGAACCCGACCACCCCGGCAGGCCTCAAGGGAGTTGCAGGCAACGGCCTCGCCATCCTCACCTGGACGGCATCCACCGATGACGCTGGCGTCACGGGCTACCGCGTTTACCGGGATGGCGATCTTATCGCCACCGTCACCACGCCGGGCTACACGGATCAGGACGTCATCAATGGCAACCTGTACGATTACGAAGTCGTCGCCATCGATGCCTCGGGCAAAAGCTCTGCTCCGGCCGTTGTTTCCGTCCGGCCGCGTGCGCTGGGACCTGCAGTGCTGCGTGTGAACTGCGGCGGCACCGAATTCACCGACACCCTCGGCAATACCTGGGCTGCCGATTATGGATTCAATACCGGCGTGCCGGAGATCTCCACGGGCGAGATCGCGGGCACCGACGACGATGCTCTCTATCAGGCGCGTCGCTTCGATCGATCCTACGGAGCGGAATTGAAGTACGCGTTCCCCCTGCCGGATGGCGAATACGAGTTGCGGCTTCACTTCGCCGAGGTTTGGTCCGGCGCTTCCACTTCCCCGGGCGTGCGGGTGTTCGACGTCAAGGTGGAGGATGAGATCGCGCTGGCTAACTTCGATATCTTCGCAGAAGTCGGCTTCGCCACCGCGCTCTCGGTGCCGCTTCCGGTCACCGTTTCCGGCGGGCAGATCACCATCGAGTTCCTGCATGTGTTGCAGAACCCTACCATTGCGGGCATTGAGATCTACGCTCTGGAAGGCCCTCCGCCGGATATGGAAAGCCCCGAGGCTCCCGACGGGCTCGCCGTCACCGGTACTACCCCCGGGTCCGTATCGCTTTCATGGGAGGCGGCCAGCGACAATGTGGCCGTCACCGGGTATCAGATCCGGCGTAACGGCGACCTTGTGGCAACCGTGCCGGGCCTTGCCTTCACGGACACCGGTCTGGAGGCGGACACCCTCTACAATTACTCCGTAGCGGCCGTGGATGCCGCCTTGAATGTATCGATCGCTTCCACCATTCCCGCGACTACCGATCCGGATGTCCTGCCGCCTTCCATTCCGGGCGGCTTGACGGGGACGCCAGGGAACGGCGTGGCGATCCTTGCGTGGACCGCCTCGACCGATGATGGAGCGGTCGCAGGGTACAACATCTATCGTAACGGGTCGCTGGTCACCAACGTCGGATCGACGGGCTACACCGATGCGGGTCTCACCAACGGCACTGCATACGGCTACGAGGTCACCGCCATCGATACCGTCGGCAACGAATCCCTTCCCGCCGAAGTGTCGGTGACGCCGCGGGCGCTCGGTGCCGCAATCCTGCGCGTGAACGTGGGCAGCACGAGCAACTTCCTGGATCCCGGTGGAAATACGTGGGTAGCGGATTTCGGCTACAATACCGGTTACATCGAAGCCACGCCGAACGCGATCTCGGGCACGGATATGCCTGCCCTCTATCAGAAGCGCCGCATTGACCGCAGCACCGGCGCGGAACTCAAGTACCAGCTCTCGATCCCGAACGGCAACTACGAGGTCCGCCTGCATTTCGCAGAGGTGTGGACGGGTGCTTTCGCCGTCGGCGCGCGCGTCTTCGACGTCCTGATGGAAGGTGGCATCGTCGTGGACGATCTCGATGTCTTTGCCGAGGCCGGTGCTAATGTGGCCCTCGTGAAGTCGGTTCCGGTGAGCGTGAGCGATGGCCAGCTCACCATCGACTTCATCCACGTGATCCAGAACCCCAATCTCTCCGGGATCGAGGTATATCCGGTGACCGGAAGCGGCGCGGGCGAGGCAAATCCCCCGACGCCTCCCGGCAGCCTCGCGGTATCGGGACTTACCGTGGACAGCGTGGGCCTTGCCTGGAGCGCTTCCACCGACGACGTCGGGGTGGTGGGGTACCGGATCTACCGCGATGGCATCCTCGTCCACACCACCGCCGATCTCTCCTACAATGACGCCAACCTCCAGCCAGGTGTGGAATATGACTACGGGGTGATCGCCTTCGATGCCGCGGGCAACATCTCCACGGCGGCGTCGCTCTCCGTCACCACCCTGGTTCCGGACGCCGTGCCCCCTAGCATACCGGGCCAACTTGTGGCGGCTCCCGGTCTCAGCCACGTGGTGCTCACTTGGGAAGCATCCACGGACGAGGTCGGGGTGGCAGGCTACAGCGTGGTGAGGGATGGGCACGAGGTGGCGACGGTGACCACGCCCGGCTATACGGACAGTAACCTCGCAAGCAATACGACCTACGACTACGAGGTGATCGCGTACGATGCCGTGATGAACCTCTCCTCGCCGGCCCAAGTCACCACCGCCACCTTGCCGGATGAAGACCCGCCCAGCGTGCCGACCAATCTCGCGGCGATTTCTTACCATGCCCGTGTTTCGCTTTCCTGGACCGCATCGACGGATGAGGCGGGCGTTGTCGGGTATCGGGTCTATCGCGACGGGGGTCTTTTGGGTACGGTGGAAGACACCGCTTTCGAGGACTTGAACCTCGTGCCGAACACGCAGTACGACTACGCGGTCGAGGCGATCGACTCCGCAGGGAACATGTCCGGCAGCGCCCTGGTATCCGCGACCACGCTTGAGGACGGGACTGCTCCTGGTCTGCCGGGCGGCTTCGAGGCAACGCCGGGCGATACGAGCGTTTTCCTGACATGGACCGCCTCCACGGACAACGTCGGTGTGACTGCTTACGAAGTCCGCCGCGACGGCGCGCTCATCGCCACGGTGGCGATGCCGGGTTACTCGGACACCGGGCTCACCAACGGCACCTCCTACACCTATCAGGTGCGTGCTTTGGACGCCGCCGGCAATGCCTCCGCCGAGGTGTCCGACACGGCGATACCGCGGGTGCTGGGCGATCCGGTCACGCGGGTAAACGCGGGGGGCCTTGCGTTCATCGATGCCGCCGGCAACCAGTGGTGGGGGGATCAAGGCTTCGTCTTCGGCAACACGGCGAGCACCTCCGTGGCGATCGCCGGGACCGATGACGACCAGCTCTACCAGACCGAGCGCTACGATAGCTCCTCTGGGGGAGCGAATCTCGAATATGCTCTGGCGGTGCCGGAAGGCCTGTATGAGGTGAAGCTTCATCTGGCGGAGACCTACGCCGCCATCACCGCCGCGGGACAACGGGTCTTCGACGTGCGGGCGGAGGGAGGTCTCGTGGTCGATGATCTCGATGTCTTCGCGCGAGCCGGTGCGAATGCCGCCTGCACGGTGACCTTTCCTGTCACGGTCACGGACGGCACCTTGAATATCACCTGCCACCATATCGTGCAGAACCCGAAGCTGTGCGGCATCGAGGTCTTCGAGATCGAGCCGTCCGCCGGGTCTGCGCCCAGCTTCGAGGAATGGCTGGAAAGCCATGGCCTGGCGGGTCAGACCACCGGCGACGGGGATGCCGGTGGATTGGATAACCTCCAGGAGTACCAGCTCCAAATGAATCCGAACGATCCTGCCGACGATTTGACTTTCGCGCTGGAATGTGCCGGAAACAGCGGCACGAAGGTGATCTCGCTACCGGAGCTGAAGCCCCTTGGGAATTACCACCTGCACCGTAGCGCGAGCCTGGACGATATCGGCGATGTCGCGAACCGGATCGACGTCGTCACGAAGGCGGAAGTCGAGGCGATGACTCCGTTGGAGCGCGGGAATTACTCGGTGGAGGACTCCACCGGGGGTGCCCGAGGCTTCTACAAACTCTACTTCGAACCCGTCGCGGAATAATTCCTGCTGCCTGGGGGATGCCCCCCGGGTCCACCGGCTCCGCTTCCAGCGGAATGAAATCGCGCCGGACTCCAAAATTTCCCCTTACATCCCCCTATACACCCCCTGCGATGAAACGTCCCCCCCGCGTCGTCATTGTCGGTGCTTCAGGCCGCTTGGGCCAGGCACTCGAAGCCCGCTTCTCGCGGGATGCCACCGTGACCGGCCTTGCCCGGCCGCGGATCGATTTATCCTCGGAATCCTCGATCCGCTCCGCACTGGAGCCGCTCGACTATGACTACCTGATCCTGCCGGCGGCCATGACCGCCGTGGACCCTTGCGAGACGAACCGGCAGGAGGCGTACGCGATCAATGCCTTCGCGCCGAAGCTCATCGCGGATATTTGCGCTGCCAAGAACGCTCACATGACCCATGTGAGCACGGACTTTGTTTTCGATGGCAGCAAGGACGGCCCCTATACCGAGGAGGACGCGGCCAGGCCCGTCAGCATCTACGGTGCCTCGAAGCTGGAGGGGGAGGAGCATGTGCTCGCCGCGAGTTCGAACAATCTCGTCGTGCGCGTTTCCTGGCTCTACGGTCCCGGCAAGCCTGCTTTCCCGGAGTGGATTACGGATCGGGCCTGTGTGGAGACCGCCCTTTCCTTGCCGGCGGACAAGACGGGGAGCCCGACTTGCAGCACGGACGTTGCGGATCTGCTCGCGCCCTTGATTTTCGGCCCGCAGCACGGAGCACCCGCGGGCGGGATATTCCACCTTTGCAATTCCGGTGCCTGCACCTGGCGCGAGTGGGGCCAGGCCTGCATCGATCTCGCCCGCGAAGCCGGAGCACCCGTGAAGACCGCGGCTATCTCGGGCAACCGTCTCGCGGACATCTCCGCCTTCCTGGCCAAGCGTCCCCCGAACAGCGTCTTGAGCACGGCGAAGTACACGTCCTACACCGGCATCACTCCCAGGCCCTGGCAGGAAGCCCTGAGCGCCCACTGCGCGGCGGACGGCTTCCTCCGGAAATACCTGGTCGCCGCGTGAGGTTGACGGCGGCATTATCATTCCCCTACAGTTCACCCTTCCCCACCCATGAACATACTTGTAACCGGCGGTGCCGGCTTCATCGGATCGAATCTGGTCCACTACCTCCTCGGTGAGGCCTCCGCGGAACTCGGCGTGCCCATCGACAAGGTCGTCAATCTCGACAAGCTGACCTATGCGGGAAACCGCTCCAGCGTGGAGGACCTCGATGTGGATCCGCGCCACGTCTTCGCCCAGGGCGACATCTGCGATGAAAAGTTCGTCGGCGGCTTGCTGCGCGAGCATGACATCGATGCGGTGATGCACCTGGCGGCGGAGTCGCACGTGGATCGCTCGATCGATGGTCCCGAGGCTTTCATCCTCACCAACGTGGTCGGCACCTTCCGCTTGCTGGACGCCTTCCGTAAATACCTCGCCGAAACCGGCCGCACCAAGCTCCCGAACTACGGGAAATCCATTGCCGACGGGGGAGAGTCGGCTTTCCTGCACGTCTCGACGGATGAGGTTTTCGGCTCGCTCGGTGCCGCCGATCCGATGTTCTGCGAGACCACCCCGTATGCGCCGAACAGCCCGTACAGCGCTTCGAAGGCAGGCAGCGATCATCTCGTGCGCGCCTACTTCCACACCTACGGAATGCCGGTGATCACCACCAATTGCTCGAACAATTACGGCCCCTTCCAGTTCCCCGAAAAGCTGCTGCCCCTGATGATTCAGAAGACCCTGAGAGGCGAGTCGCTCCCCGTGTATGGGGACGGCACCAACATCCGGGACTGGCTCTACGTGGAGGATCACTGCCGCGGGCTCGCCACCGCCCTGGTGCGCGGAGCCATGGGCGAGGTCTATGTCATCGGTGGTAAGAACGAGATGAAGAACATCGATGTGGTCAGATCCCTCATCGAAACGGTCCACGAGCTCGCTCCCGAGAGCGCCGTCAAATCGGCCGACGAGCTTATCACTTACGTGACGGATCGTCCCGGCCACGACCGCCGCTATGCGATCGATCCGTCCCGGATTGAAAACGAGCTGGGCTGGTCGCCGCGCGAAACCTTCGCCACCGGCCTCCGCAAGACCGTCCAATGGTACCTCGATCACCAGGACTGGATCCGCGGCATCGAAGACGGCAGCTACCGCGGTGAACGGCTTGGAACCCTTGCTTGATCCCTCCCCATGCTAGAACTTGAAAAGAACCGACTCGCCCTGGCACCCGAAGATCTCGAACTCCGCAAGGGCATCATCCTTGCGGGAGGAACGGGCAGCCGCCTGTTTCCGATGACCCACTCGGTGAGCAAGCAGCTCATCCCGGTCTATGACAAGCCGATGATCTATTACCCCCTCACGGTGCTCATGCTCGCGGGGGTGAAGGAGATCCTGCTCATCTCCACACCGCGGGATCTCCCCGGCTTCGAGCATCTGCTGGGGGACGGCTCGCAGTGGGGTCTCCGGATTTCCTATGCGGAACAGCCGAAGCCCGAAGGGCTGGCCCAGGCTTTCCTCATCGGGGAAGAGTTCCTTGCCGGGGATCCCGTTTGCCTCGTGCTGGGGGACAACCTCTTCTACGGCCATGAACTCGCGAAGTCCCTGCTCGCAGCCTCCCGGCGAATGGAGGGAGCCACCGTTTTCGGCTATCACACGAACCAGCCGGAGCAGTACGGCGTCGTGGAATTCGATGCGGAAGGAAACGTGGTCTCGCTCGAGGAGAAGCCGAAGGAGCCGAAGTCGAACTACGCTGTGCCGGGCATCTACTTCTATGATCAGAACGTCGTGGAGATGGCGAAGGCGTTGAAGCCTTCACCCCGTGGCGAACTCGAAATCACGGATTTGAACCGGGTCTATCTCGAGCGCGGCGAGCTGCGCGTCGAGCTGCTCGGGCGCGGCACTACCTGGCTGGATACCGGCACCCCCGACTCGCTGGCCGACGCCACCCAATTCGTCCAGGTGATCCAGCACCGCCAGGGCCTGAAGATCGCCTGCCCTGAGGAGGTCGCATTCCTGCAAGGCCGGATCGATCGCGACAAGCTCAACGAGTCGGTCGAGAAGTACGCCAAGACCCCTTACGGCGAGTATCTCGCCACCCTCTGACGCCCATGTCTTCCATTCATCACGATTCATGGGCCGGCCTGAAGGGCGAGGCCCGCGCGCTCTTGGAAACCCGCGATTACTCCAAGGCCGATCTCGCCCTGCGCCTTGGTACGGGGGGAGTCAATGCCTCCGAGGCCATTGCCGGCCGCGAGAGCCTGCAGGAGGCCTGGATCCCCGGCGTGGAGCTTTTCCAGCGCCGGGTATTTCAGCAGAAGGGAAGGGGATACTTCGGCGAGTTGACCCGCCTCACCGAAGGCACCTTGGACCGGATCGGTCTCGCCCCGCGCCAGTGGGCTTCGGCGCTGATGCACCGGGACAGCGCGAAGGGATTCCACATCCATCCGCCTTTCATCCCCGCGGGAGAGGATGCCGCCGCGTGGTTCCGGAAGCTCTATGTCGAATCGGCCGCGGACTACTCCCTGCGGCCCTATGACCGGGAGCAATGGGACGTGATGTTCTTCCTCACCGGCATCTGCGAAATGGTTCTGGTGGATGAGCGCGTGGGAATGCCGCGGCGTGTGATGCGCTTCGTAATCCCCGGCGACAGCCGCTCCGGCCCGGATAATGCGGCGGTGGTCATCCCTTCCGGGGTGGCTCATGCGCTCCGGAATGTCGGCAATGAGGATCTCATCATGGTGTATGGCACCAGCACCGTCTTCAACCCCGAGTGGGAGGGCCGCATCGCCAGCGACGTGGAGAAAGCCCCGCTCCCGCAAGACTGGGACCGCTACCTAGCAGGATAGATGCTCCCTTGCTTCCCGCGCGATGGCTGCACCGCGGGCAGCACGACCTAGGCAGCCGTAAAAACCTCGTCCGAACCGCCTCGACATGGTATCGAAAGCATAAAACCGGGCACCCGCAATGCCTGGAAGAATCCTACGGATTCGATTTGTAAAACTGCATCTCGGGTAACTTCCCCGATTCACCCCCACCCCCGAACGAAGATCCGATGAAAACCACTCCCATAACCCAGACCGGCAATCCGCCCAGCCTTCGCAACGCCCTCCTCGCCGCCTTTACCGGCATGATGGCGCTCCTGCTCGCCTTCGCCTTCACCGGCTGCGAGAGTTCCGCGCCTTATAGCCCGATTCCCGCCGAGGCCTACTCGCCCCGGCCTGCCGGCACCCTCACCGCGGGTGATGTGATCCGCGTGACCTATCCGGGCGCTCCGGAACTCAACACGGTCCAGAAAATCGAGGCAACCGGCAAGGTGAGCCTCCCGACCGTCGGCTCCGTGACCGCACAGGGGAAGAGCGTCGCGTCCTTGCAATCCCAGTTGACCGGCCTGTATCAGAGCCATCTCCAGAATCCCACCGTGCTGGTCGCGGTGGAAACGGCTGCCTCCGGGGTGTATGTCTCCGGCGAGGTGATGAAGCCGGGGAAGGTGCCCTTGGATCGCCCGATGACGGCGTTCGAGGCCATCATGGAAGCCGGCGGTTTCTCGAAATTCGCCAACCCGAAGCAGGTGGTCGTCGTCCGTAACCAAGGGGGCAAGCACCAGCGCTATGCCCTCAACCTCAGCGACACCCTCAGCGGTGCCTCGGACAGTGCATTTTATGTCCGGCCTTACGACACGATCTACGTGAGTCAGAGCCGCTGGTAAGCTTCCGCCCGCCGCCGGGCTCCCCCGCAGCTCTCATCAAGGCTCCGGACTCACGTTCAGGGCCTTGGTGGTCGCACCTCCCGGCGTCGGCGTGCGATCCGATTCCGATTCGCCGAAGGGAGACATCGACTCGCTCTCCAGGCGGTAGAACCGCTGGGTTTTGCCGGCGGCACCGGGATCGGATACCGTGATCAGGCCGGTCTCGTTGTAGTGAACGGCGATGAGGCTCCAGGTCGTGAGGTTGCTGGAAGCATAGACGAGAATGTTGGTGTCAAGCTCGCCCTCGAGGTGAAACGCGAGCGAGCGATCCGGATTCAAGGTCATGCGGCTTACCCTGAAGACCGGCTGGGGAACGGTGGAATTCACGGTTAAGAATGCCGGGCCCGCAGTGGCGCTGACGGTCCCGTTGATGACGTCCACCGAGTAGTGCCCCGCATCGCCGGTGCCTAGGGATCCGAGGATGAGCGATGCCGAATTCGCTCCGGACAACGCTACTCCGTTCTTCTTCCATTGGTAGGAGACGGGACCGGTGGCGGCAGCCGTGACCGTGAAGACGGCCGACTGGCCTTGGTTGCGGACCAAGCTTGCCGGTGGCTCCGTCACCGCCAGCACGTCGCCGCTCCTCGGTAGCGAATCGTCGGGAATGAAATTCGGGTCGTTGGTCAAAACGATCCGATCCAGCTGCGCGCCGGGTTCGCGGGAGCGGAAGCGGATGGTGTGGGCTGCGGCGCTCAGTGCATAGACCTTCGGCCCCGCGTTTGGCAGGTGGATCTTTTTCCAAATCCACGAGCTGCTGCGGATACCGTCTGCCGGTTCCGGAGCCCCATAGACGTGGAAGATGTCCTCGGTGCCGCTGTCCACCGCGACTCCGAAAGAGTCCGTGCTGGAGGTGGGAGACTTCACCCGGCACCAGACGTGGTAGTTGTCCCCCACGGGCGCGGTGAACCCTAGTTCGACCCAAGCCGAGGTGGAATAGGTGGAAGTGGCGACGTATGAGACCCCGGCTTCGGTGAAAATCGACATCGGTGAACCCCGCTGACCGTTTTCAGCCTCGAGGAGCACGAGACGGGAACTGCTGTCCTGTGCTCCGGGTTCAGCGACGTAGGTCACGCTGATCTCGGAGGAATACGCGCTTTCTTGACCTGCGGTGTTGTAGGCGGTGACCGCGCAAAAATAGGTCTGGCCGCTCGTCAGTTCCGTCAATCTGGCCTCCACCGCATTCCCTGCATCCAGCACCTTGGTATAGTGGCGGGCGGTCTCCCCCCAGTAGATCTTGTACCCGCTCACATTGGACTCGGTGTTCCGGTTCCACGCGACGGAGATCGTTCCCGGGCCGGCCGACCCGAAAGCCGGGAGAAGGCATCCAAGGATCAGTGCAAAGCGCAACAGAGGCTCAGCAAAAGATTTCGATCCCCTTAAAAATGACATTAATTGAAGGTAGAAAATGAAAGATAGGAAAGAAAGCTTAAAATTCATTGTTAGGTAACGACTTGCGCCCTTATTACGGCCCAGCTTTATCCGTGGGAGGAGATGCTTACGTTGGGCATCGGCGGCACCGTGCAATCCTCCCGGTAGGGGATCGTCGCTGCGATCCCCGGGCCAAGCCGCAAAAAAGCCGGCAGGACACGTCCTGCCGGCTTTTTGGCGTTAGTCCCTAGGGGCCGGGGAAACTGGCAACCGAAGGACCGCGATCCGGCGCATCGGGCTCGGCCAAAATAGGAGAGCTAGTTTGGTCCTCGCTACGGAGCACCTGCCACGCCCGGGCGGCTCCCAAAGCCAGCAAGATGTGGGGCGTGAAGGCCAGCGCGATTCTCAGCGTGGTCGAGGCAATGCGGGCCATCGGCAGGCTTTTCGCCAGATAGCCCGCGCCGAACCCGAGAGCTACCGAGCCCAAGGGGTGGCGTATGATCGACTGTTCCAGTTCGGCGCGGCACTCCTGCGTGCGCTGCTTGGCGTGGACGATTTTTTCTTCCACCCATTCGTCGGGCTGGAAGGAGGCGGGTTGAGGAATGCTCATGGCGGGGAAGGCGAGGGTTCCTACCAATGCGACCGCAGCTTCGCCACTTCCCGGCCGAGCCGTTCAAAGGACTTGCCGTCGCGCAAGGTATCATACGCGCGATGGAAGCCCTTGGAGGCGGCCGGAATGACGGAACTCCCGATAACGTTCCGGAGATAGCTATGCCTGCGGCCGGTGAAGCCGCCGCGGGAGAAGAACAGGTATCCGAGGGCGAAACCCGCTGCCGCGATACCGGCGATCTCGGCCACATGCATCGACTTCAGCCTTGCGCCCGCGTGCCTGAGCGTGGTTCCCAAGCCGTTGTGCTGGGGCTGGTGGAGATTATTCCAATGTTCCTCGGGATCCACCACAGCGGTTCCCCGATGCTTTTTTTCGATCACGGATGATTTCATGGCTGCACCTTTTTTGCAAGACGCGGGCCACGACTGCGGGAAGGTTGATAGCTCCTTCAGGGTGATGACTTTACCAGTGAGGGGAGGAGAGCTTCATGGCCTCTTCCACGATGCGAGTTGCGGGATTGAGTCGCAAAATGCACGGACCCTTCTTTAGGCCCACCTCACTTTAGAAACACTTCGCGGGGTTTGGCCCCGTCACCCGGTCCCACGACGCCGCGAGCTTCCAGGATGTCCACCATGCGCGCGGCGCGGGTGTAGCCGAGGCGGAGGCGACGCTGGAGGAGCGAGGTACTACACTTTTGCTCCTGCCTCGCGACCTCGATACACCTCATGATCAACTCCTCGTCGGCAGGGGAAATATCGTCCTCGTTCTCGCCGTCATCGCCCCCGTTATCGATGGAGCGCTGGATGTCGGTTTCAAAGTTCGGCTCCGCCTGTGCGGAGCAATGGTCCACAAGACGCTCCACCTCCTCGTCGGAAACGAAGGCTCCCTGGGAACGCTCCAGCTTTGCCGAGCCCGGCGGCAGGTAGAGCATGTCGCCCTTGCCGACCAGCTTCTCAGCTCCCTTGCTATCGAGAATCACGCGGGAATCGAGCTGCGAGGAGACCTGGAAGGCGATCCGGCAGGGAATGTTCGCCTTGATGATGCCCGTCACCACGTCGGCACGAGGGGTTTGCGTCGCGATGATCAGGTGGATGCCCGCCGCGCGGGCTTTTTGGGCGATCCGAGCGATGCACATCTCCACGTCCGCCGGAGCCGTCTGCATCAGGTCGGCAAGCTCGTCGATGAGCACGACGATGTACGGGTAGCGGTCCGGAATCTTCTCTTCCTCGATGGGCAACTCGTCCTCTTCCGCTTCGGGGCCGAGTTCGCCGGATTCAAGCGCGGCCGCGATCGATTCGATGGATTCCATGTCCACCTCCTCGTCGGCGTTCCAGGGAGGGCTCTCGTCCTTCATTTCCTCCGCGGCGGCTTCCGCTTTCTCCGGGCGCACGCGGTGGTTGAAGGAGTCGAAATTCCGCACGCCGGTCTTCGCGAAGACGCGGTAGCGCTTCTCCATTTCGTTCACCACCCACTTCAGCGCGGCCACCACCTTCTTCGGGTCGGTCACGACCGGGACGACGAGATGGGGCAGCTTGTTGTACATCTGCATCTCGACCACCTTCGGGTCCACCATGATGAATCTGAGTTCATCGGGACCGAACTTGAAGAGCATCGAGGCGATGATCGAGTTGATGCACACCGATTTGCCCGAACCCGTGGCCCCGGCGACCAGCAGGTGCGGCATGGCCGCCAAATCGCCGATCACCGTCTTGCCATAGACGTCTTTTCCGAGGGCGAGCGGGATCTTCTTCTTGGCGGAGCGGAATTCCGGGTCCTGCAGAAGTTCCCGCAGCGGTACGGAGACCTTTTGCGAGTTCGCGAGCTCGATGCCTACGGTGTCCTTGCCCGGGATGGGGGCGAGAATGTTAATGCGTTCGGCGCAAGTCGCGCGGGCGAGGTCCGCTTCGAGTTGCGAGATGCGGGAAACGCGCAGGCCGGTGGAGGGGTAGATCTCGTAGCGCGTGATGGTCGGGCCGCGGGTGATGTCTCCCGGTGTCACCTCGATTCCAAAGGCCCGCAAGGTGTCGATGATCGTCCGCTGGGTGGCCAGGAGCTCGTCGCGGTTGGCCTCCGGGGCCTCTGCTTCCTCGACCGCGTCCAGGAGGTCGAAGCCGGGGAGCTCGTAGTCCTCGAACCCGGCAACCGAGAGCGAGAGATGGCTCGGAGACTTTCGCTCGAAGGGCTTGTCCCCGGGTTTCGGTGCCTCGATCCGGCGCTGGGAGGCGTCGATGATCTGGGGCGCGGGGGTCT
>CBIHMP010000048.1:0-17820 GCA_966211015.1 uncultured Luteolibacter sp. | reverse complement strand
GGCGGCTGCGAAGGCGGGCTTCGGTGCCGGTTTAGAGAAAGCGCCGCCAGAAGCCCGAAGGTAGGGACCTTTCGCCGAAAGGTCCGGCGGTGGGCGGCTGCGAAGGCGGGCTTCGGTGCCGGTTTAGAGAAAGCGCCGCCAGAAGCCGGACCTTTCGGAGAAAGGTCCCTACCTCCAGAGCAAAAACAACAAAACGACTAATTCAGCACATCCAAAGAACATGACTTCCGAACAAGCGAAAACCCTGGGCTACCGCTCCGTGACGACGCCGTACGGGCCGGAGGAGCAGGAGCTCCTGGCGGCCGCGATCCGGCAATTCCAAGGAGCTTCCATCGCGATCGTGGAGACGGACCGGGGCACGGAGATCTGGCGCCTGGAGTCCGAGCTCCGCCGCCTGGACGACGAAACCCTCTCCGCCAGCGAAGCGCGCCGCCCGGAGCACTACGGCAGCCGATGAGATGCTCCCGCTGCGGCGGCCGCGACCCCGGGTGCTACGTTTGCCAGGAAGAGGAGACACCCGATCGCACGGACCACGACCACGAATCGGCCCGCGATGCGGAGCTGATGGAGGACGTGGCCCTGCGGGAGTCGTAGCGCGGGATTCCATCCCGCGTGGGGTAGGGGTGGAAGAGAAGGCGAGTGCCGCATTTCCCCTCCGATCCGCACGCCCGCTACACGACGTGGAACGTCGTGCTACTTCGGGGGGTGGAAGAGAAGGCGAGTGCCGCATTTCCCCTCCGATCCGCACGTCCCCCACACGACGTGGAACGTCGTGCTACCAAACATCATCCCTCTCCCTCGTGATCCCTGCTTCCACCGTCGCCCGCGTGCTCGAGGCCACGGATCTCGTGCAACTGGTGGGTGCCCATGTGGCCCTGCGGAAGAGCGGTGCGTCCTACGTGGGCCGCTGCCCTTTCCACGAGGAGCGGTCGCCGTCCTTCCACGTGCATCCGGAGCGGCGCTTTTACCACTGCTTCGGCTGCGGTGCGGGCGGGGATGCCATCCGTTTCCTGCAGGAGCACCGCGGGCTGGCCTTTGCAGATGCCGTGCGGCACCTGGCCGCGCCGCTGGGGATTGCCGTGGAGGGGGAAGCCCCGGCCCGCAGGGTGCCGCGGGCGAGCCGCAAGGAGGCTCCGGAAAAGATTGCCAAAACGTCATCGGGCGGTACCGCCTTCGATTGGGCGGCGTGCGTGGCAGCCTTTACCCCGCGGCATGCGGCGGAGCTGGCGGCGTGGCGTGGCTACTCGGCGGATTTCACGGCGTGGCTGCACAGGGAGGGGCTGGTCGGCCTGCACCGCGGGCGGATCGCGCTGCCGGTGCACGATGCCGCGGGAAAGGTGGCGCGCTGCCACTACCGCCTGGAGGACGGGCGGTGGATGTATTTCCCGCCGCAGGGAGAATCCGCGCCGCTGGTGATCGGGAATCCGGCGGAGGCGGGGCACACGCTGGCCTTCGAATCGCAGTGGGATGCCTTCGCGGTGCTGGACCGGCTGGGGCACCACGAGGACCCCTCCGCGTATGCGGCGGTCATCACCCGCGGTGCGACTTCGAATACGGACTTCTCCGCGCACGCCTTTCCCGCGCTGCTGGCGATCCCGCAGAACGATCCGCCGGAAAAAATCAACAGAAGGACAGGTCGCACGCCGGCGGAGGAATGGCTGGAGAAGCTCCGCGGCACGCGCGCGGCCGGCACGCGCTTCCTGACGGCGCAGGTGCCGGAGGGCCACAAGGACGCGAACGACTGGATCCGCGGGGCCGCGCCGGAGCCCGCCGAGGTCCGCCGGGTGCTGGTGGAGTCGGCGCGGAATCCGGCGCTGGCGGGAGTGTGGAACGTGGGCGACCTGCTGCGGCACGATACGCGGGACGACCCGCTGGCGCTGATCGGCCCGAAGCGGCGCTTCCTGAGCAAGGGCGGCTCGATGATCGTCACGGGGCCCTCCGGGATCGGGAAGTCCACGCTGATCGCCTCCATGGCGGTGCACTGGGCGGCGGGAGTGCCGTGGCACGGGATCGAAGTACGACGTCCGCTGAAGATCCTGGTGGTGCAGGCGGAGAACGACAAGGGGGACCTGGCGGAGATGTTCCTGGGCGCGGAGAAATCCGCACGGGTGGCGCTGGGCCCGGAGAACCTGACGGTGATGGCCCGGAATCTCGGCTTCGTCCGGGAGGTGGAGCGCACCGGGGAGGACTTCTGCAAGTGGCTGGAGGAGATGCTGCGGGAGAGCGCGGCGGATGTCGTTTTCATCGATCCGCTGCTGTCCTACGTGGGCGGGGATATCTCGAGCCAGGAGGTGGCCTCGCGGTTCTTCCGCAGCTGGATGCAGCCGGTGCTGAACCGCACGGGCGCGATCGCGGTCTTCGTCCACCACACCGGGAAGACCTCCTCCGATGCGAAGGCGCGGGCGCACTGGAACAGCACGGATTACTCCTACATCGGGATCGGCAGCTCGGAGATCACGAACTGGCCGCGGGCGATGGCGGCGATCATGCCGGTGCCGGGGCACGAGGGGAAATACAAGTTCATGCTGACGAAACGCGGGGACCGCGCGGGGATGCTGGACATGCGGCGGGACGTGGTGAAGACGATCTTCCTGCAGCACGGCCGGCAGTGCGACGGGCTGGCCTGGGACGAGATCGAGGACCCGGAGGCGGAGGAGAAGAAGCCCGCGGCGGGGGCCGCAGCAACAGCGGCAGCGGGCCGGACGGTCTTCGACGTGCACGGTTACCTGAAATTCCTGCCGGAGCTTTTCCCCTTCGCCGATGCGGTGCGGACGCTGATGCAGGCCGGGGATCTCTCGATGAGCCAGGCGAAAAGCACGCTCTCGATGCTGATCAAGGACCGCTCGATCGTGAAGCAGGCGGACGGGAGGTACGGGAAGCGCAGGGAAGGGGAGCTGTTGTAGGGGCGAGCGTCTTCTCAAGGAGCACCGGCGTCCCGCCGGTTGCCATCGGTCGGGGCTCCTCGCCGGATGTCGTGCCTGGACACCGGCGGGACGCCGGCGCTCCTTGAGCCGGTGCGGTGCGCTCCTTGAGGGGATGCGGTGCGCTCCTTGAGGCGGTGCGGTGCGCTGATGCAGGGGAAGTAGTCCGCCCGGTCCCCGGGCGGAGAGTGGGCGCTGGGAGCGTTCTCGCGAGGAGCGTCTTCTCAAGGAGCACCGGCGTCCCGCCGGTTGCCATCGTCGGGGGCTCCTCGCCGGATGTCGTCCCCGGACACCGGCGGGACGCCGGCGCTCCTTGAGGGGATGCGGTGCGCTCCTTGATCGCGCGCTGCAAGCTCCGATCCGGGGAGGCCAGCGGGCCGCCGGGAACCGCCCGCCCGCCCGGGGACCGGGCGGACTACTTCAAACTTGCCACAACGTCAAATTTCCGCTCTACCTGCCGCCGTGGCCAAAGCAACACCCGCTACCCTGGAAGAAGCCTTCAAGAACCTCCGCGTTTCCCGCGGGCGGACGCAGAAGGACATCGCGCTGACCTGCGACTACTCGCTGACGGTGCCGTGGAAGGTCGAGCACGGCCGCCCGGTGCGTTGGGAAACGCTGCACACCATGCTCGTCATCGGCCTGAAGGTGCAGCCCGGCTCGGCGGACTACCAGGCGATCCACAAGCTCTGGCTGCAGCAGCGCCAGACCCACGCCGATACCGCCCCGCCGAAGAAGGGGAAGAAGAAATTCTCCAGTGTGGCGCAAAAAGCCCTCAGCGAATTCCGCAACCTCATCCGCAAGCGCAGCGACGAGGAGGTGAAGAAGATCCTCGCCGCCGCGACAAGGCAATCGGTGAAGCTGGTGGACGCCGCCCCGCCGGTGCCGGTGAAAAAGGCGGGGAAGAAGGCGGGGAAGAGGTGAGGGCTTGAAATATTGGCTGACAATATCTGATCTCACCAGTCGGTAAAAAATTTAAATGTGCAGCTTTAGAGTTGTTGCTGAATCCCGATCCATGATAGCAAATCTCTACAGAAATTGTCTCCGAACTCCTCCCAAACATGAAACGCGCCTTCATCAGCTTCGACTATGATCATGATCAGGAACTGAAGCACTTCCTCGTCGGTCAATCTCGCCATCCCGACACGGACTTTGAGATTGCGGATCACTCTATCAAAGAGGCGTCTTCCGATTGGAAATCAAATGCTCGCCAGCGAATTCGACGTTGCGATGTGGTTGTCGTTATCTGCGGGGAGTACACCCACACAGCCCAAGGTGTGGCCATTGAACTCTCAATTGCCCAAGAAGAAAGCAAACGATACTTTTTGCTATATGGAAGGGGTGAAAAAGTCTGCTTTAAGCCCACGACAGCGCTACCCAGCGACGTCATGTATAAATGGACATGGGATAACCTGAAGATTCTGATCAATGGAGGACGCTGATTCCAACTCTGATCTGGAGCCGGTGGTAAATCCTTGCTTCCGTCCGCCTCTTAAGGAGGGTGCTTTCGACGTTTATCGCCTCTACGTGGAAATGAACGATGCGCTTGCGGGGCGTCGCCAGAATGCTAACACATTTTTCTTTACTTTGTCAGCCGGACTGTGCACGGCAATAGCGTTCCTCTACTCGAAAGATACCGACGAATCGCTTCGGCCTCACGCGTGGCTGATTGCTTTGGCTGGAATTCCTATCGGTATATTCTGGCAAAGTCTTATCGGATCCTACAAGAATCTTGGCACTGCCAAATTTGATGTTATCCATCAGATGGAGAAGCATCTAATGTTTATGCCGTATGCGGCAGAGTGGAAAATTCTGGGTGAAGGTAAAACTAGAAAACTTTATATTCCGCTCACGCATTCGGAAATATGGGTTCCTCGCAGCTTTGGAATAGCTTTCATAGCTTTAACCGTGTGGCTTTCACCGTGGGTTCAGAACCTCGGATCAAGGCCATCTGATCCACTCTTGAGGGACGAAGCGGAAGAGAAAGAAAGCAGCGAAAGCCCAAAGCCTCAAGATGCTTCTCCTCCGGCCGGTTCGTAGGTCGCCATGAAAATGTCAGGTTTACAGGGATAGAATTCACCGCTGACTCCTCTGATGATCCAGTCCTGCGGGCTTGCTATCATATTTCCTTCCAACGTGGGCAAGCGAAGCATTCTCAGGTCGGTTGGAGTAATGGAATCAGCAGGGTCGTGGCCGCTAGCTTCTCCCCTATAGCCGCTCTCGATCATCCATCTTAAGATCTGGGATAGAGATTCTTGGCTCCCATCGAATTGACGGGCCTCGACCGTGATCGGTCTTTTCCGGAAGAGCATTCTTGTGGCGTCTGAGATCATTTCGTTTCAAGCCGATCCAGCCTCCTTCTCACCTCCTGGATCTCGGCGCCGTGCCGGTCCACCTCGCGCCGGGTGCTTTGCGTTTCGGCGGCGATGTCGGTGAGGCGCTTGAGGGCCTCGGTCTGGACGGCTTGGACCTTGGCGACGGCATCGACGTCGCGGCGGACTTCCTTCACGGAGTGGCCGACTTCCTGCACGCGCTCCGGCACGACGGCCAGGGGCAGGATGACCTTGCCGATGGTGATGGTGCTGACGATGCCGCCCAGGATGAGGAGGGCGGTATTGAGGTTGATGCCTTTTTCGCGGAGCTTCGGAGGAGCCATGGGGTCTAGCGGGGAAGGGTGAGTTGTCGTTTCGCCTCCAGCCGTTTCCAGATGGCGGCGATGCCGGTCTGGGCGCTCACGGCGGTGGAGCTCCACTTGCCATCGGCCACGTATTTCCCGCGGGTGTAGAGCGTGGTGTGGCTCCAGAGGTAGGGCGTGGGGACCTGCGGGTGATGCCTCAGGTAGCCGGTGCCATTGTAGCGCTCGCAGGCGTGGAGGGTGGCATCGAGCGCGGACCAGCGCACGGCGTCCATGCGATCGTAGCGCAGGGCATCGATGGCGGAGGCCTCCCAAGTGAAGGGCGGCTTGCCGTGCCGCGGCCGGCCTTTCGGGATGTAGCGCGTGCGGCCGGTGAGCGGGCTGCCCTCGTGCAGGTGCTTCGCGAAACTGCCGGATGCCTCCATATTGTGCAGCCCGGCGATGACGTGCCACGGCACGCCGGTCTGCCGCGCCACGGCCTCGTAGCGCGGGCGGTTCGCCAGGATGCGGGCCACGATGGCATCCACCGTGCGGATGCGGTGCGGCGGCACGCTAGCCTGCCGCCAGCGGCTCTCCTGCAGGGTCTCCGCGCTGCCATGCTGGGGCAGCAGGAGCAGGATCAATGCTGCAAGGTGGCGGCGCATGCGATGGTGACGAGGTAGGAGATGCCGGTGGCGAACCAGTAGTGGCGCAGCGCGGGAGAGGGCATCAGGGAGTCCAGCTCCCGCCGCAGCTTCCCCGTCTCCGCGTAGGCGGCGGCCTCGGGGAAGACGAGCAGGCGGATCAGCGGGGCCGCCACGGTGCTGCCCACCACCAGGATGCAGACGTAGATGAGCTCCGCGTAGGGCGTGGCCGCCGCCTCGCCGGAGGGCAGGGCGTGGTACCAAGGCATGAGCCCCAGCAGCAGCACGATGGCCGCGGATTTATTCAGCAGGAATTTCAACAAGGTAATGGACGTTTCGTTGATCATTTTCATGGAATGAGCGTGCGTTTCAAAAGCGGGATGAGGAACCAGGCCAGTCCCGCGAGCAGGAGCGTGCCGGCCAGGATGCGGAAAAGGCGGATCTCGCCGGAGAGCTTTTGCGCCTTGGCGAGATGGTCCGCCGCGCTGGCATTCGCGGTGTCCAGGGCCTCGGCCGTGCCCGCGCGCAGCTTCTCCGCGGTGGTGAAGGAGGAGCGCAGCAGGGCGGTCTCCACGCCGGCCTCCCGCACGGCCTGCTCCAGCTTCGCGATCTCCGTCTCCGCCGCGGCGTGCAGGAGCTTCTGGCGATCCAGCGCGGCCTTCGCCCCCTGCGCCTCCAGCGAAAGGGCATCGTGGCGCTGGTGGATCTTCGTGAGGTTTTCCCACATCAGGTCGAGCTCCCGTTCGCTGGCGGACTTCTGCTTCCGCAGGCGGTCGGCCTCGGCCACGGCGGCATCCAGATGGCTCTCCAGCGCCTTCACCTCGGCGGCGATCTTTTCGACCTTCGCGCCGGCCACGGCAGCTTCGCGATGGGCGGCGGCGGCGGCGTGGCGGACCGGTGCGACCTCCACCGCGCGGGCCTTTGGCGGCGGATCGAGCGGGACGTGCTTCGGCACCGTGCCCGGGCGGGGCGCGCAGGAGGCGAGG
The DNA here is from genome assembly GCA_966211015.1 of uncultured Luteolibacter sp. Lineage (GTDB taxonomy): Bacteria > Verrucomicrobiota > Verrucomicrobiia > Verrucomicrobiales > Akkermansiaceae > Haloferula. The sequence goes on along the minus strand of CBIHMP010000048.1, from coordinate 10,658 downwards.
AGAATGGGGAGGAGATAAAGCAGCGTGCGATGCGTGTTCATGGGGCTTGAGGATGTAGCGGCGCTTTCTCTATGAGCGTCGGTGGCGGGCGTGGGCTTGAGGATGTAGCGGCGCTCTATGAGCGCCGGTGGTTGGCGGCATCGGCCGCATCGGGGAGTGGTGGGTTGGCGTGGCGTGGAAGTGCGACGGATCGGGTGAAGTCCGGCGGTCATAGACCGCCGCTACAGAGCCCTAGACCGGATCGCTGCCGATCTCGCTGTCCTGCACGCGCAGGGCATCCACGATGAGGTTCATGGATCGCGCCGCGCCGATGTGGAGGTTTCCCGCGCGGCCGGTATTGGAGGCCGTGCCGGTCATCATCGCCGCGCCGCCGGGGTGGGTGGCGGTGGTATTCGCCCAGCCGCTCAGGGAGCCGTCGGCATTCCGCCGCAGCCACAGGTGCACCTCGCTCTTTCCGGTGAGGTCGTAGCTGCCGGTGGAGCCCGCGTCGGAGCCATTCGCCAGCGAAAGCACGCCGGAGGTATTCACGCGGACGATGTTCTGGAGCGCATTGTCCGAGAGGCGTCGTACTTCCATGAAGCGCCCGGTGCCGCCGGTGGCCACCGTGGCCATGCGCAGGATCATGTAGATGCCCCACACGCTGCCGTGGTCCGGGAAGCCGATGGTGGGCGTGTAAACGCCGCGCAGCGTGCCGGTGGTGGAGCCGGTGACGGAGAGCGATTGCGTGCCGCGCAGGGGAGAGGCGGTGTAGTCGAAATTCCAGCCCGCGGCGTCCGTCGTCCATCCAGCCGGGGCACCGCTGCCCTCGAAGTCCTCCTCGAAGATGAAGAGGGAGGGCGAGAGCCGCAGCCGTGTGGGGGCCAGCGGCACGAAGGCATCCCGCTCATAGCGGTAGGCTCCCGCGGCATCGATGGCGGCGCGCGGTGCCCCGGTGATGTCCCACGCGAGCATCTGCGGCGCGGGGATGTGCTTGAATTGCGAGACGAGCGCCGGGTGGTAATCGCCGGCGCCCGCGCCGCTGCCGGTGAAGGAGCGGTCGTCGGTGAAGCCCATGCCGAGGAAGGTGGAATCGGCCGGATCGCCCGTGCCCGCACGGCTGTAGAGGCCGCGGAAGCGGGTGGGGAAGCTGCCGCCGGAGACGCGGTTCCCGATGCAGCCGCAGCCGTTGTACACCGGCCAGTTCCCCGTGCAGCGGCCGTCGTTCGCGAAGTCGTCGCTCTTGCTGCCCAGGGAGCGGGTGACATTCAGGATCATCACGTGGCCCAGGTGCGGCTTCCGCGTCTGCGGCGTGTCCTGGTAGAAGACATTGCACAACTCCCCGGCGACGGTGTTGTGCGCGATCACGCAGTTGTGCGTCTCGTTTTCGTTGCCATCCGCGGCGCAGCGCAGCAGCCGCGTGCCGCTGCCCGAGGCCCACTCGAAGACATTCTGCACCACCGCGATCCCCTGCGTGAAGACACCCGTGCCGGTGCCCGGATACTCCGCCACGCCGAAGTCGCAATCGTACACCGTATTGTAGGCCATGATCACGCCGTCGCTGGTGTTGTTCGTCCCGGTGGAGGCCAGGAACATCACGGACGGCGTGCCGAATTGCCGCCACTCGCAGCCGAGCATCAGCACCCGGCGGCCGAGTTGATCGCCCTCCGGAAAGCTGCATCCGCGGTAGGAGGCGGTGCCGACCTGCACGCGGTTGAATTGCGAGCGCAGGTGCCAGGTGCTGCCTGCGTTGTCGAAGATCCCGTCGCTGCTGGTGGCCGCGCGGGTGTCCGCGAATTGGCAGCCGAGCGTGAGCAGCCTGCCATCCACGCCCTGGAGAAAGGCGACATCGGAGGAGCGCGTGAAGCTCAGGCCCTCCAGCTTGATCGCGTAGGCCGGGATCAGGTGGTCGCCGCCGGAGTCCCCGGTGCAGATGACCCCGGTGGCACCCGGCAGGGGCTTCACGGTAAGCCAGCATTTCCCGTCCGTGGCGGGCAGGCCGTTCGCCTCCGTGCCATTCACGAACTCGTGGGTACCGGTGGCCAGATAGATGGTGGCCCCGGCCAGGTGGGTGCGGGCGTGGTTGGCATTCAGGTAGGCCGAAATGCCTGCCATCGCCTTCGCCAGCGTGGGGTATGGATTGGCGGCGGCATTCGTGCGGTGGGTGGCTTCATCCGCGGCGAAGACCGCACCGCTGCCGGACGCCGCGGCGGGATTCACCACGCAGATCGGGTAGCCGCGGGTGCCCGCCACATCCAGCAGGTAGGTCTGCGGCAGGGTGAATTTGTTCAGCGCCGCCGTGGCCGAGCCCGCGGTGGAATCATACACCGCATCCGCATCCCCGATGATGGGGTAGGCCTGGAAATTCGCGGTCAGGATGCTGTTGTCGGTGAAGCCGGTGAGGTCGAGATCCGTGCGGTACTCGATCACGGGGTTCGCGTCGTTCACGGAGCCATCGATCGAGGGCGCGGCCACGGTGGCATTCGCAGTCTGGGTGCCATTTGTGGCGGTGAATTTCACGCAGGCCAGCGGCCTCTGGTCCCGGCCGGAGGCATGGAAGCCGATGGCTCCCAGGCGCAGTGAGTGCGTACTAAGCCTCTCGTAATCCGGCCGCGTCCAGTTCGCGATCGGCACCGGGTAGTCCAGCGTGGAGAGATTCGTCACGGCCATGCCGGCCACCGCATTGCTGGGGGTGGCACCGCTTTTCACCCAGCCGGCCGGGGCGGTAAAGACGGGGTCCGTGCCGGAGGTGCCCGCACCGCCCGCCCTGTCGTCATCGTACACGAACTCGGAAAGCACCGCCTGGAAGACGAGCTTGCCGGAAACCACCGACTCCTCGTTCTGGGCGTCGTCCGGGTAGGGCTTCCGCTGCTGGATCGTGGCGTAGATGGTGCGCGTGACGGTGGTGGCATTTCCCGCGGTGTCGAAGCCCTCCGAGACCACCGTGAAGTACGGCGTTTTGGCCGTGGGGACGTTTCCCTCCGCCCAGCCGAAGTCGTAGGTCGCGCCGGTGGCGAAGCCCTCGATCTCGATCTCCGCGTACCAGCCCTCGGCCGCGATGCGGACCGCCGTGATGTCTCCGGTTGCCATGTCTCTATGAAACGGTGATGACGGCCACGTTGCTCGGCGCGGAATCGCCCGTGACCTGGTTGAAAGCGATGACCCGCACGTGGTAGGTGCCGGGGTCGGGGAAGGGGACCTCGTAGGTGGAGAGGTCCGGGCCCACGGTGATGCTGGCGGGGAAGCTCGTGCCGTCCGTGCCCCACTCGATGCGGAAGCCGTCCTCGTTGTCGGAATTGTCCAGCCAGTAAACGGTGCCGTACACCGCCGCCTGGTGCATCAGGACATTGGAAGGGGCATCCGTGCTGCCTCCTGCGTTGCTGGCGGTGACCACGCAGTGGATGAGATCGCCATCCGCGAGCACGCCCGGATCCGCCAGGGTGGCGGCGGTTTCGTCCGGGATGGGGCTGTCGTTCAGATACCACTGGTAGGAGAAGCCGCCGGATGCGCTATTCCACGTTCCGTTGCTACAGGAGTAGGTGCCCGCGCCGAAGGTGGCGACGGGGGAGGCCGTATTCTCCGGCGCCGGGATGAGGTGGACGTAGGGATTGGAGAATTCGGAGGCGCTGCCGGAGGGATTCTCCGCCGTGACGCGGCACTGGAGCGTGGTCTCGTGCGGCAGGGATTCCGGGCTGGCCAGGACGCTGGAGCTTTCACCCGCGAGCGGCGACCCATCGAGGAACCACTGGAAGGAGTAGCTGCCGGGATTGCCATACCATGTGCCGGCGGTGGACACGTAGGTGCCGCCGGAGGGGCCCGCGACCGGGGCTGCGGTATTCGCGGGCACGTCGTAGGCCACGAGCACGGGCGCGCTTTCGGCGCTCGCGCTGCCGGCGGTATTCGTCGCCGTGACCCGCAGCATGACCTCGACGGTGAAATCGGAGCTGGTGGGGGTGTAGTTGATCGCGGTGGCACCGGGGATGGGCACGCCGTCGCGGAGCCACGCGTAGGTGAAGGCGAGGCCGCTTCCGCTCCACGTTCCGTTGCTTCCGGTCTGCTGGATTCCGACCGCCCCCGGCCCGGTATTCGCCGGGCTGTCCCCGGGTACCGGCAGGCCGGGTGCGGCGGCTGCCGCGCGCCTGCGGGCCTGGCCACGCGCGAGGCCGATGCCCGCGCCGAGATGGAGTCCGAAATTCGGCATCAGAAGAGGGCGACGATATTGGAAGCGGTGGTGGTGGCCTTCACGACGGTGTGGACCGCGAGCGGGAGCAGGGTGCCATCCGGCACGTTGGCCAGCACGGCCCGGCCGCCGAGCGCGAATTGCACCGAGACATTGCCGCCGGTGCCGATCCACAGCCCGCGAGTGGGCGTGTCGAACGTCTTGTCCGCGACGGCGAGGTCCACGGGGCTTCCATTGGTGGCGGAGTCCGCCACTTTGCCGGCGGACCTGATGAGATCTTCGATTTTCATGGAGATGTGTTATCGATGGTAGATTCGAGCGGGCGGATCAGGTGGTCCAATCACCCAGATCCCACCAGGAGCCGCCCAGATACATGCGGATCTTCCCCGCGATGTCGTTCGCGTAGATGTCGCCGTCCATGGCACCCGCCGGATTCGACGAGGCGATGCCGAGCCACCCCGTGCACTTCGCCCACGCCTTCTTCTCCGTTTGATCCCACCAGACTTCCCGGGGTTCGAGATAGGGGGAATCTTCCGCTCCGGCCCGGCTTGCTTCCGCGGCGATCGCGGGGATGATCCCGCCGGTGTCGGGCAGCGTCCATGTGATGGTGCCGATTTCAGGGAGGGAGGCGATGGTCAGCCTTCCGTTTTTGATCCCGTCGCGGTGGTCGGCGAATTCCAGATAGGGAGGGAAATAATAGGAGTCCAGGCTGATGGATACGCCGGGCTCCCTTCCCTTGACTTTACAAATCTCGGATGCCGTGAGGTTCCCGTATTCGCCGAACGCCGCCACTTTTCCCTCGTCCGCGTTGCCATTCCCGCCGGGACTGGTTTCGATTGCGGTGGAGGCGCTCAGCGTGTCTCCCTCCAGGCTGAGGCCGGCACCGAGCTTGATCTCCTGTCCCGCGCCCTCGCCGGGGGAATATCTCCCCAGCAGGCGCGGTGCCGCCTTGAAGCGGATGCTGCCGGTGAGGACGGATTTGAGGAAAGTAAGTACGCCGGATCTCATGGGGTATTATGCTGTTAGAACCAGGCCGATCACCCCGGACGCCGCGGAGGTGGTGGCGATGAAACGGATGAAGACCGGCGCCGTGGGGACGGGGTTGGACGGAGCGGCCGGACGCCACATCACGCCGGCGGGCCAATTGATGCCGAAGCCGCTCATGCCGGTCTGCACGACCAGCACGTCCACGACTTTCCCCGCCGCCAGGTTCAGGAAGGTGATCGTGCTATTCCCGGTGAGATTGCCGTAGATCACCTCGGTGCTGTCGAAGTTCACTGCCGTGAAGCCGAGGGTGGGGGCGAGGGGCACCGCCAGGTGGTCGCGCTTGTTGTCGATTCGCGAGGTCCAGTAATCGATGACCCCGCTCAGTTGGTTCTGCGACACCCAGTTGGTGTCGGCATGGAGCGTGTCCCCGGCCAGCGTGAGCCCCGCACCGATCTTGATCTCCTGGCCCGCGCCTTCGCCCGCCGAGTAGCGGCCGAGCAGCCGCGGTGCGGACTTGAAGCGGATGCTGCCGGTCAGGATGGTTTTGAGGAAGTGGAGGACTCCGGATCTCATGGGAATGGGTGCTCGCGAAACGGGCTATGCCGGCTGGTGCGGCGTGATCGAACGGATGGGCACGATGAAGGCCACCTGGAAGCCGATGTTGGATTTGTCGTTCACCCGCGTGACCTGCGTGCTTGTCGCGGTCAGCGCCCGGGAGGTTTCGGCCGTGCGGGCGGATTCACTGCGGTTCAATCCCGTCTGCTTGTTGGTGCCTTCGGATCTGGTGCTGCTGCTGTCCTTGTCCGCCGTCTCTCGATTGCGCGTGGAGTCGGTGGTCCCGCTGCTTTTCGCCTCCGACTCCTGCGCGGAGGACTGGCTGCTGGAGCGCGTGCTATCCTCCGTCCCCGAGGCGGTATTGATCACCGCCTGGTTGTATTTCGTGGATTCTTCCGTTCCGGTGTGCTGGGCCATCAGGTGTATTTGAAAATGGAGTCGGACTCCTGGTTGTGCGCGTTGTTCTGGCTCGAGTTGTCGGTGCTCGTCCGATGCGCGGTCTCGCTGCTGCTGGCGCCGTCTTTCCCGGTGCGGTGCTCGGAGCCGGAATTCGTCTGCCGCTCGCTGCCGGTTTCCTTGGAGCTGACCTCGCGGCTTCCTGTTTCGCTGCGGGATTCGATTCCGCTCGTGGTTTGCTCTCCGGTCTCGGTGCCCTTCACTACCTCCGTGCTGCCGCCACCTTGTTGTTCCGTTGTTTCCAGGGTCTGACCGGCCAGTGAATCGAGGGCCTGCCATTCCTTCACGACGGTCACGCTGAACTGCACTTCCGGCGGCAGATCCACGATGATCCCGCCCTCCGCGCGCGCCTTCGCCACTCCCCGCTGGATGGCCAGCAGGGTCTCGGCGACGCACTGGTCGAGTTCTTCGATGCGGACGATGTTTTCCATGATAGTCGTTTTTTCAGTATCCCACCGGCGATCCGACGCGATTGCAGGGCGTGGCCTGCGTCTTCGGTGCCAGGACCGCGTATGCCGCCTCCGCCTGGCTGGCGGCTGCCAGCACCGCCGGCCTCATTTCCGCATTCCGCCACAGGGTGGAGTGGCATAGCAGCCCGCGGGCGATCGGCAGAAGATAAGCTTCCACATGCTCCTCGCGTAGCGGCAGCTCCCGGATCCCGGACAAAAGATCGGTGAAGGAAATGCGCGCCGGTGCCAGCGCCACGCGCATTTCCAGCCGGTAGCTGCGGTCCGGCATGGGGTCCACCCGCAGCACCGCCGGAGCGGGGGAGGAATGGTTCACCGCATTCGCCTCGACCCGATATTCCCGCGGCTCCGAAACACCGCGCTCCTCCCAGGCCGGCCCTGGGACGCGATAGGCCTCCAGCACCCTGCGGGTCTCCAGCACCCGTGGCCGTGATATGATCTCGGCGAAGGGCTCCGGGATCAAAGCCGCGTCGTGATAGATCATCGCGGTCCTCGGTCCGGTGGCTCCGCCATACGGATGCAGCAGCGAGTTTGCGCCCGTGATCCTGTTGTCCACGGGATCGCCCTCGATGCGGATGGTGCAGTGGAGCTGTTCATTTCCCGCCGTATATCCTGTGAATTCGGCCGACCCTGCGGCCAGTTCCACGATCACCGCCAGCGGGGCAGCCAGCAGCACGCTGCCGTCCGCCTCCCGGGCGTGGGGCGGGGAGAGATCGTGCAGCTTCTGCAGCGCGCCATTGATGGCGTCGCCGATCTCCTGCCGGTCCGCCGCTGCCAGCGACGCCACATCCTTCTCCTTCAGATCCCGTAGCAAGCGCTGTGCAAAAGCAATGGCCTTCATACCCGTGCCTCCTCCCTCAGGTTCGTGTTGTCACCGCTCTTTCCCGGCAGCGGGTCCGCGAGTTCCAAGCCAAGCCGCGCGGCCGCATACTCGGCCTCGATCTGTGCGCGGCGTTCCGGCGCCACCGCCAGGTGGCCGGACATCGCCTGATAGCGCGCGATCGGCAGCAGCAGGCTCTCAACATAACGATGCGGCATTGGCACCCGCGGGCACCGGTCCACGTCATTCCATGTGAAACGCGGCGCCTCCAGTACGACATCGACCATCAGCTCCGTTGGTTCGGCCGGTGCCGGCGCCACCTTCAGCGTGCACTTGCACGGTTCCTTCCCGGCCTGCCGCTGCCGCTCGATGTAGTAGGCCACCGGTTCTCCCGGCGATTCCCCGTCCAAGTAAAGGTCCGCAAATTGCTCCAGCTCCCCCGGCGTGCCGAGTGCCGCCAGGGGTCTGCGCGTCGCCGCCGGCCGCACCGGTCCTGTCACGTTCTGGACACCTTGATCCAGCACTGCCTCGGAGAAGCCCGCCTCCAGGTTCACGGCTATGGTACTGCGGGTCCAGTAGTTCCTGTCCCTCGCCTGATTCCAGACCGCCTGCATCGCGGAGTTCAGCACGTTCAGAGCCGCCCGCCGCGCCCACGCAGGTGCTTTCTCCGTATGCTCCAGGCCCCACATGAGGAGGATCTCCCGGATCACCTCGCACACCCCGAGCCCGTCCCGTCCCGCGTCGAGCTCCGAACGGAGCGCCGTCGCCGATGCCCTGGCAGGGCTCCGCAGGAGGATCTGCCGCCGCAGGGATCCCGATGCCCCGCTGTTAACCGTTCGCCACGATTGGAACTCCGGATTTCGATTAAGCGAGGAGTAAGCCGCCGGGACCGCGGAAGTCCTGGAGGCAAGATAGAAACTTCCCACCCGGAGCTCCGCCCACGGGGAGATCGTCAGGGCAACCGCCGAGCCGACGGGGCGAATTCTCCGGGGGGTGCCGGAGAGTTTGCTGACGATCCTCGACCCGGATACTTGCGTTTGTGTGAGCAAAGGGACGCCCGAGCCGATGCTAGTGATCCACTCCGCCGTGTGGGGCGTGGCCCCACTCCCCGTCCACATGCCATCCCAAGAAGTAAAAGTGGAGGGCGTATCTACAATTATAACCCAATTCCCCTCGCTCGGCCGGGTCAACGACGTCCACACCCCCGTTCCCCCCGACGATACCTCACCGTTTGAAGTGAACTGGTTGCCGCCCAGCGGATACAGGATGCCGTTCCCGTTCGGAGAAATCAGGCCGCTGAGGTTATACCCCGCCGCCCTCGTATCCAGCGTCGTCACCATCAGCAGGCTGGCCGTAAAGGCTGCCACCGTGGCGACCGTTATTCCTTCCAGTCCCTTGAGGCGGCGTATCCCGCCCTTCACCGTGGCCGAGACCGACGGCTTCGAGCCCAGCTTGCTGGCCCGCACCATGACGGCGGTGGCGGCGGCGCTCATCGGAATGGTATCCGTGTTTAAAAGCATCTCGGCCATGGTTCGGAGGGGATCAGTTGAAGCTGAAGACGAGCGTCCCGATCGGGAATGACGGCGTATCCCCGCTCTCGATCAGCTTCGCGGTGGTCAGCGCCCCGTGGAGCAGCAGGTTCCCGCTGGTCGTCGCGTCGTAGATCGCGAAATGGGTTACCGTTCCCCAGGTGCCGGTCGCGCCGCCGCCGAAGGTGATGACCGTCCCGTTGCTCTTCTGGCCGCCGGAGGCCGCCGGGAAGTTCGTGCCGTTGTTGGTCACGGCGGCCCGCGCGTAGCCGTTCCCGCTCACCTCCGTGCCGCCGCCCGCATCCGTGGGGCCTGCGGTGAAGAGGGCGACATATACCGTCGCCGGGCGCGTGAAATCACCGCCACCCAGGATGTGGTCCGCGATCTTGTTTTCCAGGTAATCCGAAAGTGCACTCATGTCTTGTCCTTGATATGATGTTTTGTTGTTTAAATCTCCTCACGCCCCGGCGCGGGGCAGGGGAGAATGGGGCCGCCCGCAGGGAAAAGAGCCTCCCCGCGGGCGGCCGGGATCACGTCACTGCCGGCAGGTTAATGCCGGGGTAGCTCACCGCGTGGCGCAGCCGGATCACTCCCGGATGACGGCCCTTCCGGTCCTTGCGGATCGTCTGGCCGAAGACCGAGGTAATGTAGCGCTGCTCGATGAAGCCGCCCTCCTCGGACTGCGTGGAGCGCCGCCCGCGGTACTTCCCGTAGCCGCGCAGCGCCGCCAGCCTGCCCAGGATCAGCGTGTCGCCGATCGGCACGCCCTTCCGGTTGCACGGGATCACCAGCGAGTCCTCCGGGTGCGCGTCCGTGTGGAGCGTCGCATTCCAGACCACGTCGCCGATCGTCGTGTTGCGGATCCCGCTCGTCGCGGAGCCCAGCCGGCCGTTCACCGTGATCTTGTTCCCGTTGTTCCCCGTCGCGTTCGCATAGGAATACATGCCGAATTTCCCCGCGTCCGCGCCGGTCAGGTTGTAGATCAGCACGTAGCTCGTCCCCGCCGCCGGGGCGAAGGTCGTCAGGTCGATGAAGCGGTACGCGTGCCCCGGGAAATACTTGTAGTAGAGTATGTCCGTCAGCGCCGCATCCGCCGGATTGCCGCCGCCCGTGATGTCGAATGCCGCCGTGCCCGCCGTCACCGCCACGCCCAGATCCGCCTTCGGATTCAGGAAGGAACCCACCGCGCCCACCCCGTCGTGGTCGATCGGGTTGTACTCCGTGATCGTGTGGCCGTCGATGGTCGGGTAGCCGCCGCTGAAGATCGTGTTCAATTTCCCGCGCTCTCCCGCCATCGAGACCAGCTCCTTGTAGTCCGCATCCAGCTTCAGGGAAAGCAGCGCCGCCTGCGTCGCCACCACGCACTGGGACCACACCGGCCCGCTGGCACCGCGCCCGATGTTCGCCGCCGTGCCGCCCAGCGGCTTCATCGCCTGGCCGCCCTTCACAATCTCCTCCCACGCCAGCGTGTCCGCGGAGCTCAGCGTGTCCAGCGTCTTGCCGTTCACGTACTTCACGTTGGACCCGTTGAGCTGCAGTTGGAAGGCCGCGAACATCTGCTCGCTCTTCTGCCGTCCCAGCCACTTGCCCAGCTCCAGGTTCGCCCCGGTCGCGATCTCGTCGCGCATCCCCATCACCTCTTCCGCCCGCTCGTTGATCGAGTACGCATGGCGCAGCCAATCCACCTT
>CBIHMP010000047.1:0-18053 GCA_966211015.1 uncultured Luteolibacter sp. | reverse complement strand
CCTTCGCGTTGATCACCTCGTCCGTCTCCCCGTAGATCGCACGCCGCTCACTGTGGCCCAGGATCACGTAGTGGACGAAAAACTCCTTCAGCATCATCGCGCTGATCTCGCCGGTGTAGGCACCGGAATCGAACTGCGAGCAATTCTGCGCCGCGAGCGCGATGCTGGAGACATTGCCCAGGATCTCCGCCGCCTTGGCCAGGGATACGAAGGGCGGCGCGATCACGATATCGCAGGGGAAGGTCCGGTTCTGGACTTTGGAAAGAAAACTACGGGCGAAATCCTCGGTTTCCGAGGGCCCCTTGTTCATCTTCCAGTTGGCGGCAAAGATGGGCTTGCGGATCATGTAGTAGCAGATGGGTGCGGGATCAACAGCGGGAATCGGGCCAAGTCAAGCTTCGGACAACGCCGCCACGCCGGGAAGCACCTTTCCTTCAAGCAATTCCAGAGATGCGCCGCCACCGGTGGAGATAAAGGTCATCTTATCATCAAGGCCGTATTGGTTCACGGCGGTCACCGAATCGCCGCCGCCGACGATCGTCACGGCGTTGCTGGCCGCCATCGCTTCGGCGATCGCCCTGGTGCCCTTGCCGAAGCTTTCGATCTCGAAAACGCCCATCGGGCCGTTCCAGATAATGGTCTTCGCCTTGGCGACTTCCTTCACGAATGCCTCGATGGCCTTGTCACCGATATCGATGCCTTCCCAGCCGTCCGGAGTTTCGCCGCCTTCTTCATAGGCGCCGGTGCACTTGGTCTCGGCACCTTCCTTGAATTCCCGGGTGATGCGGGTATCGGCGGGCAAGAGAAATTCCACGCCTTTGCTTTTCGCGGCGGCAAGGATCTCGAGCGCGAGATCGAGCTTGTCCGTCTCCACGCGGCTATTGCCGGTTTTGTAGCCTTGGGCCTTCCGGAAGGTATTGGCCATGGCACCGCCGATCAGGAAGGCATCGGCCTTCTCCATCAGCTTGGAGATCACCTGGATCTTATCGGAGACCTTTGCGCCGCCCATGATGACCAGGAAGGGGCGCTCGGGGTCCTGCAGCTTGCCATCCAGATATTCGAGCTCGCGCTCCATCAGGAAGCCCATGGCGCTCTTGCCAACGAAATGGGTGACGCCCTCCGTCGAGGCATGGGCACGGTGCGCGGTGCCGAAGGCGTCGTTCACGTAGATCTCGGCTTGGCCGGCGAGAGCCTTCGCATATTCGGCGTCGTTCGCTTCCTCGGCAGGATAAAACCGGGTGTTCTCCAGCAGCAGCACTTGGCCGGGTTGCAGCGCGGCGCGCAGGGCGGCGGTTTCTTCACCGATGCTATCGGGCGCGAGCTTCACTTCCTGGCCGAGGATCTCGCCGAGGCGGGCAGCGGCCGGAGCAAGGGAGAATTTGGCTTCCGGGCCGCTTTTCGGGCGACCCAGGTGAGAGGCGAGCACGAGCTTCGCCCCGCCCGCGAGGAGGTGCTTGATGGACGGCACGGCACCCTGGATGCGGGTGTCGTCCGTGATCGCTCCATCTTCCAGCGGGACATTGAAATCCACGCGCATAAGGACTTCCTTACCATTGACGTCGAGATCGCGGATCGAGAGCTTGGCCATCCGGCGGGAATGGCCGGGGACGCCGTGCAAGTCAAGCCCCGCTTGGGACCGATCCTGTCAGGACGGAGGAATCCGCCGCAAGCTCCGGAATCGCCCCCGGAATCACCTCCACGGCCACCACGCAGACGTCGTCGTCGTGATTCCGCCGCTTTTGGAAGGCGGCCACCTCGCACTCGATTTTCGCGGGCATCGCAGCCAGAGGCCCGTCCAGCGCCTCGTCGAATGCCGTGATCAGCCGCTGGATCCCGAAGTCCTTTCCGGCGGGATTTTCGGCCTCCACGACCCCGTCCGTGAAAAGCAGGAAAACATCGCCCGCCCTGATGGGCGAGGTGGAGGCATGGTAGGTGACATCCGGCACCAGCCCGAGCGCCGGCTGCCGCTGGGCGCCGGACCAGAGGAGCTGCGGCGGGCTACCGGTGCTCCTGCGCGCGCGGAGCGGGGCGGGATGCCCCGCGACGGCCCAGGTAGCCCGGGCTTCCTTGGTATCCACCACCATGAAAAAGGCGGTCACGAAAAGAGTCTGGTGGCTGCGCTCGATTACCTCGTGCAGCTCGCGGTTCAAGATCCCGAGGAACCTTCCGGGATCCCCCGCGGACACCACGTGGTTCCGCACCACCGCCCGCAGGATCGCAGTCACCAGGGCGGACCGCGCCCCGTGGCCCATCACGTCGGCGATCATCACCCCGGTGCGGTGCTCATCGAGCTCTATAAGGTCGAAGAAATCGCCCCCCACGGTCGAGGCGGGCTGGTAGAAATGAGCGAAGGCCAGACGGAGGGGATCCTTCACCTGTCCCGTCGCGTAGCCGGGAGCGATCGACGGCATCAGGGCGGTCTGGAATTCCCTGGCCATTTCCAGCTCTTCCCGGATCAGCGAGGTCGTGGCATGGACCTCGGCCTCAAGTTCGCGGTTGTAGCGCATCACCCGGGAGGTCATGACGCCGAAGTCCTCCGCCAGCTCCTCCACCTCGTCCCCCGTTTGGATGGCCTCGATCCGCGCGAGGTCTTCCTCCGCGGTTTTCCGCAGCGCGAAAGCCTCGCCCTCGGACAGATCGGCATCTTTCCGCAGGCGGGCCGTGGCCGAAACCGACCGGGCCGCTTGGCCCAGCACGGCAAGCGGCCTCAGGATCTTCCGGTTCACCAGCGCGTAGCCAGCCAGGAGGCACAGTCCGGTGGCCAGACCCGCCCCGGTTCCCGTCATCAGGATCTGCCTGCGCAAGGGAGCGACAACTTCATCCTTGGGAGACGAGAACAGCACGTAGCCCCCGGGCTCGTACTTCCGGCGGTCTATCGCGGGCGACTGGATCGCGGCAAAACCGGTCATCCGTTCGCCGCTGCCGCCCGCCTTGGCGAGGGTCCAGCCGTTCCGCCCCACCCGGATACACAACATCGTCTCCGGGTCGAGCAAGACACCCTGCGCGCGGTAGCCTTTGGAGCCCGCGCGGGCGAGAATCCGGCCGTCCGGCAGGAGGATCTCCAATTGGCCGCCCCCATCATCCCGCGAACCGCGCAAACGTTGGAACATCGGCGTCACGTCCAGCACCAGTTTCGCCACCCCCTTCAACACGCTTCCTCGGTAAAGGGGCAGCACCAGATCGAGCGAAAACACCTTTGCGCTGTCGTCGAAATGCAGGGAATCGGTCCACATCCCGTTCTCCGGCAAGGAGCGGCCGATCTGCCACCACGGCTCGTCGGACTGGTCGTAGTCGGACGGCTTTCCCGAAGCAGCCACGATCCGTCCGGCCGTATCCGCGACCAGCACCTCCGCGGCGTGCCGATGAACGGACGAGAAGCGGGCAAGGCTGGTCGAGGCAGGATTGCCGAGGATCGACTGGAGAACCGGGTCACCCTCCCCCATCTGCAGCCACTGCCGCTCGATCCGCTGCGTTTCCTCCGCGTCAGCCGCGGAGGCGTCCAGCCGCGCCACTACCTCCGCCACCGCAGGATCGGCAGCGATCCAGCTCCAGAAGTTGCCGGCCTGGGATTCCACGGCATTTTCGAGAGAACGGGCCAAGGCCGTGGCCTCCGCCTCGTGCTGGCGCCCCTCCGTCGCCAGCAGGTGACGGAATCCGAACGTCTGCAGGACCACGAGTCCGACCAGAAGGGGCAGGAGCGCCGCGATGGCCAGCGCCAACGCGAATTTCCCGCGCAGTCCCATCGTCCGCATCTTCACTTCTGCCAACCTAAGCGTCGCTTCGATAGGATTGCCAGAAGGTTTTCGGTCACGGGTCCCGGGCGGGCAGCCCGCCCGGAAACGGAACGCCCGGCCTCCGAAAAGGCCGGGCGTCCGGGAAAAGCATGAACCGGAAACCGATCAGATCCCCTTCTTCACCACGTCGAACAGGAGGTCGATGACGCGGTTCGAGTAGCCCCACTCGTTGTCGTACCAAGCGACCAGCTTGAAGAAGGTCGGGTTCAGCTCGATGGAGGAACCGGCATCGAAAATCGAGGAGTGCTTGTCGTGGATGAAGTCGGTGGAGACCACTTCGTCCTCGGTGTAGGCCAGGATGCCCTTCAGGTAGGTCTCGGAGGCGTTCTTCAGCGCCGCCTTGATCTCGGTGAGGGAGGTGGTCTTGGTCGTCTTCACGGTGAGGTCAACCACCGACACGGTCGGCGTCGGCACGCGGAAGGACATGCCGGTCAGCTTGCCCTTCACTTCCGGGCACACCAGCGCGACCGCCTTCGCGGCACCGGTGGTGGACGGGATGATGTTGATCGCGGCACTCCGGCCACCCTTCCAATCCTTCTTCGAAGGGCCGTCCACGGTCTTCTGCGTGGCGGTGTAGGAGTGGATGGTGGTCATCAGGCCTTCCTCGATGCCGAATCCTTCCTTGAGAAGCACGTGGACGATCGGGGCGAGGCAGTTCGTGGTGCAGCTCGCGTTGGAAATGATGTGGTGGTTGGCGGGGTCGTAGAGCTCGTCGTTCACGCCCTGCACGAAGGTGCCGTCCTCGCCTTGGGCGGGAGCGGAAATGATCACCTTCTTGGCACCGGCCGCGAGGTGACCCTTGGCCTTTTCGGCGGCGGTGAAGAGGCCCGTGGACTCGATCACGACTTCCACGCCGAGTTCCTTCCAAGGCAGGCCGTCCGGAGTGCGGGCGCTCACCACCTTGATTTCGTGGCCGTTGACCACCAGGACGTCATCCTCTTCCAGCTCCGGCTTGGACTTCTTCGAGGAGACCGTGCCGTCAAACTTGCCCTGCGTGGAATCGTACTTGAGCAGGTAGGCGAGGTTGTCGGCCGGAACGATGTCACCCACGGCAACGACGTTGAAGGTGGTTCCGAGGTGGCCCTGCTCGACGAGGGCACGGAAGACGAGGCGGCCGATGCGCCCGAACCCGTTGATGGCGATGGTGGTCATGGTGGTAGGTCGTGGCGGCCGCGGATGCGGCCTGATTTCCCGGCATGTCCTTCGCGCCGGGGGCGGAATTGTGCACGCGCTCCCCGGGCCGTCAATGCCCCCGTGGGTCAGGAAATTGGCACAATCGCCACAGCAGGCACCGTACCTGTTCCCCCAGGTGATCGAATGAAGGCTTCCACCGGGATAAATCCCGGAATCCGCCCGAAACGGCGGCGGCACCCCGGTGGGACCGGGAGCCGGTTACTTTGCCTCCACCTCCAGCCCCCGGAACTCGATCTTCATCTTCACCCCCTGGTGGATCTGCAGGCCCAGCGGGCCGGGTTCCTTCTTGGCGGTGTCGGAGACGTATTCGATGACCTGCTTGCCGTTGAGGCTCACGGTGTAGGTGTTTCCCTTCACCACGATCTTCATCTTGTTCCAATCGCCCTCCTTCAGGAGTTCCCTCACGCCCTCGGCCTCCTGCGGGTATTTGCCCTTGCTGCCGATGTAGGGGGAGCCGGTCAGGTCCCTCTTCAGGGAGCGGGAGGTGCCGATCTGGATCTGCTCGTTGAGGTCCCGGAGGAAGATCCCCGAATCGATATCGCCGGAGAAGCGGAACTCGAATTCCACGGTGAAGTCGCCGAACTTCTTCTCCGTCCAGAGCACGGAATTCTGCATCTTATCGTCGCTCTCGCCCTTCAGGGTGCCGTCAGCAGCGCTCCAGTAGGCAGGACCCTCCACCTTCCAGCCCTCCAGGCTCTTGCCATCGAAGATTTTTTCGGGGGCGGCGCAGGCGATGTGGGAGAAAAGGAGGGCGGCAAGAAGCGGGTAGAGTTTCACGACGGGTTTTACGGGGTTGTGGGTCAGGTCTATCGGATGCCCCCGGCTCGGACAAGGTCGCCGTGCGCCTCCCGGTGGCGCACCCCCTCCTTGCGCAGCCTCAGACTGCCGGTCTAGCCTGCGGATGATGAAACCTGCTCCCTTCCTGGCCTGTCTTTCCGCCACCCTGCTCGGCAGCTCCGCCGCCGGGGAACCGTCCATTCCCGCGATCGGCAAGGCGATGGAGGCCGCTATCGAAGCCAAGGAAATCGCCGGGGCCGTCACCTTGGTCGCGGACAAGGACAAGATCCTGCATCTGGGAACCAACGGCTTCTCCGATCTCGGGAAGAAGACCCCGATGCCTGCCGACGCGATCTTCTGGATCGCCTCGATGACCAAGCCGGTGACGGGTACCGCCGTGATGATGATGCAGGAGGCGGGCAAGCTCTCGGTGGATGATCCGGTGTCCAAATACCTCCCGGAGTTCAAGGATCTCAAGGATCCCGCGGGAAAAGAGGTGGTCGTCACCCTGAAGCAATGCCTCACCCATAGCGCCGGGCTCAGTGAGGTCTCGCCGCAGGAATCGGGGGATATCGCCACCCTGGAGGCCCTGATGCCCCTGATCGTCGCGAAACCGGTGAAATTCCAGCCGGGGACCAAGTGGGAGTATTGCCAGACGGGAATCAATACCGCCGCGCGCGTGGTGGAAGTGGTGTCGGGCGAGGACTTCCCTTCATTCCTTGAGAAACACCTCTTCGGCCCGCTGGGTATGAAGGATACAACCTTTTATCCGGGTGCAGCGCAGGAGGCGCGCCTCGCCACCTCCTACACGCGCTCTGAAGGCGGCGAGCTGGCGAAAGCCGGACTGATGTTCCTGGGCAACAAGCCGATCACGAGCCGCGAACGATATCCCCGCGCGAACGGAGGCCTTTTCTCCACGGCCGCGGACTACGGGAAGTTCGCGCGCATGATCCTCCGCGGCGGCGAGCTGGATGGCCACCGTTACCTGAAGGAGGAGTCGGTGAAACAAATGATCACCGTCCAGAGCGGGGACCTGAAAACCGGCTTCACGCCCGGCAACGGCTGGGGCCTCGGCTGGTGCGTGGTCCGGGAGCCGCAGGGGGTCAGCGCGGCACTCTCTCCCGGCAGCTTCGGGCACGGCGGCGCCTACGGGACCCAGGCGTGGATCGACCCGGTGAAAAACCGCGCGTACGTGATGCTGGTGCAGCGCGCGAATTTCCCGAACTCCGACGGCTCCACGGTGCGGCAGGCGTTTCAAGAAGCTGCGGCTCCCTGAGGAACTTCGTCCCCATTCCTACACCCTCAGGAACACCCGCTTTTTCCAGAGGAACCAGAGCAAGAGCCACTCGATCAGCAGGATGCCGAGGACGATCACGACCTCTTCCCATTTCCCGCTCCGTCCGGCGATCCCGCCGAAGAAGAACCGCGAAATGTCCGGGAAGGAGATGATGCGATCCGCGAGATAGATCGTCAGCGGATTCATGCCGACCACTTGCAGGGGGAAGCTCCAGTTCGATTGCGGCTTGAAGTCCACCAGCAGGTAAAAGACCACGAAGATCCAGAGGCAGATCCCGCCTGCCAGCAGGTTGAAAGTGGTGGTCCAAGCCGTCTTGATCGGAGGATAGCCGGCCTTCCAGCACAGCCACCCCGCCAGCAGCGCCACCGCGCCCGCCAGGAGCATGCGCGTGGCCGCGGTATGCGAGGGCTCGCCCCAGCTCTTTACATAGTCCCCCGCGATCACCCCGCCGAGCGTGAGCGCGGACGCGGAGACGATACAGAGCAGTCCCTCCGGATCGAAGACAACGCCATGGAGACGCCCGGGAAGCCACATCCGGTCGATCCACGCATTGACGACTCCCTCCGGGGTAAGAACTCCCGCCCCGGAACCGGGCACCGGGAAAAGCAACTGGAGCCCGGCCATGCCGACCAGAATGCCCCCGCACCAGGCCGCACGCGCTTTCCAGGATTTCGTGAAAAGGAAAAGCGTGGCCGCGATGCCGTAGGCGAGGCCGATCTGCCCCAGAACGCTGGCGTAGCGCTGGGTGGCCAATTCCAGCTCCAGCCCGCCGTTATAAATGATCCCCAGCAGCACCAGCACCAAGGCCCGCCGCCAGATCCCCAGCAACAGCCCGGCCCGGCTATCGCCCCTGCCCAGCTTCGCAGCCAGCGCGTAGGGCACCGACATTCCGGAGGCGAACATGAACAGCGGGAAGATCAGGTCGTACGCCCTCAATCCCTCCCACTCGACGTGCTCCAACTGGTGGGCCCAGGCCTGGAGCCATCCGAAATCCACGACCTTCGCGAGCTGATGGAAGAGCTCTGCCAGACCCACGATCCAGAGCATGTCGAACCCGCGCAACGCATCAAGCGAGCGCAGCCGGGGCGCTGGTGTTCCGGAAGCGGTCATGGCCGCGGTAGCGTCCGGGATTCGTTAGAGAATGCAAGCCTGCCGTTCCCCGCCAGGGGCGCTCCAAAGCAGCCCCGGGCGTGGAATTGACCCGGCATCGCGATCCTGTCGAAATCCCATCCGTGAAATGCACCAGCTGCGGCGGACGACTTGAGGGCTCGATGAGCTTCTGCCCCTTCTGCGGCGTCCGCCAGGATGTGAACCTGAGGCAGATCCACTTCCGGGACCTCGGCACCGATGCCTCCCTGCCCTGCCCCCACTGCGCCACGCCCTTGGACGTAATCGAGTTCGACACCGAGCCGAAGGTCCGGATCGAACGCTGCACCACCTGCTACGGCACCTTTTTCAATCCCGGAGAGCTGGAGCTTCTGCTCGATGCCGGAACCAATCCCTTGGTGTGGCTCGATCCGGTGCAATTGAAGCGGATTTCCGAGGACTTCGGCTACAACCACGACGCATTCCTATGCCTGCCGCCCGACCTGCGGGAAGCGATGACCCTGTTCGCCTACGAGGGGATGGGATACGCCGAGATCGCGACCGTCAGCCAATGCAGTTCAAAAGCAGTGGAAACCCGGATCTACCGGGCACGGCAGCTTCTCAGGGACCAGCTCAAGGGCCTGGTTCCATGATTTCGCCACGGGCGCGGGTGGCTCAGGGCGGCGCCTGCCCCGCAATCTTCCCGAGAGGGTCGGGCATCTAAAAAAAACGTTTTCTCCAAGGGTTTCCACGCCGGCTGGACATTTACACCACGTCGGGATGCCTCCGAAGGCTTCGCCGGAATTGTAGTTTTAATTAAGGCAATCGCATTTATTGGTATCCCTATGACCCTCCGCTCCATCACCGGGCTGCTGCTCGGGCTGCTGCTCCAGATCGCTCTGGTGGTGCCAGCCGGGGCATGGGTCCCGCCGGAGCGGTGCGAAATGCAGGCAAACAATTGCTCGTGTTGCGAAGGCAAGACGAGTTGCCCGTGCGCGAGCGATTCCAAGGACAATGAGACGCCCGCGGAACCGGTAGCTCCACCCGATCGCCCGCTCAGGGTGGACGCGGTAGTTCCACCGGCGGTGGTCGGCGTGCTGACGATCGCCCGCACCCATGAAGGACGGATCTTGCTTCCGGAGCTTTCCCGGCTTCCGCAAGCGGGATATTCCGGGGTGGGACTCACCGTCTCGCTCTGCCGTTTGGTCATTTGAGTCGCAGCCTTGCCAGGCGTACTGCGCCCATTTCGCCCGGTCGCTTGGTCGGCCGCGATGGATCGGCGCTCCCGGAGGCACTCTTTCCCGACTCATATGTTCCATGAAATCCACGCTATGTTTTTTGATGGGCCTGCTTGTGCCCGTCGGCTCGCTTCTTGCTGAGAAGCCCGCACCCGTAACCGACGAGGGGTTCCTCGCGCCGCTCCGGGCCGAGGCGGCGCGCAAGCACCCCGCCGCCAAGTCCGCCCAGCTCAAGGCGGGTGCCGCCGCCCGCGATGTCAGAGCGGTCCGCCTGTGGGACGATCCCATGGTGGGGCTCATGCTGATGGGCGCGCGAAAAGAGATGCGCATGAACGATGGCGACATCCGCGTGAGCCTCGAACAGCCTCTTCCCCGGCCCGGTCTTTTCGAAGCCAGCCGCTCGAAGGCCGATGCCATGCGCCGGGCCGAAAATGAGAACGCAAGGACGACCTCGCTCGCCGCGGGTGCGATGGCTGCGAAAGACGCCATTGAACTGGCCTTGGCCGACGAATCGATCCGCCTCCAGGGGGAGCAAATCGGCTGGATGCGCGCGATGACGGAAAACGCCCGGCAGCGCGCAATCAACCCCGACCAGACGAGCGCCGATGCCCTCCGCCTGGAAAGCGAGCTGGCCAGGGAGGAGCAGATCCTGGAAGCGGCGAAGCGGACACGGGACAGCATTGCGAAACGGCTCAACCTGAGCCTCGGCCGACCGCTCGAAACCCCTTGGCCGGTCCTTCGCTTGCCTGCTTCGCCTCTGCCGGTGCGGCTGGCAGCCGGGGAGGTCGCCCGCATTGGCCGCGTCAACCCGAGGGTTCTCGCCATGAAGGAAATGGCCTCCGCCGCCAAGGCTGATACCCGGATCGCCGACCGCGAGCGGCTGCCGGGTGTCTCGCTCGCCGTCGAGAGCAGCATGTATTCCGGGGGCGATCTGAGGAGCGCTTCCGTCGGAGTGAAGGTGAACCTCCCGTGGTTCAACGAGCCTTCGTATCAGGCCCGCATCGATGCCGCGCGCCTTCGTGAACGAGCGGCTACCAAGGACACCGACGCGGTGATCCGGGAAATCGCCGCCGAAGTCATCTCCGCCACCAACGAGGTGGCCAACTCCGCGGCACAGGCACGTGCCTACTCCGGTGACGTGTTCACCAAAAGCCAGGAGGCGACCCGAACCCTCGAGGCTTCCTGGATCAGCTCGAACGCCCCGCTGACCGACCTCCTCGAGGCCAATCGTCTCCTCTTCTCCATCCGCCTGGAGCAGCGGCGCTACATCGCCATGCAGCTCTCGGCCCTCGAGGACCTAGAGGTCCTGGTACCAACCACCCGCTGAAATACCTCCATGAAAACTCTTATCACCATCGTCTTTACCGCCGCGCTGGCCGCCACCGCGACATGGTTCATCAAGGACCGCCTTTCTTCTCCAACCCCGTCAGCGGCCGCCTCCGGGGAGCGCGAAGTGCTCTACTACCAGAGCGCGATGCATCCTTGGATCAAGAGTGACAAGCCGGGCCGCTGCACCATCTGCGGGATGGAACTGACCCCTGTGTACGAAGGAGACAAGGGCTTCGACGAAGCCGGCGGCGAGAACATCGTCGCCCTGACGCAAAGCCAGATCCAAGTGCTGCATGTCGAAACGGCGGCGGCCGAGGTCCAGCCTCTGACGCGTACCCTCCGCGTGGCCGGAATGATCGACGACGACGCCACCCGCCACCGCATCCTCTCCGCGTACGTGGACGGACGCATCGAGAAGTTGCACGTGAACTACATCGGGGCCGAAGTGACCGGGGGCCAGCCGCTTGCCGACTTCTACAGCCCGAGCCTCCTGCAAGCCGAGCGGGAGTACCGCCAGCTCACGGGGGACCTGAAAAGCAATACGGCGCTCCGCCTCCGGCAGATGGGGCTGACCAAGGAGCAGATCGACGCTGTCGAATCGAAACCTGCGGAGATCCTTTCCAGCGAGATCCTCGCGCCGATGACCGGCACCGTGGTAGCTCAGAATGTCTATGAGGGCCAGTATGTGATCACCGGCGAGAAGCTCTTCGAGATCGCGGACTTTTCCACCATGTGGTTCATGTTCCGCGCCTACGAAATGGACATGCCTTGGATCGAGCCGGGGCAGAAGGTCGTAGTCACCACCCCGGCCCTTCCCGGGAAATCCTTCGAAGGCAGGGTCACCTTCATCGACCCGAACTTCGACGAGGCCACCCGTTCGACCAAGATCCGCGTGGAACTTCCGAATCCGATGGTTAACGGCCGCCGGGCCCTTCTCCATCGCCTCTACGCAGACGGTGCGGTGGAGGTGAGCACGCCGTCGGTGCTGACGGTGCCGCGGTCCGCGGTCATCGAAACAGGGGCTGAGGCGGTAGTCTATGTCGATCGTGAAGGAGGTGCCTACGAACGGAGGGTCGTGAAGCTCGGCCGCCGGGGCGATATGCTGGTCGAAATTCTTTCCGGCCTCGCCGACGGAGATCGCGTCGTGACTAACGGCAATCTGCTGATCGATGGCCAGGCCGAAATGAACCGCACCTTCATGGTCGGCACCGGGCCGGAAAAGGCGGAGGTGCCCGCGGCCGCCAAGCTCGATGCGAAGCAAGCGAGAGCCGTCGCGGATTTCCTCAAGGTCGCGGATGCCATGGCCAAGGCCCTCTCCGCGGACGATCTGGCCGCCTTCAATGAAGCCAGCAAGCCGGCGATGGAGACTACCGGGGCTATGACCAAGGCGCTCGCCGGACTTTCAAACAAACTCGCCGATCTGGATGACGCGCGGCATTTCCACGGGTTCGCCGATCTCGCGGCCGCGCGCAAGGCCTACCACCGGTTCGCTCAAGCGGCCGCAGCCGTCCTCGAGCCCCTCCGCAAAGCCGAGGGGATGCCGGCTTTCCGGGTCTGGGAATGTCCGATGACGGACCAGGCCCTACCGGGTGTGCCGAAGAAAGCTCGCTGGCTTCAGACCGGCGAACGCCCGGGCGGCAATCCCTTCTTCGGCGCCGAGATGCTCGAGTGCGGCAAGGAGATCCAACCTTGATCCCCGACATGTATGATTGAAAGAATCATCGAATGGAGCCTTAAGAACCGCTTCATCGTCCTCTGCGCCGCGTTCCTGGTCATCGCCCTGGGGATCCGGGCCGTGCGGCTGACCCCGGTGGATGCCATCCCGGACCTCACCGAAAATCAGGTGCTGGTGTATGCCGACTACATGGGGCGCAGCCCGCAGGAGGTGGAGGACCAGGTGACTTTCCCGCTATCCACCGGGCTCCAGGGGCTGGCCGGAGTAAAGGAGGTCCGGGCGACCTCGATGTTCGGATTCTCGCTGGTCACGGTTATTTTCCAAGACGGTGTCGATACCTACTTCGCAAGGGCTCGTGTCCTGGAGCGGCTCAATTTCCTGCAAAGCGCCATGCCTTCGGGCGTGACCCCGCAACTTGGGCCGGATGCTTCAGGGCTAGGCTGGGTTTACCAGTACTACCTCGATGTCGATCCCGCGACCGCTAGGAACGGCGGCTACGATCTCGCGGAGCTGCGCTCGCTTCAGGATTGGTACATCCGCTACCAGCTCGCCAGCGTTCAGGGAGTGGCCGAGGTCGCCAGCATCGGCGGCTTCGTGAAGCAGTACCAGATCGAACTGTCATCGTCCAAAATGCGCTCGGTCAACGTCACCCTGATGGAAGTGATGACCGCCGTGCAGAACGCGAACCTGAACGTCGGGGGAAAGGTCGTGGAGGAGAATGGCGCGGAATTCGTGCTCCGCGGCGTCGGGCTCGTCACCTCGAAGGAAGACCTCGAGCTGGTGACGGTGAAAGCCATGGAGGGGACCCCCGTGTACCTGAGGGACATCGCCACGATCCAGATCGGCGGCGACTTCCGCCGCGGTGCGCTTGATATCAACGGCAAGGAAGCGGTCGGCGGCACGGTGGTGATGCGTACGGGCGAGAACGCGAAAGCGGTCATCGAGCGGGTGAAGGAAAAGATCGAGCGCATCGCGCCAAGCCTCCCGGAGGGCGTGAGCATCAAACCCTTCTATGACCGCAGCGAACTGATCGACAATACGATCGGCACGCTGAAGCACGCGCTGATCGAGGAAATCATTCTGGTCACGCTCGCCCACGTCATTTTCCTGTGGCATTTCCGCAGCATCCTGATCGTCACGCTGCCGCTGCCGATCTCGATTCTCGTTTCCTTCCTGCTGATGAAGGAATTCGGGATCAGCAGCAACATCATGTCCCTGACCGGCATCGCCATCGCCATCGGCGTGCTCGTGGATGCGGCGATCGTGGTGACGGAGAACGTAATCCGGCACTGCGAAAGGGCCGAGGAAGAGAAAGGAGGAAAGCTGGATCCCCGGGAGACTTGGGCGGTGACGCTGACGGCGTGCAAGCAGGTCGGGCGTCCTATTTTCTTCGCGATGGCGATCATCATCCTGGCGTTCGTCCCGGTGTTCGCGCTCACGGGACAAGAAGGAAAACTCTTTCACCCCCTCGCCTTCACCAAGACCTTCGCGATGATCGGTTCGACACTGCTCGCGGTCACGCTGGTACCCGTGCTCTGCTCCTTGCTGGTCCGTGGTCCCTTCCACTCCGAGGACCGGAACGTGGTGATGAAGGCCCTGCTGGCGATCTACGAGCCGGTGCTAAATTGGGCCTTGAAGCATCGCAAGACCGTGGTGGTGCTCGCGATGCTGATCCTGGCCTTCGCCTTGCTGCAGGCCTTCGGATTGCCGCGCGGCGTGGTGAAGAAAATCCAGGATGCCGGCTACCCCCGCGCCGCCGGCTTGGTGACCGGATTCGGCAAGGAGTTCATGCCGCCGCTCAATGAAGGCAGCCTGCTCTACATGCCGGTGATGATCCCGAAGACCGGTCTGACCGAGATCCAGCGCGTCATGTCCTGGCAAGACGAGGTGATGAGCAAGGTGCCTGAGGTGGCTTCGGTCGCCGGCAAGCTCGGGAGATTCGAGACCGCCACCGACCCGGCTCCCACCGAAATGCTGGAAACGACGATCATGCTGAAGCCGGAGTATATTCCCGACGGACGCTTCCGCGTGAAGCGCAACCCGGCCTGGCGAGAGGGCATGACGGTGGAGAAGCTTAAGGCCGAGCTGACCGAGACCATGAAGCAGGTGCCGGGCTACGTGCCGGCTTTCCTCCAGCCGATCGAGAACCGCATCCTGATGCTATACACGGGGATCCGCGCGCAGGTGGGAGTGAAGATCTACGGCGACGATCTGGACAAGATCCAGCGCAAGGCTTTCGAGGTCGAGACGCTGATCCGCGGAATCGAAGGGTCAGCCGGGGTTTCACCATCCCGGATCCAGGGGAAGCCCTACCTCAATATCCAGGTGGACCGCCACGCGATGGCCCGCTACGGGCTCAGCGCCAAGGACGTACTCGACGCGGTCGAGGTTGCCATCGGCGGCAAGAATGTCAGCACCACGATCGAAGGGAGGCAGCGCTTCCCGATCCAGATCCGGGTCCAGCGGAGCGAGCGCGACGACATCGAAAAGCTCGGACGGATCCTTATTGCCGTGCGACCCGGAATGACCGCGACACCGGCACCGCCCACCGGAGGAGGAGGCATGGGCGGAGGGATGGCAGGCGGAGGAGCGGCGCCTTCCGCCGCGCCGATGACCGGTGGCGGCGGGGAGACCCCCGTGCCCTACATCCCGCTCGGAATGGTGGCGAAGATCACCCGCGATGTGGGCGCGAACGAGATCGCGTCAGAGAACGGCCTGCTCCGCTCCTACGTCCAGGCCAATGTGCAGGACCGCGATCTCGGCGGCTTCGTCCAGGAGGTGGAGCAGAAACTCCGCACCGTCGATTGGGAAGGCATGACCTACAAGATGTCGGGCGAGTACGAGAACCAGCGGCGGTTCGTGAAGACGATGCAGCTCGTGTTCCCGATTGTCCTGATGATCATCTTCATCCTCCTCTACTTCGTTTACCATAGCGCTCTGGAGGCCGCCCACGTCATGCTCGCCGTACCGTTCGCTTTGAGCGGCGGCGTGCTGCTCCAGAAGCTTCTCGGCTATAATTTCAACGGTGCCGTCTGGGTCGGCTACATCGCTCTCTTTGGCACCGCCGTGCAGACAGGAGTGGTGATGGTGGTGTATCTGGAGGAGACCGTGAAGGCCCGGCTAGCGGAGAAAGGAACCGCCTTCACCTACGATGATCTGGTGCAAGCGGTGAAAGACGGCGCCCGCCTGCGGCTGAGACCGAAAGTGATGACCGTGGCCACCATTGTCGCCAGCCTGCTGCCGATCATGTGGAGCCACCGCCAGGGCGCAGAGGTCATGAAGCCTCTCGCTACCCCGGTGATCGGCGGAATGATCTCCAGTCTTGTCCACATCCTGATCGTCACCCCGGTCATTTTCCTGTGGCTCCGAGGGCGCGAGTTCAGGAAAGGCCATCTTCATGCGTCGCTCGGCCCGCCGCCGGACCTCCCGACGGTTTGAGGATGCAAGCAAAGCGGCCGCTCGGCTGCGCGGACCTAAAAAATTGCATGCCATGAAATCGCGCTTCGTTCCGCTCGCCGCCACCACCGCGCCTCCGGCCCTCGCCCATGAGGGCCAGGATCCCGGCAAGGACGAGCCGAAGAGAAAGGAAGCCAAGCAGGGCGCGAGAGAAATCCCTCCAGGCCCGACGCCTGCCTCGTATCAAGCGGGAACCCCGCACACCTGCGCGCCCTCGAGATGCTGGCACGCCCGTTGCAGGTGAACCCTACTCTCACACGCCGATGAAAATAACAGGCCTGCTCATTCTCGCGACCCCTCACAACACTTCTTGCGAGCTGCGCCGCAGGGACCCGGATCCTCCGGCAATCCCCGCCATGACAGCATGCCCGCCATGACAACCGAAGAACATGCGCGGATGAAACACTCATCGTCTAGCCACAGCAATGCCCCCTTTTCCGGTGTGCAGGCTGCATACCTCCTCTGCGGCATGCATCGCCAACCCGTAAACCAAACCAGAAAGGAACCATATGAAAGAATATCAGGAATGCATTGAGGCGTGCCAGGCATGCACGTTGGCATGTGAACACTGCGCAAGCTCGTGTCTCGCCGAAGATAACGTAGCGATGATGGCCAGGTGCATCAGTCTCGACCACAGTTGCGCCGACCTCTGCTCTATCGCCGCCCGTGAGATGGCCCGCCGTTCCCCCTTCGCAGCAGCACTCTGCCAAGTCTGCGCCGATGCCTGCGACGCCTGCGGGGAGGAATGCGCCAAACACGACGTCGGCCATTGCCAGGAATGCGCGGCAGCCTGTAGGCGCTGTGCCGAGGAATGCCGGAAGATGGCTGCATGACTCCCTCGCCATGTAAGTGAACCGCAGGGCCGCCAGACTTGATCAAGAGCTTGGCGGCCTTTTCCCATTTTTGTAGATTCCCCGATTGCCATGAGAAAACTCCACCTTCTGGTTGTCCTGCTCGGCTGGGTGCCAGCCCTTGCAAAGGAA
Organism: uncultured Luteolibacter sp.; assembly: GCA_966211015.1. Classification (GTDB taxonomy): domain Bacteria; phylum Verrucomicrobiota; class Verrucomicrobiia; order Verrucomicrobiales; family Akkermansiaceae; genus Haloferula. The sequence continues at coordinate 1,224 of CBIHMP010000047.1, read as the reverse complement.
GTCAGCTACAACCTCACCATTGCCGGGCAGCACGTGGACATCGCAGGGAAACCGGTCCATGCCATGACGATCAATGGCGGTATTCCCGGGCCCACTCTCAGGTTCAGAGAGGGGGATCTCGCGGTAATCCATGTCCACAACGGCATGAAGCACGACACGTCCATCCACTGGCACGGAATGCTGGTCCCGCCGGACATGGACGGGGTTCCATACCTCACATTCCCTCCCATCGGGCCGGGGACAACTTTCACCTACCGGTTTCCGATAAGGCAGTCGGGAACCTACTGGTATCATTCCCACACCCATCTTCAGGAGCAGGTCGGCGTTTACGGATCGATCGTCATCGACCCGAGATCGGGCCGGGAGAACACCAAGGAGCACGTCGTGGTGCTGTCCGACTGGACGAACCGCAATCCTCAGGAGGTCCTCCGCACCTTGAGACGTGGATCCGAGTTCTTCGGCGTGGAGAAGCGAACCGCCCAGAGCGTCCTGGGAGCGGCCAAGACCGGAACGTTAGGCGATTTCTTCAGCCGCGAGGCCATGCGGATGCCGGCGATGGATCTATCGGACGTCGCCTATGACGCCTTCATCACGAACGGCAAGCCGGAGGAGCATCTCGCGGCAAAACCCGGCGAGACGATTCGCCTGCGGATCATCAATGCCGCCGGGGGAACCTACTTCCACATGAACTACGCCGGTGGTCCGCTCACGGTCATAGCCGCTGATGGCCAGAAAGTGGAGCCGTTCAAAATGAAGGAGCCGCTATTCATCGCAATCGCGGAAACCTACGACGTTCTGGTGAGGGTCCCCGCAGCCGGCTCTTACGAATTCCGTTCCACGGCTCAGGACGGCTCGGGGAAAACGTCACTTTGGATCGGTTCCGGTAAACGGCACTTCGCCGAGGACGTTCCCAGACCCTTCCTCTACGAGAGCATGATGGACTTCGACCCCAAGCACGCCTTTGCGCTTACCCCGCAGGGAGCGATGGGGATGAGCGACCGGATGGTGGCAAGCGGTGCATTCGACAGGCCCGGGATGAACATGGGGGGCATGAATCAAGGGGGAATGAAGATGGAAGGAACGGGCCACGGCTCGATGAAGATGGACCGGATGAACCATGAAGCCATGGCGATGGATCACGGTGGCCACGGGCCCATGGAAGGAATGAACCACTCCTCCATGCAGCACGAAGGCGGCGGCAAGCGGCCGGATGCAGGGATGGGA
>CBIHMP010000046.1:0-18124 GCA_966211015.1 uncultured Luteolibacter sp. | reverse complement strand
GGCCGGGCCGCTCCGGAGGACGCGACGATGATGCCTTCCGGCGGCAATCCCGCCAATTTCGTGCCCGCCGCGGTGGGCAGCGGCCTGCAGGACGTGACGGACCTGGGCGTGCGCTGGACCCGGGACGGCCGGCCGGTGCGCGTTTACCGCGTGGTTTACCGGGACAAGGTGAAGCTGAAGAACGCCCGCGGCGAGATCATCGAGGTCGAGCAGCCGCGCGAACAATATCTGCTGGCCCCCGAGAAAATCGACTGAAGATATCGAGACGAAAACGCTGAGGTACTACGCTCCTAGTATATAACGGCAATGAAAACGACACGACATTTCACATGCGGATTCGCCGGGCTGCTGGGCCTGGCCTCGGCCGCCCTGGCCATCGAGGCGCCGGAAGCGGCCGCCCCGATCCCGCCCCAGGCCACCCCGGAGGAGGCGGCCGCGCCGCCGGTGGAGATGCCCCATCCCGGCGCCGTGGAAGCACCCGCTCCGGCCGTCCCCGCTGCCGCGGAAGCGCGCGGCTATCTGGGCGTGGGGGCCTCGAAGCTTCCCGAACTCGTCGGCGAGCATCTGAAGCTCCCGGAGGGCGAGGGGGTCGTGGTCCGCTCGCTCGATCCCGCCGGTCCGGCCGCCAAGGCGGGGCTCGCGCAGAACGACATCATCACCCGCGTTTCCGGCAAGGCCGTGGGAACCCACGACGAACTGCGGGATTCCGTGGCCGGGATGAAGCCGGGAGACGAGGTGTCCATCGACTATCTCCACCAGGGCGACGCGAAGAACGCGAAGGTCGTGCTCGGCAAGGCCCCGGCATTGACCGGAGCGGTAGCAGGCGCGGAGGTGAAGCCGCTGGACAATCTCATGATGAACGGCATGCCGCCGGATCAGATGAAGCGCGTGCGGGAGGCCATCGAGCAGAACATGAAAGCTTTCGAGGCGCTCGACGCCGACGGGGCGATCGATCCGGGCGTGCTGATGGGCCAGGGCATCCACCAGCGGATGCAGCAGATGCTCCAGGGCTTCGATCTGGAGAACCTGCCCGGCAACGGCCTTGTCCCGCAGGACGGGAATTTCGAGCTGAAGAGCTCCAGCTCCAGTTCGATCCGCATGCTCGACGAGGACGGCAGCGTGGAACTCAAGTCCCAGGACGGCGGCAAGGAAGTCCGCGTCTTCGGCAAGGACGGCAAGCTCCAGTGGGAAGGTCCGTACGACACCCCGCAGGACAAGGAAGCGGTGCCGGAGGATGTCCGCCAGCGGATCGACCGGCTGAACATCGATATGGATTTCAAGGGTAACGGCCTGCGGCTGCGCATGGCGCCACGCGGTGGCGTGCGCTGACGGGAGGCCGGTTTTTCAGGGAGGCAAGTGCACCCGTCCCGGGTTTCAATCCGGGGCGGGTGTCATGTTTTGAGGGGGAGGAAGTAGAATGTCCATTATCAGGGAGAGTAATTGGAAAACCGGGGGGTTCATTTCCTTGAATCTTAAAAAAGGCGATGCCCCTAGCTTCCCGTGTCATGTCCGCGAACATCAGGGGATAAAAAATGATCAATCCCGCGTTTATGAAAAAGTCATGAAGTTCGGAATCGATACGAGATTTGCCTTGCTTGTCTAACGATTCGCCGCTAATCCGCCCGCCGCGACCCTAACACGCACAAACATGATCCGTATTACCGATAGCATCCGCCCTCTGCTCGCTTGCACCATCGCCCTCACCGGCGCTGCTGTTGCCGGCACCGCTTACCCGAACCAAGCGGCTTTCATCGCCGCCGACGGGGACGTGAACAATTCCCTCTCCAAGGTTGAATTCGCCACCACGCTCGGCGAAGAGCCTTCCGAGAAGGTCATCAACAAGAGCTTCAAGAAGGCCGATGCCGACAAGGACGAGAGCATCTCCCTGAGCGAATTCCTCGTTTTCGAAGCGGATTCCAAGAAGGAAGGCGCTTTCATCAAGGCCGATGCCGATCTCAATGGCGTCGTGAGCCTGGACGAATACGTGGCCGCCACCCAGGGCAAGGCTCCTTACATCGTCGTCAAGAAGCGCTTCCTCCTCTCCGACTCCGATGACGAAGGATCCGTGGGCGTGCTTACCCTGACCGAGTGGTCCGCCAAGCGCCGCAAGCCGACCAAGGGCGAGTTCCTCTCCTTCGACCTGGCCAACGAGGAAACCGTGGAAACCCCGCTTTCCCTCACCGTGGCTGAATTCGCCGGCGTGCTGCCGAAGAACACCACCGAAGAGAAGGTCCAGGCTCGCTTCGACAAGCTCGACGACAACGAAGACGGCTTCCTCACCAAGGACGAGTGGAACCCGGGTGCTCCTAAGACCCCGGCTTCCTGAGCCTTTTCCGATTGGTAATTGACTCTTGCGAGGGACGGCGGGAAACCGCCGTCCCTTTCTTGTGCCCCCCCGGCGCGGCACCGGCGATCGGGACGGGTGGCTTACCCCGTGAAGCCTTGCGCGAGCGGCATCCGCCGGCCGCTGCCGAAGGCCTTGGTGGTCACGCGCAGGCCCGGGGCTGCCTGGCGGCGCTTCCACTCGTTCAGGTCCACCCGGCGCTGGACCCAGCGCACCGTCGCTTCCTCGTAGCCGTGGGCCACGATTTCATCCGCCGAGAGGTGGCGTTCGACGTACAGTTCCAGGATTCCGTCCAGCACCTCGTAGGGCGGCAGGGTATCCTGGTCCTTCTGGTCGGGCCGGAGCTCCGCGCTCGGCGGCTTTTCGACGGGATTCCACGGGAGGAGCTCGCGCGCGCGATGGATCCAGCGGCACAGATCGAAGACGCGGGTCTTCGGAAGATCGGAGATGACCGCCAGCCCGCCGCACATGTCCCCGTAGATGGTGCAGTAGCCCACCGCCAGCTCGCTCTTGTTCCCGGTGGTGAGCAGCAGGTGACCGTCCTTGTTGGAAAGCGACATCAGGTAGAGCCCGCGGATGCGCGCTTGCATGTTCTCCTCCGTCACGTCCTCCGGCTTGCCCTGGAAGAGGGGGGCCATCGCGTCTTTCACCGAGGCGAAGGTGGTCCCGATCGGGATGGTATCGCAGCGGATGCCGAGATTCGCCGCCAGGGCGATCGAGTCGGCGACGCTGCCCTGCGATGAAAAGCCGCTCGGCATCGTGAGCCCGTGGACGTTTTCCGGCCCCAGGGCCTCCGCGGCAAGCGTGGCGACCAGCGCGGAATCGATCCCGCCGCTCAAGCCCAGGCACACGCTGCGGAAGCCGCATTTCCACGCGTAGTCCCGCAGGCCGAGCACCAGCGCCGCATGGAGCTGGGCCTCCGGCACGGGCAGCGAGAAGGGGGCGTCACCGGCGGGCAGCGCATCGAGATCGACCGTGCGGCAGGCGACGGCGAAGGCGTCCATCTGCACGGCGATCCTGCCGTCCGCGGCGGCCACCAGTGAATTGCCGTCGAAGATCAGCTCGTCATGGGCACCGATTGCATTTGCGAAGACCACGGGAACCGCCGCTTCCTGCGCCACCTGCGAGACGAGCTCCCGCCGGAGGCCGGCCTTTCCCAGATGGAAGGGGGAGGCGGACAGGTTCAGCAGCAGGTCCACGCCCTGCGCGCACAGTTCGCTCACGGGATCGCGGTCGTAGAGCGGGCGCTCGTGGAATTCCTGGATCCACATATCCTCGCAGATTGTCACTCCCAGGCGCAGCCCCTTCCAGAGGATCGGCTCGCACTTCTCCCCGGGCTCGAAGTAGCGGAGCTCGTCGAAGACATCGTAGGTCGGCAGCAGGGTTTTCCACACCTTGGCTCGGACCTCGCCCCCGTATAGGAAGGCCGCGGCGTTCCGGAAGGGCTTGCCGGGGGTCCCGCTGTCGTTCCGGTCCACATAGCCGACCAGCAGCGGCACCTCCTTCACCTCGCTCGCGAGGTAGTCCAGCGCCTGCAGGCACTTCGGCACGAACTTGGATTTGAAAAGCAGATCCTGCGGGGGGTAGCCGGCCAGCGAGAGCTCCGGCGTGATCACCAGATCCGCACCCTGTTCCAGGCACTCCCGGTAGGCTTGGAGAATCCGCTTCGCATTTCCCGGGAAGTCCCCGACTACCGCATTGATCTGCGCGATGCCCACTTTCATCCGCCGGGAGAGAAGCACGGGTGTGGCGCGAGGGAAAGGCGAACCCGAGCGGTTTCAAAGCGGAGGTGCGCAGGAGCGCCGCGGCGGGAAAAAGAAGAAAGGCGCGAATCGCAAGTCCCCCCGGAATCACAATTCGCGCCTTATCTAAACCAGAGGAGAGCTTTGCTAGGATGATCGGCCGAAATCCCCCCGGATCGAAACCGATCAAAAGCCCTTGCGGTCTCTCCTTGGTTCGGTTGCCGCACCGAAGCGCCGCAACACGAGGAGAGAATCACCCGATTATCAGGATTTGAAAAGCATAAATTTGCATGAAATGTTCTCAAAATCGGCCTTTTCGGGGATTTTGCGGGGAAACTACCCTCATTTCACCCCGATAAACCGGAGTGTCAGCCCCTTCGGCTGCCAGAAGCGGACGAGCGAGGCTTGGATTTCCGCCGCGTCACCGGCTCCACCGGGGTCGCCGCCTCCCCGTTCTTTCGGAGCCGCGGCGAGGTGTTTTTCCAAGGTTTCAAGACGCCGCGCTCCGCCGTGGAGATGGTAGTGCGCCAGCAGCAGGGAAGTCGCGTAAACCCGGTAGCGCTCCTCTTCGGGAAGCCGCCCGACGAGCCGGAGCCAGCCGCGGCCGTCCACCGCGGAGACCTCCGCCACCGCGATCAGGGTGATCCCGGGATCGTCCGGACTCAGGCGGCTGCGCAGATGCTCGCGCACCGCCTTGTCCATATCCGCGAATTCGAAGCGGCCGCCGCCCGCATGGGCGCAGGCGAAGTACTCGGCCAAGCCTTCCAGAAGCCATTGCGGCAGCCCCGCATTCCTGCGGTGCATGCACAGGTGGACGAGCTCGTGGACCAGGATGTCCTCATCGTAATTCGGCGGTAGGAGCGCCCGGGCCGGGTCCCGGGGATGGGTCAGGAAATCCCCGCGCACGAGCACCATCGCGTTCCGGGCGACGTAAAACCCGGCGCTGCCGTGGGCGCCCCCGGCCTTCACGTAGGCGGCGGGATCGGCATGGATGGCGATGCGGGAGCGCCGTCCTTCCGGCGGGGCGAAGAGCGGCAGCGGGTGGCTTTTCACCGCCATCGCCGTGGTATCCGCCACCTGCGCGAGCCGTAGCAGTTGGTTGCGCGGCATCTCCAGGTCGGAGTCGATGCGGAAGAACCTCGTGTGCCAGACCTTTCTTCCCTCCTCATCCGCCTGGGCCTCCAGCACCGCCGCCTGCGGCAGGATCTGCCGGGGCAGCGGAGCGGCCGCGGCGAGCACGGGAAACAGGGCCAGGAGAAGGAAGCGCATCGGATGGCGGGGAGAGAGGCTGTCCCGGAAACCCCGCGGACCGGCATCCGGCTCCCGGAATTCGTGATTCTGCCCTCGCGGGACCGCACGTCATCCGGAAATTCTGAATTCGTCATCCGGCCCGGGCCGCGTTACCGGAAAGGGGTGGACCCCGATTGGCTGACAACACTGCGCTCCCAGATCGACAACCGCATCGACCCCTGGGTGGTTTTGGAAGGCCAGGCGAGCGTCGAGGCGGCGATTGCCGGCTGGTGGGAGGTTCCCGGCGTGCTGGTGGCGGAGGACCACCCGTGGGAGGCACCCCTGTGGGCGGGGCTTGAATTGCTCCGTAGGCAGCGCGGCGAGATCGACGTGCTGGCGGACCCTGCGGCGCACGAGGGCGTGCTGGGCCTCGCCAAGCTGCCCGGCGAGACCGGCGACGTGGCGGCCTTCCTGAAAGGCCTGGAGCCGGAGGCCTTGCTCGTCGTTTGCCCGCGGTTGAGCGATTTCTCGATGATCGGGGAAATCGTCCGCGGGGCGGATGCCTTCGATGCCGCCGGGGTGATCTTCGGGGCGGAGGGGAGCTCGCCCTTCGAGCCGGAAGCCGTCCGCGCCTCCGGCAGCGCGGTTTTCAAGCTGCCCGTCCGGATCGCGGATGGCGGGCTGGTCCTGCGCTGCCTCCTGGCGGCAGGCTTCCAATTGATCGGCTTGGACAACGCCGCGGACACGCTGGAAGCGAAGGCGCTCCCGGCTCTGGCCGCACGCCGGGCCCTGGTGCTGGGAGAAGACGGCGGCGCGCTCGGGAAGTTCTGGAAAAGCGCGTGCCATCTACGGGTCCGCGGGCATGCGGATCTGGTGCTGAGCCATCTGGCGCTGTAGGATCGGATCGCCGCGGGTTTCTCAAGTATCATCCCCCGCCGCCGATGAGCGGGCGGTGGGAAAACCCCGGCTCTTTTCCTATCGCTGCGGGCGCGGGCTTCCTGCATCCTCCGCCCATCCATGGAAGATTGGAATTCCAGTCGCGAGCGCAGGCCGCTGGAGGCGATCGAGGATCTTTCCTATCCGCCTTCCGGAGGCAGGAAGAAGATGATCCTGCGCGGCATTCTCCTGCCGCTGCTGATCGCCGCATATGCCGCCGGGATCTGGATCACGGAGGAAACCACCTGGATCGGCAGGGGGACGGATGTGAAGGTGAAGGGCGAAACGGCACGCTCGCTGGCGGTCTGCTATTTTGCGGCGGCATCCTTCGCTCACTTCCGCTGGTTCTGGGGACTCCGGCCGTACTATAGAATCTTCGAGATCGGCACGGTGCTATCCCTCCTGGCGGGCCTCGGTGGATTCGGCGCGGCTTTGTACTACGCCTTTCGTTGATGGCGGTGGCGAGCCGGGCGAGCGGGGATGCCGGCCCGCCGCGCGTTGTCTTCTCCCGTAGGCGCGTTCGTGCTGACGCGGGGGCCGCTGTAAGGCGGGAAAGCTGACCGGAAAAATGTAGTGCCGCCGGCGGCGCGGTGCTGGCATCATACGGGCTCCTCCCCATGAAGATCTCCACGAGAACTGCCTGCGGCATCGGTGTCACCCTCCTCTATTTCGGCGTGGTCTTGTGGCTGCGCTCGCCTTTCACCGTGGAGGGGATCCGGGCGATGCGGATCAATGAATTCGGCGACGCCCTGGCGGGAATCGTCGGGCCGGTGGCACTGCTGTGGCTGGTGCTGGGGTATTTCCAGCAGGGCGACGAACTGCGGCAGAACGGCGAGGCGCTGCGGCTGCAAGCCGACGAGCTGAAGAACGCCGTGGATCAGCACAAGGAGATGGTGAAGGCATCCAACGCCCATCTGGAGCACGCGAAGAGGGTGAGGGCCGAGGAGAACCGGCCGAAGTTTATCGTGAGGAAATGCGCGAGCGTAGCATCAAACACCATCCCTACCGCCGTCGTCATTCTCCAACTAGAGCAGGGAGCAACCGTGGGACTCAATGTTAGTTCGGAGCCGGAGGTGGCTCCGAGACTCGAGGCACCAAATATATTGAGGCCGCGCGACACAGCGAGAATCCTGTGGCACGACGTCGGCAATAAGAACCTCAAGCTTCGGCTGGAGTTCCAGGACGAGAACGAAAATCCTTACAGCCAGACCTTGGTAATGCGCCGGGCTAGCAACGGAGTGTGGGAGTTCCGCTTCAACGAGTACGACACCTGAAAAATTCCCGCGTGAGAAATCGCGGGCTTGGTAGGATGGGCGCGTGAACCCGGAGCGGCCCGTGCAAACGACGATGTTCCTGGTAAGGGACAGCGTGGTGGAGCGTGCGGGCGCCGGCTCCGGACGCCAGGCTGCTGCGTTCTGTCGGTCCACGTAGGCGCGTTCGTGAGAACGCGAGAATGGTCCCCTGGGTTCCTCCACGTTTTGAGGGCGTGGCGGACCTACCCCCTCGCGTACACACGAACGCGCCTACGCAAAGGTTCCCGAAAGAAGCAAAAAGCCCGCGCACCTCTCGGCACGCGGGCTTTGAAATTTAACCTGAAGAACCTCAGAGCAGGCTCGCGACGAGCTTTTCCAGCTTCACGATGTCGGCGGCGAAGGCGCGGATGCCTTGGGCGGTCTTCTCCGTGGCCATGGCGTCCTCGTTGAGGGCGAAGCGGAAGGACTTCTCGTCGAAGCTGACCTTCTCGAGATCGGCCTTCGCCGATTCTTCCGCGGACAGGCGCTCTTCGATCGGATCGCTGGAGGCAGCGAGTTCGCCGAGCAGGGAGGGGCTGATGGTGAGCAGGTCGCAGCCGGCCAGCGCGAGGATCTCGCCCTTGTTCCGGAAGGAGGCACCCATCACCTCGGTCTTGTAGCCGAACTTCTTGTAGTAGGTGTAGATCTGCTTCACCGAGATCACGCCCGGGTCTTCATCGCCTTCGAAGGTCTTGCCGGTGGAGGCCTTGTACCACTCGAGGATGCGGCCGACGAAGGGCGAGATGAGCTGCACGCCGGCTTCGGCGCAGGCCACGGCCTGGGCGAAGGAGAAGAGCAGGGTGAGATTGCAGTGGATGCCTTCCTTTTCGAGGATTTCCGCGGCCTTGATGCCTTCCCAAGTGGAGGCGATCTTGATGAGGATGCGGTCCTTCGAGATGCCTTCCTTCTCGTATTCGGAGATCAGGTGGTGGGCCTTCGCCACGGTGCCTTCGGTATCGAAGGAGAGGCGGGCATCCACTTCCGTGGAGACGCGGCCGGGGACGATCTTGAGGATCTCCAGGCCGAAGAGGATGAGGATGCGGTCCAGCACGGAATCGATGAGCGCCTGACCGGAGAGGGAGGAGCCCTTGTGCTCCGCCACGGCCTTGTCCACGAGGTGCTTGTAGGCCGGTTTTTCGGAAGCCTGGAGGATCAGCGAGGGATTGGTCGTCGCGTCCTGAGGCTGGTAGGCCTTCATCGACTCGAAATCGCCGGTGTCGGCGACGACGGTGGTGAACTGCTTCAGTTGATCGAGTTGCGTGGCGCTCATGGCGGGGGCGGGGTAGGCCGGAATGGCTTGGCTGGCGAGGGTAAAACGTGTCCGCAGGGGGGAAACATACCCACGTGCCGCATTCGTCAAAGGGAGCTTCATCGACGGCAGAAATGCCGTTCATGAAAGGGAAAGCCGGAAAGGCGGCGGGTACATCCCGGCGGATCCTTTCCGGCTAGGAAGAGAAACTCACGCGTGATGCAGCAGGATCGAATTCGCCGTGAAGTGGTCGGAAAGGATGTCCGAGATAATCACGAGAGGAGTCCCGGGCTTCACCATGTCCGCCTGCCGGAGCATTTCGATGGCGCGCTGGATCGTCTCGTCGATGGTGGCGGCGAAGGGCAGCCGGAAGGCCTCTATATTCCGGGTGAGCGCGAGCTGCCGGCAGACGCGGTCCTTCGGGGTAAAGGCGTAGAAGCCATTGGTCCGCGGGCGCAGCATCGCCGTGTGATTCGCCATCACGCCGCGGCGGGTCAGCACGATCAGGCGGGCATCCGGCAGGGAATCCACCAGTGTCACCGCGGCCTTGGCGGCCTTCTGGCGTTCGTCCCGCAGCAGCACGCACTGGCCGTAGCCGAGGCCGCCGGTGCGCTCGATGCGGTTGCTGATCTTCACCAGCGCCTCCACGCAGCGCAGCGGGTGCAGGCCCACGCTCGTTTCTCCGGAGAGCATCAGCGCGTCCGCTTCCTCATAGGCGGCGTTTGCGACGTCCGTCACCTCGGCGCGCGTCGGCGTCGGGTTCTGGATCATGGATTCCAGGAGCTGGGTGGCGACGATCACGCGCTTGCCGAGCTCGTGGCAGCGCTTGACCAGACGGCGCTGGAGGATGGGCAGCTCCTCGAATTCCACCTCCACGCCCAGGTCACCCCGGGCCACCATGATCACATCGGTGGCCTGGATGATGGCGTCGATATTGCGGATGGCTTCCTGGTCCTCGATCTTGGCGACGATCTGGGCACCGCCTTCCAGACCCTCCACGGCCTCCCGCAGCTCGCGCACGTGGGCGGCATCGCGGACGAAGGAGCCGGCGATGTAGTCGGCGTCGCACTCCACCGCCAGGGCCATGTCAGCGCGGTCCTTTTCCGTCAGGGCGGGCAGATTGAGACGGGTGCCGGGCAGATTGATGTGGCGGCGGGAGCCCATTTTCCCGGCGGTTTTCACCTCGCAGATGATGCGGTCGTCCTGCCGCACCTTGATTTCCATGAGCATGGTGCCGTTATCCACCACCAGCGTGCGGCCCGCGGCCACGTCGTCCATCAGGCCGTCGTAATTCACCGTGGTGGAAAAGGCGATGGAGGGCTCCGCGGTGCTCTTGCGGAACTCCACCATGTCCCCGATCTTCAGCTCGTAGGGCTTTTCCAGGTCGCCCGTGCGGATGGAAGGGCCGGTGAGGTCGAAAAGGACGGCGACATGCATCGCCCGCTCCGCCGCGGCCCGGCGTACCCGCCGCGCCATCTCGCGCGCCCAATCGTGCTTCGCGTGGCTCATGTTGAGCCGGAACACGTTGGTACCGAGGTCGATAAGCTGGCCGATGGTTTCCTCCGCTTCGGTAGCGGGGCCGAGAGTGATGATGATCTTGGTTCTGCGAGACATGGAGCGGGGAGGATTCTGCGGGCCCGGCCGCGGGGAGTCGAGCGGCGACAGGTGCATCTTCCGTGCCGGAACCGTCGCGGAGGGAAGTAGCACGACGTTCCACGTCGTGTCGGGGCGGGGGCGGAGGGGAAGGCGTCGTGAGGATTGCGGGGAAAGGACCGATTTCCCCCACGCGGCTTTGGAAAGCCGCGCTACTTCGCGACTTGGAAAGCCGCGCCACGTCCGCGCTGCTTCACACCACCTTGTCGGGCGGCGTCGGCTCGGGCTTGGGCACGTGCTTCGCCTCCCGGATCCGCTTCAGGCGGATCTGCAGGTCCGCCAGGGCGTTCATGAAGTAGATGTAGCCGTCGTAGGGGCTGCCGTAGGGGGAGAAATACTGGTGCACGTTGCCGTCCGTGCCGCCCTTCGTGGACATCCAGTAGAAGTGGTCGGAGGTCTGCATTTTCGCCCATACGTGCGCGAGATCCGGGTCCTTCGCGGCCAGCACTTCCTCCTCCATGCGGTGGATCTTCGCGATGGCCTCCTGCTGCATCACGTTGCCCGTCCACGCGCTGAGATCGCGCTCCGCATCCGCCCAGGAGGTGGGCCAGTGGCAATCGTACTCCCGGGAGGCGCGGAAGAGATCCACCACCTCGCCGGGCGTGATCCATTTGATATCCTCGTCCAGCACCGCTTCCGGGAGATTTTCCCAAAAGTCGAAGATGCCCGTATCCCGCCACTGGTGTTCGCCGATGGTCTCGTAATCCAGGAAGAGGTTCACCACGTCCCCCGGGGCTTTCTTCAGCCAGCCGGCGAATTTTTCCGGGGTCAGCGGCCATTCGCTCCAGGTCTTGTCGGAGAAGCGGAAGCCGAGGTCATCGGAGAGTTCGGCGTTGCGCAGGATGGTCTTGAGCTGGGAAACGTGGGGCGCGCGGTAGAGATGGTTCGGCGACTGGCCGTTCAGCACCCAGGGGACGCCCTCGGCGAGGATGCCGTCGAAGCCCATCGTCTCCGCCTGGGCGGCGATCGCGTTGTTGTAGATCAGCTCGGTGTTGCGGAAGACGCGCGGGCGCACGTGGAAGGTTTCCTCCAGGATGTCGAGGTGCCGCTCCACCTGGCGCTCGAATTCCTTCTTCGAGTGGAGGATCGCCAGCGAATGGTAGTAGGTTTCCGCCAGCAGCTCCACATTCCCGGTGGCGACGAGGTCCTGGAAGGACTTCAGGACATCCGGCCGGTGGTGGGCCATCTGCTCGATGACGGTGCCGCTGATGGACAGGGACATGCGGAAGCGGCCCTTGGTCTTCTTGATCGCCTTCTGGAACAGCGCGTTGGCCGGGAGGTAGCATTTCTCCGCGACCTTGGAGAGCACCTCGCCGTTGAGGCCGTCGTCCTCGTAGAAGGCGTGCTCGCCGATCCGGAAGAAATCGTAAGGGATCAGCCGGTTGGGCTGATGCACCTGGAAGTAAAGGCAGACGTCGGGCATGGGGTCGGGAAAGGGAGCAACACGAATCAGACCAAACTCGCGCCGGAAAGAAAGAATCGAAAAGCTCCCCGGGGCGAAGTGCGGCCGGCGGGGATCACGCCGCGACGCGCCGGCTCAGCAGCTCGCGATAAACGGCCACCACTTTCTCCGCCGCGGCATCCCAGGTGGAAGCGGCGATGTCCTCCTCGGCTTGCTTGATCACCCGCTCGCGCAGGGCGTCATCCTCCAGCAGGTCGATGATGTGCTTGGCCATCAGCTCGACGTCCCAGAAGTCCGCCTTCAGGGCGCCCTTCAGCACTTCCGCCACGCCGGATTGCTTCGATATCACCGCCGGGATGCCGAATTGGGCGGCTTCCAGGGCGGAGAGGCCGAAGGGCTCGGACACGGAGGGCATGCAATAGATGTCGGTCATGGAAAGCAGCTCGTTGACCTTCTCTTTATTGAGGAATCCGGTGAAGTGGAAGTAGCCGCCCAGGCCGCGGAAGGCGCCGCTCTCGATCAGCGGCTTCAGGCGCTCGCCGGTGCCGGCCATCACGAAACGGACGTTCTTGTTCACCGCCAGTACCCGGGAGGCGATTTCGAGGAAGAACTCCGGGCCCTTCTGCGCGGTCAGGCGCCCGAGGAAGAGCACCAGCTTCTCGGGGAACTTCTTCTTGGTGTTGAAGACGTGCACGGGCTCGGCACCGTTGTGGACGGGGTGGAGCTTCGCGGGGTCGATGCCGTAGTGGCCGGAGCAGATCTGGCCGGTGTAGCGGCTCACGGGGATCACCGCATCGGCCTGCTCCATGCCGTATTTCTCGATGTCGTAGATCCAGCCGCGGGCGTCGGCCCCGGCGCGGTCGTACTGGGAGGCGTGGACATGGAGCACCAGCGGCTTGCCGGTGGCCTTCTTCACCTCCACGCCCGCGAGGAAGGTCATCCAATCGTGGGCGTGCACGATGTCGAAGTCCGTTTGAAGTGCCAGCTTGGCCGCGATCTTGGAGAACTCGATCACCTTCGTGCCGAGGTCGCCGCCGTAGAGCTCGCCCATCTTGAACTGCTCCAGCTGGTTGCGCGTGGTTCGGGAAAACCGGATCTCGCCGCCGGGTTCCATCCGGATGTTTTCCACGGTGGTCTCGGTGATATCGTAGGGATCGAGGTGGATCGGCACGCGCTCTATCTGCGCGAAGCTCTCGTACCGATAACTCGCCTCCACGGTCTGCAAGTCTTCCACCCGCAGGTTGTTGAGTCCGGTGAGGTCGAAGCCGTCGAAACGGGTCTCCGGGTCGGCCCGGGGAACGATTACCCGCAGGTCCACGTGCTTCGAGAGAGCTTGTGAAAGTCCGAGGCACGCGATTCCAAGGCCGCCGTTGATCAAGGGAGGAAACTCCCAGCCTAGTTTAAGCACGCGAATGCGATTCATGATCTGTATGAAGACCTTGGGGGTCTGATTTTCAGGCACTACAGGGCGGCAAACGTGCGTGAGCAATGGACAGGCCAATGTCGAGGGAAATTACGTGGATACACGGTGGCACCTTTGCCACGCAAGCACCGGAACGCTTCGCATCAATGGATAAATTCCGACATGTCCGGTCACGGGCGGGGATGGCCGATTATGCCCCCTGGGAGGCTCCGAAGTACGAGCCGTTTCGTATTTCGCGGTCGCCGCGGTGCAAAAATCCACGGCTGCTCCGGGCGGGGCCGGCCCATGCGCAAGTTCCCGGGCTTGGCATGTGCCCGGCTATGGTGTTTAATCGCAGCGTTCACCCCGACCTTCCGATTTGCCCATGGCGTCCGACGAATTCTCCGGCAACTACATGGAAAAGCACCGCACCGCGGAAGCGGTGGTGGACTTTTTCCCGTCGGCGGTGCGTGAAATGCGCCGGCCCGCCGAAGGCGTCTTCGAATTCCTCACCGACAACGGCGTCCTGCTGCGGGTGAGCCTGGCCGCGGAGGGGATCGTGAGGTTCCGCTATTCACCGGAGGGGCGTTTCGAGGATGACTTCTCCTACGGCGTCGATCCGGCCTTCCGTCCCCCGGTGCCGGAGCACGATCTAATCGAGTTCGCGGACGGGTTTGCGATCCGCACCGGCCAGTTGTCGGTGCGAATTGCCAGACAGGGGCTTAAAACCACGATCACCGATACCTTCAGCGGCAAGATCCTCTGCCAGGACGAAAAGGGCTACCACTGGGAGGACAACAAGCAGTTCGGCGGCGAGATCGTGAAGATGAGCAAGACCTGCCAGAACGGGGAATACTTCTACGGTCTGGGCGACAAATCCTGCGACCTGAACCTGCGCGGCCGGCGTTTCCAGCTCTGGGGCAGCGATACCTATGCCTACGGGCCGAATACGGACCCGCTCTACAAGAACGTCCCCTTCTACCTGAGCCTCTGCCGCGGGAGTTCCTACGGGATCTTCTTCGACAATACCTTCCGCACGGGCTTCGACTTCGGCAGCGAAAAGCCGAACGTGACCGCCTTCCACGCCCAGGGCGGCGAGATGAATTATTACTTTATCCACGGGGAGACGCCCCTGGAGGTGGTGCGCCGCTACACCCGCCTGACCGGGCTGCCGGAGATGCCCCCGCTATGGGCGCTGGGCTACCACCAGTGCAAGTGGAGCTACTACCCCGAGGCCACCGTCCGCAATATCGCCAAGGGCTTCCGCGACCGGCGCATCCCCTGCGACGCGCTCTACCTGGATATCGACTACATGGACGGCTACCGCTGTTTCACGTGGGATGCGGAGCGTTTCCCGGAGCCGGCGAAGATGGTCCGGGATTTGGAGAAGGACGGCTTCAAGACGGTGGTCATCATCGACCCCGGCCTGAAAATCGACACGAATTATCCGGTGTGGGTGGAAGGCGTGGAGAAGGGCTACTTTTGCCGCCGCCAGGACGGGAACCTGATGAAAGGCTCGGTCTGGCCGGGCCTCTGCCATTTCCCGGACTTCACCCGGCCGGAGGTGCGCCACTGGTGGGCGGACCAGTTCCGCGAGCTCGTGGAAGAGGTGGGCGTCCACGGCATCTGGAACGACATGAACGAGCCGGCTGTCTTCGAGGACGGCACCTTCCCGCACGATGTCCGCCATGATTACGACGGCCATCCCTGCTCGCACCGGAAGGCCCACAACATCTACGGCATGCAGATGATCCGCGCGACCAAGGAAGGCTTGGTCCGCTTCGGCAAGGGGAGGCGCGCCTTTTCCATCACGCGCTCCGCCTACGCGGGCACCCAGCGCTTCGCCTGCGGGTGGACGGGTGACAACGTGGCCTCCTGGGAGCACCTCAACATGGCGAATACCCAGTGCCAGCGGCTCGCCGCCTCCGGCATGTCCTTCATCGGGTCCGATATCGGCGGCTTCATCGAGACGCCCTCGCCGGAGCTCTACCTGCGCTGGGTGCAGCTCGCGGTCTTTCACCCGCTGTTCCGCACGCATTCCTCCGGCGACCACGGGGAACAGGAACCCTGGTCCTTCGGCGAGGACACCACGGATTGGGTGCGCCGGGCGATCGAGCTGCGCTACCGCCTGCTTCCGGCCGTTTACACCGCCTTCCGGCAGTACGTGCGGGACGGCACGCCGATGCTGCGCTCCCTGCCGCTGGTGGATCACCAGAATCCGGACGCCTATTGGCGCAGCGCGGAGTTCTACTTCGGCGATCACCTCTACGTGGTGCCGATCATGGCGGAGGGAGAGGAGGGCCGTTTCCTCTACCTGCCGAAAGGCGAGTGGTTCGCCTATCACGACGATTCGCGGCCGAAGGCGGTGGCCACGGACATCTGGATCGAGTGCCCGATCGACCGCATCCCGGTCTTCGTCCGGGCGGGAGCGGTGGTGCCGCACTGGCCGCTGCAGCAATACGTCGGCCAGCTCGCGGACCCGGAGCCGGAACTGCGGGCCTGGTGGAAAAACGGCAGCGAGACCAGCGAGTGGTACGAGGATGAAGGCGACGGCGAGGCGTGGAAGGAGGGCGTTTATCGCGATTCCGTGATCCGCTTGGAAGGCGGGGAGGAGAGAATCACCATGACCCGCGAGTGGGAAGGCACCTGGACGCCCGGCTACGCCAGGATCCATCTGACTTTTTGCGGCATCGGCAGCGTGAAGGCTGAATTGTCCGTGGCCGTCGATGGCAAGGAGGCAAAGGCCCGGCGCGGCGAAGACGGGCGCTACCGGGTTACGGTGCCGCCGGATTTCAAACAGGTCACGGTGGACTGGGCTGCTGCATCGGTGGAGGCCAAG
This sequence comes from uncultured Luteolibacter sp., assembly GCA_966211015.1. Taxonomy (GTDB): domain Bacteria; phylum Verrucomicrobiota; class Verrucomicrobiia; order Verrucomicrobiales; family Akkermansiaceae; genus Haloferula. The sequence continues at coordinate 2,035 of CBIHMP010000046.1, read as the reverse complement.
CGGGTGGATGAGGTCAATGCTTGAACTCGTCGCATCAAGAGTCGCGACGCGTCCGGTTTTCGATCCCGGCGAAGCCGTGAGGGCCGCAATCGCATCCGGTATTTTCCGCTAGGAGTCGCCATTCTTTCTCTTCGAAAGGAGCGGAAGAACGAAGCCAAGGATACCGGCGATGGTGTGAGTAAAAATATGGCGCAAGAGAGCCTCCACCTTCTCCGGAGAAGACCATATATGCGCAAGGTAGTCTCCGATCAGTGCAAGGAATGCTACCACCAATGCGACGCAAAGTGCGAGGATGATCCAAAAGATCGTGCAGGCGTGATCCTTTAGTTGGTCCTTGAGAGCCTTGCGGATGTTGTAACTGTCTTCCGCGTCTCGGTCGTAGTCCTTTCTGGCGAACGCTCGATTTTCTCCAGTGGCTGCTGGATCAGTCTGAAGATTGGTCGATTCTTCAGGTTTGATGTTTGCAAGTCCAGCGATGGGCGGATCATCAGGCATTAGACCGGGATGCCTTCAATTGGTCATAATGCTCCTTGATTCGAGAATCCGGGATCGTTTCGTCGAGGCAATCTTTACCGCCGCCCAAATTCCAAGTGACCCACCAAGGAGTTCCTCGTTGGTGGGTCATGGTAGAAAGTTGGGGGCCGCTAAAAGTTTTATATGCATCCCATACGTAATTGAGGAAAGCAGAGAGCCCCGTCCGATTAGAGACGTCTGGGAGGGATGGGATGACGTAACTAGGAATGGGCTTGTCACCAAAGTCGCGAAACCGGCGGTACAGCGGGCGGATCACGGGACCGTATCGCCATGCCTCCACGTCCTCGTTGATCAATGGCTGGCCATTTGTGAGGCTGAGGTGCCAACCGTGGGCGATGTATGTCAGCTTTATCAGCTGCATGGGCGTGACTGTAGCGCCTTCGGCTTGAGCTTTCTCAAGGAAGTATCGGGCTACCGCTGTGGCAGGTTCGGCCATCGGGAGGAACGATGCCACTTATACGCGGAGCGTCAAGTACTCTTATGAACAACTTGCTGCGAGGCATGCAGACTACGGCACTGCCGTAGTCGCGGCATCCTTGCCATCCCGCCGTCGTCCCGGTACCCGTCGCGCGTGCTCGATGCTCCCGGCGAACTCCTCCTCGCGTTGCTGGCAGCCTTTTGCATCGGAATGTCGAAGGCGGGGTTCAGCGGGATTTCGCTGATTTCCGTCTTCATCATGGCGGATCTTTACGGAGCCGTCCCTTCCACCGGGATCGTGCTGCCGCTGCTGATCTTCTCGGATCTCGCCGTTTATCCGGCCTTCATGAAGCACGGGAGCTGGAAGCCGGTGTGGAAGCTCCTGCCCGCGACGCTCCTGGGGCTCGCGATCGGCTGGTGGCTGCTGGGGGTGATGTTCTCCGAACCGGTGGCGAGAAGAGCCATCGGCGGCTGCATCCTCGGCATGGTGGCCTTGCAGGCGATACGGGCATGGAAGCCCGCCCTGTCTGACCGCCTGGCGGCTTCGCGGCCCTTTGGCACGGCGGCTGGATTCGCCGGCGGGGTCACCACCATGCTGGCGAATGCCGCCGGTCCCGTGATCCAGCTTTACCTGCTCTCCCGGCGCTTGCCGAAGATGGAGATGCTCGGGATCGGCGCGCGTTTTTTCCTGCTGGTGAATATCCTGAAGCTGCCTCTGAGCGGCAGCCTCGATCTCATCACCGCGGAGACGCTGCAGGACAATCTCAAGTGCCTGCCGGGAGTCGTGGCGGGCATCCTGATCGGGAAATGGCTGATCCTGCGGGTCTCCCAGCGGGCCTTCGAGTGGATGGTGATCGGTTTCTCCCTGATCGCCGCGTGCCGCTTGCTCTTCGTCGCCTGATCCCGGCTACCCGCGGAATTGGGCGGCTTGGAGGTTCTGGTAGTTCCGCCACGCCAGGTAGCCGCAGAGCAGCGCCACGTACCACCTTTCCATGAGGAGCAGCCCGGAGGCGGACAGCGCCGCTGCCGCACCGATGGCCACACGGTCCATCCGCTCGCGGGGCGTTACGAAGATCTCCGCGAG
>CBIHMP010000045.1:0-18140 GCA_966211015.1 uncultured Luteolibacter sp. | reverse complement strand
GTGGAAAGCAACTGGCCGATTTTGACGAAGGTCGGCCCGAGCTTTTCCAGATCCTTGGCCAGGTGTTCGGCACTCTGGTTCCCTTCCGGCTGATCGGTCTCCGCCTCCAGGCTGAAGCCGCCGCCTGCAATCACCTCGCTGCTGCCGTACTTGATGAAAAGGATCGCGATGTCCTTGTAGCGACGGAGGTGAGTCGGTGCGAGCTTCATGCTCCTAACAGATTCGCATGTCGCATGCCATGCCTCCGGCCCGGCAGGTGCAAGGGAAACGGCGCGCGACCCGCACCGGGGAGCGCATTTTGCACTCCACCCGGTCGCATTATGACACCAAACCGGAAACAAGCCGTTGGAAACCCGGAGGTTGGGCTACCCTTGCCGCCGGATGGCCGGATTGCCCGGTTCAAGCGGTTTGCTTGACCGGCTCTTCAGCCGCGGAGCTTGCTTGTTTCAGTTCGACCAACGAGAGGGTAAAGGCGAGAGATGACTCCGCTCCCTGGTTCGCGTTCACGCGGTCCGGTTGCAATCCGTCGCAGCAACCGCCGGAGACACCGTCATACAGCGGCAGACCGACGTCGTTGTGGCCCAGGAACCAATCGAAAGCGCGTTCCGCCTCGGCCTGCCACGACTTCTCGCCCGTCACCCGCCAAGCTTCCAGGCACGCGGCCACGGTCGCTTGCGCCTCCAAGGGCTGCTGGTCGAACCCGGCACGTTCCCCGCCTCTGCGATAAAAACCTTCGCTTCCGATCGGCCGGAAATGGCCGGTGCCGCTGGTCTGCACCTCTACCAGCCACTCGAGCGCCGCCAATCCCACTTCCAGTGCTTTTGTCTCGGGCAAGCGGGCACCGCTCGCAATCAATGCCTGGGGCAGGCGGGCATTGTCATAGGAGAGGACATCCTCGAACCAGTTCCAGCCCTTCCGCGAATGCCGCTCCCACAGCGCGATCAACCGTTCCACCAGCAGGAGCCGCATGCGGTGCGCCTGAAGATCGCCGGGAAAGGTCTTCAGATACTCATGGAGCCCGATCAAGGCGAAAGCCCAGGCACGGGGCGAGGTGAAGGACTCGACCGCGGGCAATCCTCCTTGGAAGAGTTTCAGGCTGAGGAGGCGACGGCCGTCATTGCGCAACCACGCCGCACCCGTCGCGACCGACCACAGGGCTCTCCCGTGGCTGTCCTCGCTGCCGGCTTCCTCCAGCCACTCCCGCTGATGGCTCATGAAATTCCTGAAGCGGCCGTTGCCTTCGTTGAAGGCCGCCGCCAGGAATGCCAGGTAGGTGGTCGACAGCCTCTCCGCCAATGGATCCCCGCTGCCGTCGAGCTGATTGCAAAGGATGAAGGCCCGCGCGTTGTCGTCGGTGCAATAGCCCTCGCGGTAATTCGGAACATCGAAGAGGGCGTGCTGGAAGATACCGGTGCCGTCCGTCATCCGGGCGATGTGGTCGAGCTTCAGCGGTGGCAGGTGAACTGCACGGCGGGCGGGAAATTCCGCGACCTTCGGAGTCTCCTCGCGGGCTCTGATGAAGGACTCCCGATAGAGGTGCCCCACCCGGGACCAAATCATCGCCCGTCCTCCTTCGTATGCCTTTCGCCGCAGTTCCTCCATCACCGGAGGATTGTCGAGCAGCCGCTGAATGGCATCGCAGATCGCGCCGGAATCGCGGGAGGGGACGAGGATGCCGCTTCCGTCCTCCAGCAATTCGTGGGCATGCCAGTAGGGAGTGGAAATGACCGCCTTCCCGGCACCGTAAGCCTGCGCGAGCGTGCCGGAGGTGATCTGGGCTTCGTTGGGATAGGGAGTAAGATAGATATCCGCGGCAGCCATGAAGCCCAGCAACTCCTCCATGGGGAGGTAGCGCTCTTCAAACCTCACGTTGGCGGCGACGCCCAGATCGACGGCGAGGGCCTTCAGCGACTCGCGGTACTTCTCGCCCTCGCACGCCACGAGATTGGGATGGGTGGCTCCCACAATCATGTAGAGCGCCTCCGGATGAGCCGCGGCGACCTGAGGCAGGGCACGTATCCCGTACTCGATCCCCTTCCCGGGCCCCAGCAGGCCGAAGGTGAGCAACACCTTCCGCCCGGCGAGTCCCAGGCGTTCTTTCTCCCGGACTCCATCGCTCCACTCGAGATCGGGGATCCCGTGGGGGATGACGTCGATCTTCCGCGGATCCGCGCCGTAGGTCTCGCAGAGGATGTCCGCTCCCCGGCGCGCCATCACCACCAGGCGGGCACTGCGCCGGATGAGCTCCTCCATCACCTTGCGCTGCTCCACATCGGGCGTGGCGAGCACGCTGTGCAAGGTGGTCACCACCGGCATCTTCACCTCCCGTAGAAGCGGGATGAGAAAGCTCCCTGCGGGCCCTCCGAAGATACCGAATTCGTGCTGCAGGCAAAGCACCTCGACGTCGGCCCGGTTCAAAGCCGTCGCCGCTCTCCGGTAGGAGGCCGGATCTCTTTCCTGGATCAGGAAGCGCACTTCGGGCGGATACTCCAAGCCCTCCCTTCCCATTGCCGCCACAATGCAGTCGGCTTCCGGAACCGCCGCTCCGACGGCACCCAAGAGGTCATTCGTAAAGGTCGCGATTCCGCACCGGCGGGGGGGATAGCTTCCTAGGAAAGCGATCCTTCCGATCGAACCGGAGCGGGAAGCGAGGGGAGATTGAAAACGTGGCAGAGGCTCGATGGCGGGGCTTTGCATGCGCAAGCTTTAGCGAAAAACATGCCCGGGCGCGGGAGCGGTGGAGGCCTTGAGAGAACATGCTCCGCCGCGATGCGACCCGGTGGCCCGCAGTGAGACGAGAGGTCGCATTGCAATAGTGAATTGCCGGATGCAACGACAGCCGCCCGCAGTGTCCCGGCTCCATGAGAGCAGGCACTCGGGGGGCCTCCGCAGGCGTTGTCTTCTCGGGGGTCATGATCTGGCCGGTCTCGGGCTCCCCCCTCCCCCCCGCGACACCTCGCGGCTGCCCTTTTTTCATCCTTGGTTATCAGTGCCTCCGCAGAAATACGGCAACTTGGGCAAGCTGCATCTAACACGCCGCTCTTCGACGCAAAATGCATATCGCCGGTGACGCCGGGGGTCTGGCTTTGCCGTCTTCCTGCCCGCCCCTTCAAGGCTGGTGACCTCTTCCTGCCGCAGGCACTCTGCTTGCTCGGCTAGGCGCTTGCCATGAAGACCAAATCATCATTCATCCGCCCGCTTGTCCTTACGTCCGCCTTTGCCATCGCCATGGGCGGAACCGCCTCCGCGGGGATTAGCGACATTACCGTCTTTACCACAGCCGACCTGGATATATCGGGCAGTCTGAGCACCACGGAGTTCAACACCACTCTGGATGCCGGACTCTCGGTGCGTGCCCAAGCCAGGACTTTCAGAAGGGCCGACGCGAATCGCAACGGGGACATCCAGCTCAACGAATTCCTCCTGTTCCGCGGGGCCCTCGATCCTGCCAATCGTCTCGAACGCTCTTTCTTCCTAGGTGATGCGTCGATCGATGGCTCCCTTACTTTCGACGAATTCACGAACACCTACAGGGCCAGGTTATCCCTGGTGAAGGTGAGGCGGAACTTCCTGCGGGCGGACGTGAATGCGGACAGCACGGTGACGATGTCCGAATGGCTCAGCTTCCGCCGCGGGGAGACGCCACCACTCTCCGGCTATACCATCTTTGAATTGGCGGATTTCGATGCGAACGCCCAGATTACCCTTACCGAATTCGGCTATTGGCTTCCACGGACCGCCGCCCAGGCAAAGGTCGAAGCACGTTTCACACGTTTCGACCTCAACGCGGACGGCATTCTCACGACCGACGAGTGGAACCCAGGGGTCCGGCAGTGACCCCTTGCCTGTCGGGGCCCCGGAATCCGGGCCTGGAGGCGGGCACCGTCCGATGCATGCAACACCGGCGCGCCCCGGGGGTTTGACCGCTTGGCGGATCAACGAACGCGGGCGCGTCGGCAATGCTGCGTCTCTAGCAGCGGTACCAAATAGTCAAATCCCGCACTAAGGATTTCACTTAGCCCTCCCATCTTGCTCCGAATCCGGGTGCCATGACATCCTGGAGAGATGCCGCCACCTCTCTATGCAAGCCTCCACGATCTGAGGGAGGCGATCGCGAAGCGCCGGGTAATCCGGTTCCTCTACAAAGGCACCATCCTTCTTGCCGAACCTCACCTTCTGGGCCACGCCGCCCGGACGCGGGCACTAGTCCTGGAAAGCTGGGTACGGGGAGAGAACGAAGGATGGCGAAGATTCCGCTTCAATGAGATTCGGGATCTCGTGGTGACCGAGGAACATTTTCCCGTTCGCTCCGACTTCACGACGCAACAACAGAAGATCCTGGGAATAGACACCTATTGCCGCTGATCCAGCCCTTTGATGTTACGGTTTCGCTAGGGCCACCGCTCCCTCAGGACCGACCACCGTGAGAAGAAGCCTCTCCGCCGCCGGGATGTGCCCCCATCAGCACCTCCCGCAAGCGCCCGATGTGAGACTCTATCTCCGCTATCCGGTCGGGGAGGGTGCCGGGGGCGTTGAGCGAATCGGCCATTGACCGCAGGAGGAACTTTCGCTCCTCCAGCATCCGCAGCGCCATCCACAGGGTCTCATCCAGCTTCTCCCTCTGGGCACCGACTACCGATTCCGGTCCGTAGGAATGACCGGCATGGCAGCGGAAGTGGATCGCAGGCCTCTGCCCGACTTCCCACAGTGTTCCACCACAGTCGGGACAAGTCACGGCGGTCCTCGTTCCGAGTTCGTCCATCGCGTTCGGCCCGGCATGCGCACGTGCCGTAATTGCCGCTTCGATCTCTAGATCACGCGGCGTCTCTACCTGGGGCGGCGGGCCCTCCTGAAGCGCGTCCGAAATCAGGGCCCCCATCGAGGCTAGCGGCACGACATGATGTGGTGCGGCCCTCTTCAGCGCGTTGGAGGGCATGTCCGGATAGGTGGCGTCTTCGGGATCCTGAACGACGCACAGGCCCCCACATCTCTTGATGGCGGTAAGCCCTGCGGATCCATCGTCCAGCATGCCGGTCAGAATCACCCCGATAACCTTGTTCCCGTAAGCTACCGCGGCGGACCTGAACAGCGGGTCGATCCCCGGACGCCAGCGGTTCTCCCGCGGCCCGCGAACCACCGAGATCCTGCCTTCCTCCAACAGGACGTTATGGTCTGCGGGAGCGAGGTAAACAACGCCCGGGCGCAGCCGGGTACCATCCGCCGCCACCTCGCATCGCCACTGCGTTCCGCGCCGGATGGCAGGGAGCAGGTTTTCCACGCGTACTTCCGGCCCCACATGCAGGACGGCAAGCACCACCGCATCCGCTGGATGAGGAAGGCGCGATACGAATTCGGACAAAGCTGCAAGTCCTCCTGCGGAGGCTCCCACCACGATGAGGCGGAAAGAAGCAGGCTCGTCATTACTTTGGCGGCGATCGGCGGGATGCGGGTTCTCTGGCATGGTCGTCCCGCTTCTTCCCTCTGCGGTCCTTCAGTTTAAGCGGATCGCCGGCAAATCGCAAATGGCGGCCCCGACTAATTGCCCGAATCCGCGAGACTACCGTGGGCCATCCGGTTGCTCTCGCCCGGGGGGCGGCGCCTCCGGCTACGTCCCCCGAGAACCTGGGGGGCAGGATATGCGCAGAGACTGAGCCGTCCGGCGTGGCGGAGAATTCCCGAAGGACGCTTACTTCATCACGTCATGGTTGCTCCGCTTATAACCGGTGTGCCGGTTCGCGACCCCTTCGCCGAACGTCCCTTCCTTGTCTTTTGGGAGGTTACCCGGGCTTGCGCACTGGCCTGCCAGCATTGCCGCGCCGAGGCCCAGCCGCGGCGGCATCCCGATGAGCTGGATGAAAAGGAGGCTCTCCGTTTGGTCGAGCAGCTCGCCGCTCTCGCGCCGCCGATGCTGATCCTGACCGGCGGCGATCCCTTGATGCGGCGCGACGTGCTGAGCATTGCCCGCCGTGCGACCGATTTCGGCATGCGCGTCGGCCTCAGCCCGTCCGGTACCCACCGGCTGATGAACTTCGACTTTTCCGCCATCCGCGATGCGGGCATCGATCGCATCTCGCTAAGCCTGGATGGGGCGACGGAGGAGAGTCACGACCGCTTTCGCGGCGTGAAGGGAACCTTTGCCCGCACCTTGAAGGCGGTCGAGATGGCGCGAGACGCAGGGCTGTCAGTCCAAATCAACACGACGCTCACGCGCTCGAATCTGCACGAATTCCCGGATTTCCGCCGCCTGATGTTCCAACTCCGGCCGGCGATGTGGAGCGTTTTCGTGTTGGTGCCGACCGGCCGTGCCGGTGCGGACGAAGTCCCGGCTCCCGAGGACCTCGAACGGATCTTCGAGGAGATGGCGGACCTTGTTGGTAAAGCTCCGTTTGCCATCAAGACGACGGAAGGCCATCACTTCCGCCGGGTGCTCGCCCAAAGCGGCAAAGGCGGCGACAAGGGCAGGCAGGGCATGCGCTCGCCGCTCGGCATCCGCGATGGTCGCGGCGTGATGTTCATCTCCCACACGGGCGTCGTCAGCCCGAGCGGCTTTCTTCCCTTCGACTGCGGCAATGTCCGGGATCGACATCCCGCGACAATTTACCGCGAGCATCCCCTATTCGTCAGCCTGCGCGATTCGGATGCGCTCGGGGGGAAGTGCGGTCGCTGCGAATTCCGCAAGATCTGTGGCGGCTCGCGTGCCCGTGCCTACGGCGTAACCGGCGATCCTTTCGCGGAGGATCCCTCCTGTTCCTATCAACCCGCTCGTTGACCCTGCCCCCGGGAAGTCCTTCGAAGAACTCCACACCAGTATCATGATCAACCTCACCCGCCTCTGGACCGGCCAGGCCCAGCCTGCCGATGACCTCCGCTATGGTCGCGGCCACGCTTCCCCGCATAGCGCCCGGGCCCGCCGGCCCATCGTCGTCTGGAATATCACCCGTACCTGCAACCTCCGCTGTGTCCACTGCTACTCGGATTCAATGGCGATGAAATATCCCGGCGAGCTGAGCTGGGAGCAAATGCAAGAGGTGGTGAAAGACCTCGCGGGCTACCGGATCCCCTCGCTGCTGCTCTCCGGCGGGGAACCGCTGATCCATCCGCGTTTCTTCGATCTCGTCGAGACCGCATCGCAGGCGGGACTGAAGCTGACCATCTCCACGAACGGCACCTTGATCACGCCGGAGAAAGCGGCACTGCTGAAAGTGGCTAACGTCGCCTACGTCGGCATCTCGCTCGATGGCATCGGAGAGGTCCACGACCGGTTCCGCGGGAAGGAAGGAGCCTTCGATGCCGCCGTGCGCGGCTTCCGGAACTGTCACGAGGTCGGCCAGAAGACAGGACTGCGCCTGACCCTCACCCGCCACAACGTGGAAAACATCGGGCAAATCCGCGACTTTATCGAGGATCACGAGATCCAGCGGGTATGCTTCTAGCATCTGGTCCCCGCCGGTCGGGGAGCGGAGCTTCAGGTGCTGGAGCCGGACGCCGCCCGCGGGGTGATCGATACGCTTATCGCCCGGGTGGAGGCTTGGCACGCGCAGGGTATCGACCGCGAGTTACTGACTGTCACCCAGCCTGCCGATGGAGCTTACCTGCTAGTCCGCATGGAGCGCGAGAACCACCCGAACCTCGTCCAGGCCCGCCAACTTTTGGCTTGGAACGGCGGCGGTGCCAACAGCTCCGGCCGCGGCATCGCCAATATCGATACGCAAGGCAATGTTCATCCCGATCAGTTCTGGCAAGACGTGGTCTTGGGCAATGTGAAACGGATGGCCTTCTCCCGCATCTGGGAAGGCGGAAATGAACTCTCCGCACCCGTTCTCGACGAAATTCGCTCGATCGGGACGTTATCCGTGGACGAGCGCCGCGAACGCATGCACGGCCGCTGCGCGAGCTGCCAGTGGTTCAATATCTGCGGCGGCGGCTTCCGCACCCGCGCCGCCTTTGCCAACCACGACCTGTGGGGCAGCGATCCGGGGTGCTACCTCAGCAACGAAGAGATCGGCACGGACCTGGCGGTTTGTTAAGCTACCCGGCAATGAAGCGATGGACTCGGCTTCGACCCCGGCAAAGGAAATTCAGGCAGGATGATTCCGCAGATCTTGCGGAACTCTCACCCGATCCGCTTAGAAAGCGAAATGTACTTCCGCAATAACTCCGATTCATCATCTTGAATCCAGCCGAAAGGCATCTGTCATGAAACACATCGCCATCACCCTTGGCTTGCTGGGAGCCTTGATTCCCTGCCACGCGGAAAGCGAGATCCGCTCGAACGGGGCCGTCAAGCTGCCACCTGAAATCCGCAGCGAAGAGGTCGCCGTCCTCACCGATCCGCCGAACGTCCCGCCCCCGATCACCCGGAAGCACCCGGCCAAGGTGGTGGTGAAGCTCGAGGTGATCGAGAAGGTGATGCGGATGTCCGATGGCGTCGATTACACCTTCTGGACCTTCGGCGGTTGTGTGCCGGGCAAGTTCATCCGCGTGCGGCAGGGCGACTTCGTCGAATTCCATCTCATGAATCACCCCTCGAGCAAGATGCCGCACAACATCGACCTCCACGCGGTGACCGGCCAAGGCGGCGGGGCGGCGGCGTCCTTCACCGCACCGGGGCACAGCTCGACCTTTTCCTTCCGCGTCCTGAACCCCGGCCTCTACATCTACCACTGTGCCGTCGCGCCGGTGGGCATGCACGTGGCGAACGGGATGTACGGTCTCATCTATGTCCAGCCGGAGGAAGGCCTGCCCGAGGTGGACCGCGAGTTTTATGTGGTGCAGGGCGACTTCTACACCAAGGGCCGCAACGGCGAGCAGGGCTTGCAGCCTTTCGACATGGAGAAGGCGATCGATGAAAAGCCGGATTACGTCGTCTTCAATGGTTCCGTCGGAGCGACGACCGGCGACAAGGCGATGACGGCGAAGAAGGGGGAAACGGTCCGGGTGTTCTTCGGCAACGGCGGCCCCAACTTGTCGTCATCCTTCCATGTGATCGGCGAGATCTTCGACAAGGTATACGTCGAGGGCGGCACCAAGACCATCAACGAGAATGTCCAGACCACGATGGTGCCGGCCGGCGGCTCGGCGATCCTCGAGTTCAAGTGCGAGGTGCCCGGGACGCTGATCCTGGTCGATCACGCCCTGACCCGGGCCTTCAACAAGGGGGCGATCGGCATGATCAAGGTGGCCGGCGATCCCGAACCGCCTACCTATTCGGGAAAGATCGACGACATGGTTTACCTGCCCGAAGGCGGCACGCCACAGACGATGCCCCAGGAAGGCAAGCCGCTGGCCTCCGCGACGAACAAAACGGAGCGCATCGATCGCGGCAAGAACGTGTTTGCCACCAACTGTCTCGCGTGTCACCAGGCGGAAGGCCAGGGTATTCCCGCCGCTTTCCCGCCTCTGGCAAAGTCGGACTACCTGAATGCCGACGTGGATCGTGCGATCGGAGCAATCGTTCACGGTCTCACCGGTGAGATCACGGTGAACGGCAGCAAATACAACAGCGTGATGCCCGCCCTGGCCCTCAACGACGAGGATATCGCCAATGTTCTGACCTTCGTCCTCAACACGTGGGACAACAAGGGCGGCGAGGTAAAACCGGGGGACGTCGCGAGAGTTCGCGCTGAAAAGAAATGAACCGCCCCCTCGCGATCCTGTCCGGTTGCTTGCTTGCCGTCGTCTCGGCCGAAGAGCCGATGGCCAGGATTGAAGGCGGCAGCTACCGGCGGCCCCTGGAGAAAAGCGGACAAACGCGGCAGGTCGCCACCTTCCTCCTCGATGTCCGCCATGTGACCAACTCCGAGTATCTGGCGTTTGTCACCTCCCATCCCGAGTGGCGGCGCTCGCGGGTGAACCGCCTCTTCGCCGACGGCAGCTACCTGCGCCACTGGACCGGCGACACCGAACTCGGGCCGCTGGCCGCTCCGGATGCTCCGGCCACGAACGTCTCGTGGTTCGCCGCCCGCGCTTTTCTAAAAGCCCAGGGAAAACGCCTGCCGACTCTCGACGAGTGGGAGTTCGTAGCCCGCGCCGACGAGCGGCAGGTCGATGCGACCGGCGACCCGGAATTCCGCAAACGCATTCTCGCGTGGTATTCGAAGCCTGCGCCGGACATCCTGCCGGCGTCGGGCACCATGCCCGCCAACATCTACGGCGTCCGTGGCCTGCATGGGCTGGTATGGGAATGGACGAGTGATTTCGTCGCCTCCATGACCGGCGGCGAATCGCGCTCGGACGGCTCTCCGGAGGGTTCGCTCTTCTGTGGTGGCGCGGCCATTGATCCCAATCAGGCTCTCGAGTATGCCGACTTCATGCGCGTCGCCTTCCGCTCTTCCTTACAGGGCACCTTTTGCCTCGAAGGTCTTGGCTTCCGAGGCGCGAAAGATGCGCCCGCTCCCGCCGCTCACACACCATGAAAGCACTGCTCCTTCTCTGTCTATTAGGAAGCCCCGTCGCGTCCGGCGCTGAAGATCATCCCGCTCCCGCCGCCGACACTTCCCTGCAGCAGGCCTCGCTCTACGCCCTCGATGGGACCTGGACGAACCAGTCAGGCACAAAGCTCGCATGGAAGGAGTCCGCCGGCACGACCCGCATCGTCGCGCTCGGCTACGCGACCTGCAAGGGAGTCTGCCCGCGTATCATCGGCGACATGCAACGGATCGAGAAGGAACTCGATGCCGCGGAGAAGACCCGCTGCCGCTTTACCTTCATCTCGCTCGATCCCGCCAATGACAAAGTGCCTCAGCTCAAGGCGCTCGGCGAGCGCCACAAGGTCAACCTGGCGCATTGGGATCTCCTCACCGGGGATCAGGAGTCGGTCCTTGAACTCGCCGTGGCCTTGGGCGTCCGCTACGATCGCCTGCCGAACGGCGTCGATTTCGCGCACTCGTATCTCATCGCCGTGATCGGCCCGGACGGGCGTTTGCTCCACAAATGGACCGAGCCCGCCGAAGGGCCGGGGCCGTCGGTCCTCGTGGTGAAGAAGGCGCTGGGCAAGTGACCGTAAGCCGGGTCTTTCCCGCCTCACCTATCCTGTGGCCGGTGACAGATGTCCATCGTCACGCCGCGGCGTTGCTGGAGAGAAGCACGACGTTCGTTCTGCGTTTCGATCGCCCCAAGGCCCTCGCAGTCGTCCTTTCATAGAAGAAGCCGGTCGCCGGGGATGGCTTTTCCCGGCGACCAGCTCGATTTCCTCGGACTCCATTACTGGATCTGCCCTCCGGCAGTCCGCAATGGTCGAAGGGCTACGCCCGGGCAGCGTGCTCAGGCGATGCCTCCGGGCGATTCACCGCTTTCCAGCGCCTGTGCCGCGGGAAAGAGCACCGAGTTCTCCAGGTGGATGTGCACGTGCAAGTCTTCCTCCAGCTCGGCCAGCCCGGCGAAAAGCGCGCGGTAGGTATTGCACGCCTCCGGGGGCGGCGCGTAGCCATTCGTCAGCTCGCGCAACCGGGCCAGCGCGGCACCCGCGTCGTCGTGCTCGTGAAGCATGCACGCGATAGGACCATCGAGCGGCATGGAAGCGGAGTCCCCCCGGGCGATGGCCTGAATGGCGGGGAACAGCATCTGCTCTTCCTTCATCATGTGCTCGGCCAGCTCCGCCGCCATGCCGCTGAAAACTTCATAAACGTCCACCAGCGAGGGCGTGTGGGCGCCGTGCACCTGGGCCACGCGCGCCGACATCGCGTGCAGGCGCGGTAGTTCGCCTCGCAGGTAGGAGTGGTGCTTCTCGACGATGTAGTCCGCCAGTTGTTCCGGAGGAAATGTCGCGGGGTTTATTTCGGGCGCGGGCTTGTCGCGCAGTTCGGCCTCCAACTGTTCCACCACCGATTCGAGGGCGACGCCCTTCTTTTCGCAGGCCTCGCGCAAGGTGCGTCCGCCTTGGCAGCAGAAGTCGATACCGAAGGCTTGGAAGATCCGGGACTGGGACGGGCGCCCGGCGACAATCTCGCCGACAGTCCGGTCCGGCAGCGGTGTACCCGCAGGAGAAAAAGCGATCGTGGAGTGACTCATAACGGCGGCACCATGGATCTGCCCTTCCCATCATTCAAGAATAAAAGATATAAAACTCGTAATTGTCGATCTGGCTGCCATGAATTCGTCCGTCCCATCACTCCCCAGCCAGCTCGAGACCCTGTCAATGCACCGATCATGAACGCGCCGACTCTTTCAAGATCCTCCGTGAAGACCGCTACCGCCTGCCCTGTGGAGCCCTGCGGGCTAGCCTTCGAACCTGTATTCGCGACGCCCGACATCTCGCCCTTCGATGAGATCAGGTGGGAGTTCCGAACCGCAGAGATCACCGACGACAGGGGAAAAGCGGTCTTCCGGCAGGAGAATGTCGAGATCCCCGCCGGGTGGAGTGAGCTGGCGACAAAGATCGCCGTATCGAAGTATTTCTATGGCGATCCCACCCTTGGAAACGACCCATCCAGCGGCGGCCGGGAGAGCTCGGTGCGTCAGTTGATCCACCGTGTCACCCGCACCATCGCGGACTGGGGCATGGAGGACGGCTATTTTGCCGATCAAGCAAGCGCCGAGGTTTTCTATCAGGATCTCGCCTGGCTCTGCCTCCACCAGCATGGCGCATTCAATTCACCGGTGTGGTTCAATGTCGGGCTCTACCATCAGTATGGCATCGGTGAGGAAGGCGGGGAGGGAAACTGGTACTGGGATATCGAAGACGGTCGCGCACGCCGCTCCCCCGGCCCGTATCACTACCCCCAAGCCAGCGCCTGCTTCATTCAGGGCGTGGAGGATACGATGGAGGACATCATGCGCCTCGCCAGCTCGGAGGCCACGCTCTTCAAATTCGGCTCCGGCACCGGCACCGACCTTTCCACCTTGCGCTCAACCCGTGAAAAACTGTCCGGCGGCGGCCAGCCGTCGGGACCACTGTCCTTCCTCCGTATCTACGACCAGGTGGCGAATGCGGTGAAGTCCGGCGGCAAAACGCGCCGCGCGGCGAAGATGAACACCCTGAAAGACTGGCACCCGGATATCGAGGAATTCATCGACGCCAAGACCATCGAGGAAAAGAAAGCGTGGGCTTTGATCGAGCAGGGTTACGATGGAAGCTACAATGGGGATGCCTATGGCTCGGTGATGTTCCAGAACGAGAACTTGTCGGTGCGAGCCAGCGACGAGTTCATGCAGGCCGTCGTGGATGGCACCGAGTGGTGGACGCGCCGCGTTAGCGACGGCGCGCGATGCGAGAAAAAGGACGCGCGGACGCTGCTACGGAAGATTGCACTCGGCACTTGGACCTGCGGCGACCCGGGGATCCAATTCGACAGCACCATCCACCGCTGGCACACCTGCAAGGGCAGCGGCCGCCAACATTCGACCAACCCTTGTTCCGAATATCTCTTCCTCAACGATACCGCCTGCAACCTCGCCTCGCTCAACCTGGTCCGCTTCCAGAAAAGCGACGGCGCTTTCGACACGGTGCGCTTCGAGGCAGCCGTCCGCCTTTTCCTCCTCGCGCAAGAGATCCTCGTTGACCGTGCGAGCTACCCCACCGAGGCAATCGCGGAGAACTCCCATGCCTTCCGCACCCTGGGTCTCGGCTACGCGAATCTCGGTGCGCTGATTATGGGCCGTGGCGTGGGCTACGACAGCGATGAAGGCCGCGCACTTGCCGGCGCGATCACCTCCCTGATGACCGGAGCCGCCTATCAGGTCAGCGCCGAGCTCGCCGCCGCGATAGGCCCCTTCCCCTCCTATCACGATGCCCGCTATGGTCGGGTGATCTCCCCTCCGGCCGCGTCAAATGTCCCATCGATGATCGAGGTCATCGAGCGCCACCATTCCTACGCCTTCGGGCTTTCCCGCGATGGCGATCACGCGCCGCTGGTCGAGGCGGCGCGGCGAGCTTGGGACCGCGCGCTCGACGCCGGCCGCAGCCACGGCTTCAGGAACGCACAAGTCACCGTACTCGCGCCGACCGGCACGATCGGTTTCCTCATGGACTGCGACACCACCGGCATCGAGCCCGAGATCGCGCTGGTGAAATACAAGCTGCTCGCCGGCGGCGGGATGCTGAAACTCGTCAATCGCACGGTCACGCCGGCGTTGAGGCGCCTCGGCTACGGGGACGATGAGGTCGCCGGCATTCTCGCCCACATCGAAAAGTGGGACACGATCGAAGACATCACCGATCCCGACAGCGGTGTGATTGTTAGAAGTGGCTTGAAAGAGGAGCACCTGCCGGTCTTCGATTGCGCCTTCAAAGCCCATCACGGGACCCGCAGCCTGCACTACCGGGGTCATCTGAAGATGATGGCCGCCGCCCAGCCCTTCCTTAGCGGGGCGATTTCGAAGACGGTTAACTTGCCCGAAAGCGCGACGGTGGAGGACATCATGCAGGCCTATGTGGAGGCATGGCAGCTCGGCCTGAAGGCGGTGGCAATCTACCGGGACGGCTCGAAGCGCAGTGCCCCGCTCAATACCAGGAAAAGCTCCGGAACGGGCGACGACACGCCGGGCACGGCACTCGCGGACTTGCTCCGGGAAAACCAGGAGCTCCGCCGCCAGCTCGAAACGCCGGTCCGGCGGCCGCTAAACGGCACCCGCATGTCGCTTACCCATCAGTTCGAAGTCGCCGGCCACAAGGGCTTCCTCACCGTCGGCTTCTACCCGGATGGCCAGCCCGGCGAGATCTTCATCCAAATGTCCAAGGAGGGCAGCACCATCGGCGGGCTGATGGACACCGTGGCAACTCTGACTTCGCTGTCGCTGCAATACGGCGTACCGCTGGAAGAACTGGTGAACAAGTTCGCTTACCAACGCTTCGAGCCGAGCGGCTACACCAACAACCCCGACATCCGCACCGCCTTCAGCATCACGGACTACGTCTTCCGCTGGATGGGCTGCGAATTCATCAAGGGGTATCGCGAGGCCACTTCTCCGCATCACGGTCAAACGGAGCTGCCGCTTCCCGAAATTGCCGAGATGGAACATGCCGCGATCAATCGCCCGGTCCGGGACCTGAGTGTCGAGACTCCCGCCGCCGCTCGCGCGGACCGGGTCAGGGCCGCGCTGGGAACCGCCTATATGGGCATCACTTGCTCGAACTGTGGCTCGGACAAGGTGATCCGCGCCGGAGCTTGCGGCGTCTGTACCCAGTGCGGGACCAGCCAGGGATGCAGCTGATTCTTAAATCATGCGTTTCACGCCACTTTTGAAGATTGCGATCTAAGGCGTTTGCGGCGAAGCAAGTCACAGGAAATCTTGATGTTCGGTTACGGAAAAACAAGTGGGTGCGCGGTCGCGGCAATGAGCGCGCTGGCGGAGTGCCATGCGGATGATACACAGCTTAGCTCCCAGCAGATCGCGGAGTCGCGCAACCTGTCGCAGCCCCTGGTAGCGAAGGTCCTGACCGTGCTCTCCCAAGCGGGTTTCGTCCATGGCACCCGGGGCCCGCGCGGCGGTTACCGGCTGGCACGTGAGCCGGAGTCGATCACCCTCTTTGAAGTGGTGGACCAGTTCGAGGGACACCGCGACCCGAGCACTTGCCCCTTCGGCCCCGGCTATTGCGGCACGGGTGATCCCTGCCCGCTACACGATCTCCTGATCAACATGAACGAGTCCGCGGCAGGGCAGCTCAAGAGAGCAAACTTCGGAGCTTTCGTCGGCCATGGCAAGCCGTCCTCATGAAAAAGCCCGCTCCAGCCGGTGGCCGGGCGGGCATTGCGCCAGCGGAATTTACAAGGGTAGAGCTGCCGGCTTTCCTCAGAAACGCCACAAGAGGTCGAGCGTGATGCGGTCCTCCATGATGCCGTCTTCCTTGCTGGTCAGCGGGATCTCATACGCCGCGCCGGCATCCAAATGATCCGTAAGCCGCGAGCGGAACCCGAGTGCGGCGGTGACGAAATCGCGGTTCTGGGAAGCATTGGAGGCCCCGAAGTTCAGCAGGTCCGAGCCCTCGAATGTAGCGACCACCGGCACGCCACCCCCGGCCTGGCTGAAGAAGCTCGGCCGGCCGCTGCCAGCCTCCAGCACGTGGTGCCAGTTGACTTCCACCAGAGGAATGAACCAGCGGGAGGTCTCGTAGCTCGCGTGGGCGCTGGTGAACGACGTGGTGGCCATCTGCCCGTCGAAGGGGAGATGCACGCCTGCTCCGGCCGCGACTTGGAAGCGATCCCACATCTTCAAGCCGGAGAGGATCAAGTTCACCGCGCCGTCCCCCTCGCCTTGAAAGACGTCGTGATTTCCGGTCGGCAACTCGAAGGTGACCGTGCCGCTTAACGCCGTGCTACTAGCAGGATCGTAGATGAACGCATACTTCAGGCCGCCGGCAAGATTGGCGAAGCCGGATTCGTCGGACCACAACGGCCGGGTACCTGCATCGATGTTCACGTAGCCGTCCTTGGTGGCCACGATTGACAGGCGTTCGCTCAGGGCGATCTCGAACTGAAGCGCGTAAACCTGCACGTCGCCGCCCATTGGCAACGGACCCGCGGTAGTATTCACGAAGCCCGGCAAGCGCTGGAACATCGCGATCGCATGGACATTCGTCGTGGGCAGCGCGAGATCGAAGAGCGTGGGGTTGGAGATCGGGCGGCGGGCGTTCTCAAAGCCTCCCGCGGTATCAACCGCCGTGGTCGTCAGGGCGCCGGAGGATTGGCTGGAAACCGTCCCCGCGAAGGCTGCGGTGGACGCAAGGGCGAGCGGCATGAGAATGGCTTGAGTCATGTTCATAGGATGCAATTTGATTACACACGCATCCTGTCCTATCAGGAGCATCGGTTCTAACCGCCGCATGCGAGATGCTGCGCATATCCTGCACTGGCGGCGGGCAGCGATCTCATAAGGAGCCCGCCAGCCGCAACGATGCCTTTACCCCTCAGCGGGCATGCGTGCGGGCAGGCCGAACGCTCAACAGCAAGTCCACAGGCTTTCAGGTTCGAGCCGCCGGTCCCGCAGTCGCTCGTCAAGCCATGCCGTGGTCACGTTGGCGACTTCGTACAAGCTGCCCCTTTCCGTGAAACGATGCGTCGCGCCTTTGATGACCTTCACGCGTCGGGCAGCGGGAGCGTGGGCGGCAAACTCGCGGTTCGATCTCAGGGTGCGGCGATCATTCTCGCCCGCCACCAGCAGGACCGGCAGATCCGCATGCCGCGCCGGCTCCGCGATCAGATCAGTGCGGGCGGCCCGGCAGACGACGGTGAGAATCGCCGGCATCGCCGCCGCAGCACCTAGCGCTGCGGCAGCGCCGGCATCCGAGCCGAAACAGGCGACCGGTAGATCCGCGAGCTGGTCCTGCGACTTCACCCAGGTGATCGCTGCGGCGACCCGTTTTGTTAGGTAAGGTATTTCGAGACAAAGAAGGCCTCTGACAGCCTCCGGCGAAGCCTCCCCCGGCGTCAGCAGGTCCAGTAGCAGCGTCGCGTAGCCTTTCTGATGAAGCTTCCACGCAATCGGCCAATTTTGGGCGTTCGTCCAACCGCCATGGGTGGCGTGCGCGAAGACGACGAGGCCGCGGGGCTCATTCGGGATGGCGAGTTCGCCACGGACGGAGGCTCGGCCGCATGGAATCTGCACGTAGGAAATGGAGCTTTCGGAAGCGGAGGTATTCATGACTTGCAGGGGGCGGCGTGATGGAGCCGCCCAAGCCCTCGCGGCAGAGATCCGGCGACACCTACATCCTTACGCCCGCCCGATGATCCGTTCGCTGCATTACCTCTGATATGCCGCGCGGATCTTGATGACCCGCCGCTGACAGGAAATGCGCGGAGAATCAGAGGCCGCCGGAGGCAAGGCAAGTCCTCCGGTGCTTTCCTGTGAGCTGCGCCCCGACATTGCCGACCAGACCGTCCCGCCGACCACGGAGCCGTTGGCTAAGAGCAGGCGTACAATCTCATCATGAAAGTTCCCCGAATCATCCAGGGCGGCATGGGCCTTGGCATTTCCAACTGGCAGCTAGCCCGCGCGGTCTCCACCCTTGGCCAACTCGGCGTCGTTTCCGGCACCGCAATCGATCTTATCCTAATCCGCCGCCTCCAGGCCGGCGATCCTGGCGGCCACATGCGGCGCGCCTTGGCCGCCTTCCCCGTCGCACGTGTCGCCAGCCGCATTCTTGACCGCTATTTCATTGAAGGCGGTAAATCTCCCGGCCAGCCCTTCGCAACGAAGCCAATGGT
>CBIHMP010000044.1:0-18288 GCA_966211015.1 uncultured Luteolibacter sp. | reverse complement strand
CACCTGCTGTGGACGCTGTGGATGATTCCGCGTGACCAGCCGGATCTGAAGGAAAACGGCACCTTCCTTTCGCTGGTGATCATTTATCTCGCGAACCAACTCGTCCTCGCTGCGCTCCTCTGCGCGGCGGCGACGCCGTTCGGCTTCGGGGAGTTCGGCCGGGAGTGGTTGGCGAATGGCGCCCGCACCATGGAGGGTGTGCTCCGCGTGGTCAGGGAGATCAGGGTGGAGCTCTGAGCTCACTCATCCGCCGGACCGGAACCTCCGCGCTCCGGCGAGACCTCCCAGAGGGCGAGGAATTCGCGGGCGCTTGCGGGGTCGTTGAGGAGGACGCTGCCGCCGCGAAGCGTGCCGCCGCCCAGCGCTGCCGGATCACCCGCCCGCTCCTTCCGCAGGATCTTCAGCCGGCAAGCCCGGTTCGGCGCGGATTTCTTCATGAGTTCCAAGGCGATCCGGCCCATGGTCATCCGCACGTTGAGCTCCACCACGTGCTTCAGGGCCAGCGATCCGTCCGGCTGACGGTGCACCATCGCATCGATGCCGAGCGGCCCGATATAGCCGGGCAACAAGTCCCCGAGAGCGGCGGGGACTTTCTCCTGATACCACTCCATCACGCGGGCCTCGCGATGCAGGAAAGCGGCGACCTCCGGGTCGAGCATGCTGGCCCATTTCGGCGAGACGCGGCTGCCTTGGAAGCGCCCCGCAGGATCGTTGTCCATTACCGTGAGGCCGATCAGTTCCGCGCTCCCTTTTGCATCCATTTCGTAGAGCGCTGAAAAATCGGTCACCCGCTCCAGCCACCGCTCGATCACCACGCAGCCGTGGCTCGCGATGGTGTTCTTCAGCCAATTGCGGGTCTGCTCCGCCGGGCTCTCCCGATTGATCCGCTTATGGCCGCGGCCGGCGTGCGAGTAGGCTGCCTTCGCCAGCGCCTGTCCGCTCGCGAGGAGCGGACGGAGTGCCTCCATCGCCTCGTCCACGCTCCGGCAGATCTTCCCGCACCCCCCGCCGAGGCCCAAGCGCCTCTCCAGCGCGATCCCAATCTCCTTGGAAAACCAGTCCCGGGGCAAGGCCTCGCGCCACCTCCACGGGACGCGGCGCGACATCTGCCCCGCGAACTCCGCCAGCAGCGCGCTGGCATCGGGAGACCAGGCCCAGGGCCTCAGCCCACCGAGCTTGCGCCCGCGCAGGTCGGCAGGGGAAACCATCTCCGGCAGATCGAAGCCCGCGCGTTTCAGCTCCGCGAGATGCTCCCGCGATGGCGGCTTGCGAAGGATCGCCACGTCGTCCTTCCGGCACCAGCCGATCACCAGCATCTCAAGGTCCTCCTCCAAGGCTACTTCCGTTTTGGCGGGCTGATAGCGCCCCGGCATCGCATGGGATTCCGCATTCGGGTTGAACCAGTGGACCACCGGCGTGCGGCCGCGCGACTGATCACAGATCTCCAGATGACGGATGAAATCATCGTCGATGCCCGCCAGCCGCCGGCCTTCGGCATTGAAGGGGGCGAGGCCTTTGGCACGCGCGGGGCTGAGGGGAAAAGTCAGGGATTTCCGGTAGGTTTCCCAATCGCTGCCGCCGCCCTCTTTCCAGCGCCGGAACCACTTCACCCCGTGCCCGACGTGGCCGATCTCGTCCTGGTAGATCTTCTCCAGCACGGCCGCGGTGGAGCTGTCCCCGGCCTGGCGGAACAGCGCGGCGTAGTGCTTCGAGAAATCCAGATTCGCTTGCTCGAAGGTCAGGTTGAGCCGGGTCACGAAATCAAGCGGCGTCTCCATCGGCGCGATGATCCGCCAGAAGTAATCGTTCACCGGCAGCTCGCCGAATTCGATCCCGCATTCGCGCATGCGGCGGACATACATGCGCGTGTGCATCTGCTCCTCCCGCATCGCCTCGTACACCCCTGCCCGGTACTCCGCGGGCGCATCGGGAAATCTGAGCAGCACGAGCGCCATCAGCTCCGCCGCGAGCAGTTCGTGGTTCGCCAGGAAGTGCAGCATCACGCCGCGCTCGCGATCGTCGTCGAGGCGGTGGATCCCCGGGAATTCAACGCGCACCCCCTTCGCATGAATCCGCAGTTCAGGGGGCCGCCCCGGCTTGTCGGGCAGCATGATCGCGGGTCCGGGCGTGTCGTCGCGGAGAGCCTTGGGGGAGAGAGCCAGCTTCTCCTCCAGCGTCTCCGCGAAGAGAACCCGTTCCGCCGCTTCCCGCATCTGCATGCCCGTGAACATTGGCTCGTTCCGGCGGCAATGCGACCCTTCAAAGGCGGGCCGGCGCCTTCACCTTTTCCGCTTTCAATTGTCCGCAGCCGGCCGCCACATCGATCCCGCGGCGCTGCCGGAACGTGCAGGGGAATCCCGCCCTCAGCAGGATCCGCTGGAATTCCTGTCCCGCAGCCTCGGCCGCCGGGGTCCCCGCGAAGCCGCCGGTGGGATTGAGCGGGATCAGGTTCACGTGGGCGTCGATGCCTTGGAGCAGGGCCGTCAGCCGTGCCGCGGTTTCCGGCGAGTCGTTTTTGCCCGCGATGAGCGTCCACTCGAAAAAGATCCGTTTGCCGGTGATGGCTCCGTATTCGCGGCAGGCCTCGATGAGATCGGCGAGAGACCATTTCTTGCTCGCGGGCACTAGGGCCGAGCGCTCCTCCTCCGTGGAGCCGTGGAGGCTGACGGCGAGCCGGTACGGCTGGCCCTCCTTCGCCAGCCGCAGGATGCCCGGCACCACCCCCACCGTGCTGATGGAAATCCGGGAGGGGCCGATGCCGATGCCGCGGACGTTCGAAATGATCCCGAGCGCGCGGATGACGGAGTCGTAGTTGTGCAGGGGCTCGCCCATGCCCATCAGGACCAGATTCCGCAGGCGCCGGCCCGGCTGGGTCGCCTCCAGCACGCGGCGTGCATGCAGCACTTGGGCGACGATTTCCCCCGGTCGCAGGTGCCGGACGAAGCCCATCTGTCCGGTGGCGCAAAAGACGCAGCCCATCGCGCAGCCGGCCTGGGTGCTCACGCAGGCCGTGTGGCGGCCGTCGTAGCCCATCAGGACGGTCTCCGTCATCTGGCCGTCGCGGTGTTTCAGCAGGAATTTCCGGGTCAGACCGTCGCTGCTATTCGTCTCGCTCGCCACCGGCGGGGCATCCAGAAAGAAAACCTTTTCCTCCCCCACGTGGTCTTCGATCCAGCGCTTGAGCGGCGGAGCGAAATCCCGCCTGGCGAGGTCGAGTTCCCCCTCACGCTGCACGGCGCGCCAGAGTGCCTTCGCGTGATGCGGATTTATTCCCCCCGCCGACAGCTCCGCCTCGATCTCGTGCAGGGCGAGATCGTGGAGCGACCGGGCGGCGGGTGCATTCATCGGGCGGCCTCTCCATCGGCGGCGCGCGTGTCCGCTTCAAGTCTCATTTCCCGCAGAATTCCTAACGGCACTTTCTCATGCAGAGGGCACTTTCGTCACGGGTTTGTCCGCGATTGTCACTTTCGGGTTCGCACTCAAGCTGCGGGAAGATATCTGAGGTAAGCACCCGCTGCCGTCCCGGAGTCTTCTGCTTGATACGCGAACATTTTTGGAGAAATCTCACGGCCCGGGTCCTTTCATCCGGCCACCTCCGGCGAAGCCCGCTCTCCGTCCCGTGAAACCCTACTTACGCCGTCTTCCCGCCCTAGCCGTCTTGGCCGTCCTCATATCCGGTCCGGCGTGGGCCCGGACGTGGACCGACAAGCAGGGGCGCAAGATCGAAGCCACGCTCGTGACGTCCGACGACACCGAGGTGACGTTGCAGTTGGATGCGAACAATCAGATCGTGAAGCTCTCCTTGGCGCGGCTTTCTCCGGAGGACCTGAAGTTTCTCGGCAAGGCGGTTCCGGATGCGCCGCCCGAAAAGCAGCCCCTTCCTCCGAAAAAGGAAATCGAGCCCGTACCCGGGCCGGTGGCGGAGAAGGAAGTGCCGAATTTCGATGCGCCGTGGCCGCAGAGCGTCCGCTTCGACGAGGACCCGCAGATCAAGACCGTGACCGAGGACAAGGAGACCAAGCGCTTCGTGTACGAGAGCACGAATTACCGCTTCGTCTGCAATGTCCGGCTCTCCCAATCGGTGGTGAAGGGCTTCGCGGTGATGTTCGAATCCACCTACAATTATTGCCGGGCCCTGCCGCTGGGCATTTCCGGCGGGGCGAAGACGGAGGGGAAATTCCTGATCCTGCTTTTCGAGACGAAGGAGGAGTACGTGCGTGCCGGCGGTCCGCCCACCAGCGCGGGCGTGTACATGCCGGGCAAAAACACGGTGATGGTGCCCTTGACCAGTCTCGGCGTGCGTCCCGTGGGCAGCGGCTACATGCTGGACCGCGACCGGACGAACGGAACGCTGGTCCACGAGCTCACCCACCAGCTCACGCCCGGCCCGTATTATCAGCGCGGGGCAATGGGGTGGTTCAGCGAGGGCATCGCCGAGTACGTGACCGCCACGCCCTACCGTGCCGGACTTTTCAAGGTGAAGTCGAACTTCGACGACATCGTCGCCTACGCCACCGGCTACGGGAAGGACGACACCCGCGGTCGTGCGCTCGGCGAGGAAATTTCGGCTCCCGCGCTGAAGGACTTCATGCTGATGAGCTATGGCAACTTCACCGGCCCCCGCGCGAATTTCAATTACGGCTTCGGCCTGATTCTCACCACCTACTTCCTCCATCTGGACGGGGAGGGCGATGCCGCCCGCGCGAAGAAATTCCTGCAAGCCCTGCGGAGCGGGAAGGGTGGACAGGAGGCGATCGACGTCCTGCTGGACGGTCGCAGCTACGAGGAGATGCAGGAAGCCATTTCCAAGGCGTGGAAACGCAAGCGCGTGGAGATCAAGTGGGACGAATCCTCGATGAGCGAGAGCGAGGAAGAGGCTCCGGAAGAGGACGAGTGAAGCAGCCCGGTGCGCTCGGCGAACCAGAAGAGCCCCGCGAGCGCCAGCGCCACGCAGGCCCAGCGGCGGAAATGAGGCCACGCCTTCGAACGGCTCCATCCCATCGTCGCGAGCCATGCCGCGGCAATCACCACCACCTGGCCAACCTCGACGCCCAGATTGGCCGAGATGAGGGTCGGAAGGAAGCCTTCGCCGGGGCGGATCCACGTTGATAGCACCCCCGCGAAGCCGAGGCCGTGGACCAGTCCGAACGCGAAGACCAGCCATAGGCGCCACGGACGTGCCTCGGTGACGAAAAGATTTTCGACCGCCAGCGCGGTAATGCTGAGGGCGATCGCGGGCTCCACAATCCAGCCGGGGATATCAACGTGGCCCGCGGAAGCAAGGCCGAGCGTGATGGTGTGGGCGGCGGTGAAGGCCAGCGATTGCTTCAGCAAGGGCTGCCAGCGCCGTTGGAGCAGGAAAATGCCGAGCACGAAAAGGATGTGATCCAGGCCTTCCGGGATCACGTGCAGCACCCCCTGTCGGAAGGCCACGGCCACCGGAGTCCGGCCAGCTTCCGCGAGCTGATCGGGGCCGGCGAGAAGGATCGCCTCCCCGCCCGGAGGCACCGTGAGGTAATTTCCTTCCTGCTCTCCCCCCGGCATTTTCACCACCAGATCGGGATGGTCTCCGGCGGCCACGCCGATGGACACCCCCGTGGAAGGAAGCGTCACCGGCTCGATGAGTACGTGAAAGTATGCCCCTTCGTTCAGGAGGGACGGGAATGCCGGCGGATCGGACCCGAAATCGGGAAAAGACATCTTCCACCCCAAGGGGCTGCCGGATGAGCGGAAGGAAAGCGCCTCCCTCAGATAGTTCTCTGCTTCCGCGCAGAGCCGCTCTTGCTCGGGGCGGGGCAGTTTCACCAGCCATTCGCGGGCGGGCTGAGGGGTCGCCGCGTCGTTGCGTCCCGCAGGGTCGGCATAGCCCGCGTCGAAAAGGATCTCCAGCTTCCAGCCCTCGCCTTCCTGGGCGAGTTCGCCGTAGAGCTGCTTCACCACATGGGCCGCCGAAGGCGCGGTGCCGCCGACGAATAGCAGAAGCGCCATCAAGACCCGGCGCAGCAGGCCGATCGGCAAAGGAAAGAGAACTTTCGGCCCTGTTTCCATGGGGGAGGATCCGGAAGCTTTCCTCATTCCGGCCTCCGGGTCAGTTTCCAGATCGGCACGTCCGCCTTAAGGCGGTCGATGGCCTCTCCGAGGAGCGCCAGCGCTTCCTTCCGGTGGGAACTTAACACCCGGATGAAGAGAGAAGCCTCGCCGACCGGCACCCAGCCGGTGCGGTGGATGAAATGGACCGCCGTGCACGGATGGAGAGCCGCCAGCTCGGCCAGATGCCCCTCCAGCACCCGCCGGGCCATCGGCTCGTAGGCTTCGTAGAACAGCCCCGCCAAGGCATCGCCGTCTTCCAGCTCGCGCACGATGCCTCGGAATTCGACCGCGGCTCCGATCTCCCGGGAAGGCATCTCTTGCGGCGGGATCACGATGGGATCCGCGGTGAAATGGATTTCGGTCAACATGGGGCTCAACCTCCCGAAACCGGTGGAATGATGGCGAGCTCTTTCGCGGAGCCGAGCGGCGTGTCCCAGGTCGCGAATTCGCAGTCCAGCGCCACGCGCCAGTCCTGCACGTCTGCATCCTGCTGCAGGCCCAGAAGCAGCGTGCGGGGCGTGTCTTCCGGACGGCACGGCACTTCCTTCGTGGAGAAGCCGAAGGTGTCCCGGGACTGGGCGAAAGCGAGGACCGTGATGGACATCGGCGGAAGCCATAGCTCCGGGGAACCGCGAACGCGACCGGAATGTCGGCCATCTATTCGCTTGTGCCCGCCGCCCTCCGCTCCTAGTCCGAAACCCGTGATTTCCCTCCAAGAGGCTCGCCGCATGATCGCCGGAGTGCTCCGTCCGCTGCCTTCCGCGTCGGTCGCGCTCGCGGCGTCCCGGGGACGGGTCCTCGCCGCGCCGGTGCTGGCGGATGCCGCCTACCCCTCCGGAGATCGGGCAACGATGGATGGCTACGTGATCCAAGGCGACGCCTTGCCCGGCGAATTCCAAGTGGCCGGTGAAATCCAGGCCGGAGCGGATCCCGACCGGAAGCTCGCACCCGGCGAGGCGATGCGGGTTTTCACCGGGGCCTTGCTACCTCCCGGCGGGGGGCGCGTCATCCCGCAGGAACAGGCGGAGCGGAAGGGAGACCGCGTGAACTTCGCCGCTTTTCCAAATGCCCTTTTCATCCGGCCGGAAGGCTCCGAAGCCCGGCCCGGCGATGTCATCCTGCCAGCGGGAGCGGTGCTGGGCGCTCCGGAGCTGGCCATGCTGGCGCAGGTCGGCGCGGTGGCTCCCGACGTGGTCGGACTCCCCGTCGTCCGCCACATTGCCACGGGCGGGGAAATCGTCCCGCCGGAGGAGAGCCCGCCGCATGGCAAGATCCGGGACACGAATACCACCTTGCTCGCCGCCTTGCTTGCCGACCTTGCGGCTTCCTTCACCTCGTCCCGTTGCCCGGACGATCCGGCCGCTTTGGCCCAGCTCTGCACCCCGCCCTGCGATCTTTTGCTGATTTCCGGCGGGGCCAGCGTGGGGGACTATGATTTCGGCTCGGAAGCGCTGCGACGGCTCGGCTTCACGATCCATTTCGACAAGGTGAACCTGCGCCCCGGCAAGCCGCTCACTTTTGCAAGCCGGGGGGCTCAAGCCGCCTTCGTCATCCCGGGGAACCCCGTGTCGCACTTCGTGTGCTTCCACGTGGCGATCCGCCTGGCGCTGGACCTCCTGTCGGGGCGCGAGCCTTCCTGGATGCTTCTTGATCTGGAGATCGAGGGCGGCGAAGCGCTGCGGGTGAATCCGCGGGAGACCTGGTGGCCGGCGCGCGTCCATGCCCGTGCCGGCGCTCTTGCCGTCTCGCCACTGCGGTGGTCCACTTCCGGGGACACCTTCTCGCTGGCCGGTGCCAATGCGCTGGTCCTCGTCGATGAATCCTCACCTTCTGGCAACCGCGCCAAGACCCTGCTGCTCGGCCCGCCGCACCTGACCTGAACGATGTCCTCACCCGAATTTTCCCATCTCGACGCCGAAGGGACCGCCCGCATGGTGGACGTCGGCGCGAAACCCGTGCAACGCCGCCTCGCGGTGGCGACGGGCTTCGTCGGGTGCGCGCCCGCCACGGTGCAGGCGCTGCGCGACAAGGCGCTTCCGAAGGGCGATGTGCTCACGGTGGCCCGCATCGCTGCAATTCAAGCGGCCAAGCGCACCGACGAGCTGATCCCGCTCTGCCACGGCCTGCCGCTGGACAAGGTAGACGTTGACTTCGAGGTGGGCGGGGAGGGCGTGGCGATCCGCGCGACCTCCAGCACCTCGGCGAAGACCGGGGTGGAAATGGAGGCGCTGGTCGCCGTGTCCGTGGCCGCGCTGACCATCTACGACATGTGCAAGGCCGTGGACAAAGGCATGGTGATCGGCGGGATCAAGGTCATCGAAAAGATCAAGGAATGAAGGTCGCGCGCCTCACCTTGAGCGACCGGGCCAGCGCCGGGATCTACGAGGACCGCAGCGGCCCGGAGATCGAGCGCGTCTTCGGCGCTGACGGTGGCGAGGACGTCGAATGGCTGCGTCTTCTGATGCCCGATGACGGGGCCGGGATCGAGGCCCTCCTGCGCCGCCTGGCGGACGAGGAGAAATGCGATCTCATCCTCACCACGGGTGGCACCGGTCCGGCTCCGCGCGATGTCACCCCGGAGGCTACCCGCGCCGTGCTGGACCGCGAGCTACCGGGATTCGGGGAGATCATGCGGGTGCAGAGCTTCGCGAAAGTGCCCACTGCGATTCTTTCGCGCTCCACCGCCGGAACCCGCGGGACCACGCTCATCGTGAATCTTCCCGGCAATCCCAAGGCCATCGGCGAATGCCTGCCGCTCCTGATGCCCGCCATCCGCGAGGCGATCCGCCACCTCCACGGAGAGTAGGGTTGTCAGGCGATCACCTCTGTCACGATCCGCGACGGCTTGGTCACGTTCGAAAGACGCTGTTCCAGCCCTTGGAAGGGATAGGTCAGCCTCTTGTGATCGTAGCCCAGCAGGGTCATCAGCGTGGCGTGAAAATCGTGCGCGCTCACCTTGTCGATCGCGGCCGCGTAGCCGACCGGGTCGGTCTCGCCGTAGGTGAAACCGGGCTTCACGCCGCCGCCCGCCATCCACAGCGTATAGGCACCGGGGCTGTGATCGCGGCCGATGAAGGGCATCTCCACGCCGCCGCGGTTCTCGCGCATGGGCGTGCGGCCGAATTCGCCGCTCCAGATGACAAGTGTTTCGTCGAGCAGTCCGCGCTGCTTCAGGTCCTTGAGGAGTGCGGCGATCGGCCGGTCGATCTGCTCGCATTTCTTGACGAAGCCTTGCTTGAGATCGGTGCCGGCATCAGTGCCATGGGAGTCCCAACCCCAATCGAAGAGCTGGATGAAACGCACGCCCCGCTCCGCCAGGCGGCGGGCAAGCAGGCAATTGTTGGCGAAGGATTCCTCGCCCGGCCGGGTGCCATAGAGGGCATGAATGTTTTCCGGCTCCTGCTTGAGATCGAAGGCGTCCGTAGCGTGGATCTGCATCCGGAATGCCATCTCGTACTGGGCGATGCGCGTGACGGTTTCCGGGTCCCCCACCTCGGCGGCGACGTGCTGGTTGAGATCGTTGAGGGCATCGAGGGTGCGCCGGCGGAGCGCGCGCGATACCCCGTCGGGGTTCGAGAGATAGAGCACCGGCTCGCCGCGCGAGCGGCACTGCACGCCTTGATACACGCTCGGCAGGTAGCCGGAGCCCCACACCGATTTTCCCGCGTCAGGATTATTGCCGCCGGAGGTCAGGACGATGAAGCCGGGCAAGTTCGCGTTCTCCGAGCCGAGCCCGTAGGTGGTCCACGCGCCGATCGAAGGCGAGCCGAGAAGCTGGCTACCCGTATGCAGCAGGAGCTGCGCGGGGCCGTGGTTGAACTGGTCCGTCCACATCGACTTGATGAAGCACACTTCGTCGATCACCTGCTCGAAGTGCGGCAGCCGGTCGGAAATCCATTGCCCGCTTTGCCCCGCCTGATGGAAGGGAAATTGCGAGCCGAGCATCTTCGGAACGCCTTGGATGAAGGCGAACTGCTTGCCTTCCAAGAATTCCTTCGGGCACTCCTTGCCATCCAGTTTCGCCAGCTCCGGCTTGTAGTCGAAAAGCTCCAGTTGGCTCGGCGACCCGGCCATGTGCAGGTAGATCACCCGCTTCGCCTTAGGCGCGAAGTGCGACAGGTCGGGAAGCAGGGGATTGGCGGGATCCTTGGGAAGGGGTGCCGCATCGCCTTGGGTGGCGAACCACATGCCGCCCAGGCCGAGCGAGCAGTTCTTCAGGAAATGCCGCCGGGTGAGGTGCTGGGCGCGCTCGTAGCGGAGCTGCTGAAAGAGGTTCATGGCCCGGCCGGGAAGAAGGGTTTGGCTTTGTCGTGCTTCTCGAACTCCCCGGCGATCTTCTCCAGTTCCGGCATGTCTGCAGGAATCAAGAACTCCAGCTCGGCATCGGCGAATGTTCCGGCATAGGCGCGGCGCAGGCACTCGAGCGAGGCCCGGAAAATCTCCGCCAGACCGATTCCGCTTACCTCGGGCTTCGCGGCGCGACAATCGATGGAAAGGACGGGGTCTTTGCCAGTCGTGCCGTCGTGGCTCATCTTGATTCCGGCGCGGGAGGCCAGATTGATGTCGCTAGCCCCGTCCGGGCTGTTGGTCGGAGCACGATTGGCGAGGGTGATCAGACCGGCCTTCGACAGACCCGAGCTGGCGTAATGATCCTTGCAGGTGACAGCTAGGATCCGGGGCTTGCCGGCGTCTGAGGCTTCCAAGGGCTGATATACCGTCGTCAACCCGGTTTCGCCGGCGTGCAGGAGGCCGCACGCGGCCGCGAGGAACAGGAATGTCTTTTTCATCGGTTCAGTGCGATATCGGAATTCAGGAGCGTGTTTGCCACCAGCACCATCGCCGCCTCATCGGGCGTGGCCGCGAGCTTGGCAGACTCGGCGGGTGCTTTCTCATAGTCGGCCTTTGCATCCGCGTGAAGCTTGGAAAGCGAGCTCACCACGGCGGCGGGTGCATCTTGCAGCGTGATCAGCCTGTAGCCCGCCGCTATCCGCTCGCTTGCCGTCGTTCCCGTCATCCGCTTCGCGAAGGCCTGCGCGAACTCCATGAAAGCAGGGTCGTTCAGCGTCACCAGCGCCTGCAGCGGCGTGTTGGTGGAAATGCGGCGGGCCGAGCAGAGGTCGCGGGTAGGCGCGTCGAAGGTCAGGAAGGCGGGATACCCGCTGGTTCGTTTCGAGTAGGTGTAAATTCCGCGGCGGTAGCGGTCTTCTCCCTGCGAGGTATTCCATTTCTCGCCGTTGTACACCGATTTCCAGATCCCTTCGGGTTGCGGCGGGAAGACAGGCGGCCCGAATTGCTTCCGGGACAGCAGGCCGGAGAGGACGAGGCCCTGGTCCCGCACCATCTCCGCCGTGAGGCGCAGGCGCGGGCCCCGCGCGACGAGCTGATTCTTCGGGTCGCGGGCCACCAGCTCCCGCGATGCCTTCGACGTCTGCCGGTACGAAGCCGACAGGACGAGCTCGCGGAGGAAAGGCTTGATGTGCCAACGGTGATGCCTTTGAAGCCGCAGCGCGAGGTGATCCAGCAGAGCTTGATTCGCGGGCGGCAAGCCCGAGCTCCCGAAATCCTCCTGCGTTTCCACGATGCCCGTGCCGAAGAGCTCCGCCCACAGGCGGTTTGCCAGCACCCGCGCTGCCAGCGGATTCCGCTCGCTCACCAGCCACTGCGCCATGTCCAGCCGCGTCAGGTTCTCCTTTTTCTCCGGCGGGCCGGTGATCGCAGGAATTCCCGGCTTCACCGGTTGATCGCGGGTCAGCCTGTTGCCGCGGATGAAGACCCGCGTGTCCCGGGTGGCGGCGGGCAGGCGCTCCTGCATCACGGGGATGCCTTTCCCGGGGATCGCATCGTATTGTTGTTTGCGCGATCCGTGTTCAAGCCAGCGGGCGGCTCTTTCCGGGGACCGGATGAAATCCGACAAGCGGGCATCCTCCGTCAGCGATACCTTGAAACGGTTCAGCACGCAGGACTGGTTGTCGCCGTTGCACACGGCCCCGTGGAGCAGGCGGATCTCGAGTTGATCTCCCGCCGCGGCGATGACCGGCTGCTCCGGCACGAACCACCCGCGGCGCGGGCCCCGCAGCATAGGGAAATCCCCGAAACCGGGAGTGCCGTTGCGGATCGCTTCGTTGGGATCGAAGGGTCCGGCGATGAAATCGGCGATCACCTCCTTGAAGGCCACGGGCTGCCTGCTGCCGTCGGCTTTCACGAGATCCGCCTCCAGCTTGGAAATCATCGCTGCACGTTCCGCCCAGGTTTTCGGGTCGTCGTCCTTCGGCAGGATGTCGAGTTGCAGCGCCGCGAAGGGCATGGCCGCACCCGTGAGCGTATAAACGGCACCCGTGGGATTGGTGCCGGATGCCAGGATGATGCCGTCCGACTGCTGCACCAGCTGGCCCTCGGGCCCGCTGGATTTCGCGGCGGTGGCCTTGAAGGTTTGCCATCCTTCCAGCATCCCGGCGACGGCGAGGCCTTCGGAGTTGATCGTATCCCGCAGCGCCCGGAGCTCCTTCTCCAGCTTTACTGATTCCGACTGAGCCGCCGGATTGTCGGTCACTTTCGTGCGCGGGTACTCGTTGTTCAGATCGACGTCCTCCGTGTTGTTGAAGAAGGCCATGAACTTGTAGTAGTCCTCGTGCGGAAAGGGATCGTAGGGGTGCGAGTGGCACTGGATGCACCCGAAGGTCGTCGCATTCCACGCGGTCCATGTGGTGTTGACCCGGTCCATCACCGCGGCGAGACGATACTCCTCGTCATCGGTGCCGCCCTCGGTGTTGTTCTGGGTGTTCCGGTGGAAGCCGGTTGCGATCAGATCGCCCGGTTCCGGGTTTTCGATCAGGTCGCCCGCCAGCTGTTTCACCGTGAAAGTGTCGAATGGCAGGTCGGCATTGAACGCGCGGATCACCCAGTCCCGGTACGGCCAGATGTCGCGGTGCGGATCCTTCTCGAAGCCGGTCGTGTCGGAATAGCGGGCGAGGTCCAGCCACATCGCGGCCCAGCGCTCGCCGTACTGCGGCGAGGCCAGCAGCCGGTCCACGGCGGCCTCCATCGCCGCCTGCGGATCGGCGGCCACGGCCGTGCGGAATGCCGACCACTCCTCGGGCAAGGGCGGCAGCCCGGTGAGATCGAGGGAAACGCGCCTGAACCACTCGGCGGCCGAAGCCTCCGGGGATGGCGCGAGCTTCTCCGCCTCCAGGTTCGCCAGCACGTGGCGGTCCAGCTCGACCTTGGGCCAGGCCGGATTTCTCAATGCGGGCACGGGCGGCTCCTCCGGCTTCTGAAAGGACCAGTGCTCGCCCCACTTCGCCCCTTCCTTGATCCAGCGTTCCAGCAGGGCGATCTGGTTTTCTTCCAGCCCGTGCGGATGCTCCTCGGGCGGGGGCATCTTTTCGTCCGGATCGCTGCTTTTGATCCGCCGGATCATCTCGGAGGCAGCCGGGTTGCCGGGCACCACCACGGACTTGCCGGATTCGCCTTTCCCCAAGGCTTCCTCGCGGAAGATGAATGACACCTCGCCCGCCTGTTTTACCCCGCCGTGGCAGGTCGTGCAGTTTTTGTTGAGGAGCGGCCGGATGTCGCGATTGAAATCGACCGGCTCCTCCGCACGGAGATTCGGGATGCTAGAAGCAAGGATGAGCAGGGTAAGACGCATCGCTGGGCTCAACATACGGCAGCGCAGTGCCTTCTTTCATCATACTCCGCTTTCGCGGTCATCGTAAACCCCGGCTTTTTTGGGGGACTGTCGCCGAAATGGGTGACAAGGGAACCGTCGGCATCGGGGAATTTTACCATCACAGGTGCGGTTGCAGCAGGGCACTGTGGTGGAGACGGGAGGAGTGCGCAACTCACCCGAAAGAGGAGCCGTTCTGCGTTTCCCGGCTTGGACCCGGCGAACGGACACGAAAAAGGCCGGAGCCGCAATGGCCCCGGCCTTGAGGAAATCCTTGCCGTTTAGCGGGACGCGCTTTCCCGGCTCTCTTCTACCGGGGGTTGCCGGCTGGCGGTCTTCGCCTCCATCTCCTCGACCTTCTTGCGCAAGCTTTCGATCTCGGTGCTCTTGCTGGCTACCTGCTCCTTGAGGCCGTTCTGGGCGGCGAGCGCATTGGCAAGCTGGCCGCTTGCTTCTTTCAACTGCGCCTCCATCTGCGCCCGATCTTGCTCCGCGCGATCACGGGCGGCGGAGGCTCCCTGGATCGCCGCCGTGGCCTTGGCAGCTTGGTCCTTCGCCGCCTGGATCTCCGCAGAGAGGGGCTGGAGCGTGGAGCGGAGTTGGGCCGACTCTTTCTGGAGCATCGCCAGCGTTTCCCGCGTGGCCGTCAGCTCGGTGCGGGCGGTATGGAGTTCCCTTTCAACGGTCACCTTGCCCTCCTTGAGCCCCGCGGCTTCCTTCGTTGCCGCGGAAAGCTGCTCCTTGGCAGCCCCCAGATCCTTCGCCATGGCGTCCCGTTCTTCCCTGGCTTTGGCGAGTGCCTCGAATTGGACCTTGGCGCTCGCCTTGAAGTCTTCAAAGGCCTTCTTGAGATCCTTGCCGAAGGTCACGCTGGCGACGAGCTGCCGCTTGCTTTCCGCATGCGCCTTCGCTTCGTCACCCAGCTTCTTCGCGATCTGGTCTTTCGCGGCATTCGCCTCGGCCAGTTGCTTTTTCAGCGCGACGCGTTCGGCCGGCGCCTGGAGTTCGCCACGCACCTCGGCCAAGCCGTTCTTCAACACCGCGAACTCTTTCATGGCGGAGTCCATCTGGTCGCGGAAGGTCGCCAGGCTGCGGAATGCCTCCTCCCCGGCACCGAGCTTCTTCTCCAGTACCGTGGCCTTGTCCTTCCATTGCCAGACTTCGTGATTCGAGGCCTCGAGCTGCTTCTTGAGCCCTGCCAGTTGTGCCTCAAGCTGTTGCTTCGCCTCGCGCACCGCCTGCGCTTCCTTGCGCGCGGCGTCGCGTTCGCCGGTCACCCCGGCCGCTTCCGTGCGGGCTTCGATGATCGCCTTGTTCATCGTTTCGAACTGCCGCTGCAGGCCTGCCAAAGCGTCGGTCGGGACCGCGATGTCCGCGGCTTTTTTCGCATCTGCGGGGGTGGCCGCAGGCTGTTGACCCTTGGGGTCTTCGTTCGCGTGAAGGATCGGGGTGATCGCCACCGCGAGGCTCATCCAGAGTGGAGTAATGTGGATACGCTTCATGTAAAAGTGAGTCCGGATTTCAGCGGACGCTTACCACTCGATTACTCAAAGGAAAGGGATAATTAATCACTCTTAACTAAATCCGATCGATTTTCTTCCACCTGTGCAAAGTGCATCCGCTCCTGCATCTGCAGCCCCGGAAATCCGGATCTCTTCCACTGCTAGCGTCCGCCGAGCAAGGCCCGCGCATGATTCCGAAGCTTCTCGCTGGGCAACTTTTCGAGCCAATCATCCTCGCCCGGATCCGGCCCGCTGCTCAGCCAGATTTCCAAGGCCTCGCGTTGAAGTGCCGCCGAAGTATAGATGCCCGCGAGCCGGCTAAATTCGCCGGCCGACACCGGCTCCTCCCGCTGGAAGATCAGGGCTGCAAGCATCCGGTTCCGCGCCAGGGGCGCTTGTGCGGCAATCAGATCCAGCACCTTCTCCCGTTCGGCGGGCGTCGCTCCCAGATAGGCGTGCGAGGCCAGGGCAGGCGCGAGATCGGACGAGTAGCTCCCGCGGTTTCCGAGCTCGTCCCACACCGCCTGCAGGTTTTCGGCGGTGGGAAGGCCTTGGACGCGCGCCTGCAGGATGTAGCGCCGGTCGTCGTTGCATCCCGGGCTGCCGTCCGGGATCGCCCGGTAGAGTTCCCCCGCGCGTTCCGGATGATGCTTCATCAGCATCTTGAAAAATTCCTCCCGGATCGAAGTGCCACCCTTGCGGTTGAGAAATGCGAGGAAGCTGTCGGGGCGTTTTTCCGCCGCGTCTTCCATCAAGGTCCGGGTGCCGCTGAGGAACGTGTGGGAACGTGCCTGGCCGCCTACCTCGAAAACTTCCTCGTCAGGCCGGAGACCCACCCGCGCCGCGGTGTACGCTTCCCACGCGAGATCGCGCCAGTCGTGCGGACCGATGCGGTTGAGCAGATCGGCAACCGCAGGCTCCTTCCACGGAAGGCGGGCAGCGGCATGACGGATGAGGTCGTCCATCCCCGGCATTCCCGGCAGCTTCGCCAGGAGTTCAAAGAACGCCATGGGATCCCGCTCGCCCAAACGCCCGAGGCTCGCCGTGGCCCCTCCGATATCCCCCGTGCGGAGAAAGGCCCGGACCTCGGAGAAAGAGCTGTCCTCGCGGTGATCGCCTCCCGATGGAGAATCAGCCATGGTCACACGCGGAAGGTCTCCGGCACGCGGGGCCGTGTATTTCATCGCGGCTACCGTCGCCACGAGCGAGGTCGCGAAGACGGCGAGGGGCAGGTGGAGTTCGCGGGGCTTCATGGCAAATTTCCAATCGCGAGCTCCTCGATTTCCTCGCGCAGCGCCCCTTCCGGCATCGTCTTCGCGAATGCCAAGGCACCCTCGGGATCATACTTCGCCAGTTCTTCCAGGAGGTTCCTTTCCGCGGTCGCCCGCGCCTTCCGGTCCGGCATGCGCGCCATCCATTGCAAGACGGTTTCGTGGTCGCCTTCGGTATTCCAGATCCGGTGAGCGGCGGCTTCCAGCAGGGTTTGCTTCTCCGCCCGGGTGAGGGCGAGTTGGTCCAAGGAGCCGACGGCCTCCTTCGCCCGGTCCGTCTGGAAGGGGAAGAGATGGTTGAAATAGTTCTCCAGAGCCTGCCCGCGCAATTCCTGCGGTAGTGCCGCCAGCGTTGCGAGGGGCAGGGGTCGTGCGGCCTCGGCGCGGTTTTCCGTGAATTCCGCCAATTCTTGTGCATCCAGAATCCTCAACTCGCTCGCGGGCGGGTTTCCCGCGATCTCCCCGTCCGGCTGCATCAGTTGCGCCAGAGCCTCGAAACGCCGCGTCTCCTCCTGCAAAGGCGCGGGGACCGATTCCTCGAATTCCTGCAAGACCTCCCTGTCCTCCCGCCGGAGGGACAGCCATGCCGAGCGGACGCATTCCGGCGATGCGCCTTCCCAGCGTCCCGCGGCCCATTCCTCCAGGATGCGACGGCAGTTCGGCACGCTCCCCGACCCCCAGCGGAAATAGCCCGCAATTTCCTCGTTCGAAAATCCGTTTGCCGGATCGAAAAGAATTTCGGCAGCGAGCGGAGAGTCCTTGCACGTGCTGATCACGTCCAGTCCCTCGTGTTCGCCTCTTCCCGCGGCCCGCGCCGCCTCCGCGGCGAAAGGTGAGGATCGGATCAGTTCCCACACGGAGTCCGGCGAGAGTTCGCTCATGGTCCAGAGCGCCGCCCTTGCCAAATCGACCTGTCGTTCCCCCGGGACGCTCGGGATGAATCTCTCCAGCCACGCCGGATCCGCGATCAAAACCGGAGCCAGCCATTCCGCGAGATCGGGATCTCCGGCTCCGGCCGCGAGCATCGCTTCGATCACCACTTGCGCATCCCCGGTTCTCCCTGCGAGTGCCGCCAAGCGGATCACCACCGGATCCTCCGGGAGCTTCACGGCGTCCGGGCGCAGCGGCGGCGCGGGTTGCGTTTTGCCGGCGGCCCCGTTTCCTCCCGGTGCCATCACGCAAATCCCCGTGCCGAGCCCGGCCACCGCCGGGAGCAGCCATTGCAAAAGGAGAGATCGCGCATCGGCAGGCATCCGCTTGTCACAGGGGACGCAGGGGAAGGCAGCGAGTCAAGCGGAGTGCGCGCACGCCCGGAAATTCATTCGCCCAGGAGATCCGGGCGGTTCTCCCGCGTTCGCTCCAGCGCCTTTTCCTTTTTCCAGGTTTCGATCTTCGCGTGATGGCCGGAGATCAGGACCTCCGGAACCTTCATGCCGCGGAAATCGATCGGCCGCGTGTAGGCGGGCGCTTCCAGAAGCGCCGGATCGGAGAAGGACTCATCCTGATGCGATCTCTCGTCGCCGAGCGCTCCGGGCAAGAGGCGCACGAGCGCATCCGTCACCACCGCCGCGGCGATGGCCCCGTTCGTGAGCACGTAGTCGCCGATGGAAAGCTCCAGATCGACCAGTTCCTCGATCACCCGGTGGTCCACGCCCTCGTAGTGGCCGCAGAGCAGGATCAGGTGCTTCTCTTCCGACAGCTCGCGCGCGATCGCCTGTTTGAAGACCTTACCCTGCGGCGTCATCAGGATCACCTTCGAGTC
>CBIHMP010000043.1:0-18331 GCA_966211015.1 uncultured Luteolibacter sp. | reverse complement strand
CCTTCACACCGCTTTCCTCCAAGTACTTCTTATCGAACTCCCCCTTATCTTCCTTCAGGTCGGCGAGGAATTTCTGCCCGCGTTTGTCGAGCTCCTTGGGAAGCGCGGCTCCTTTCGCAGCAGCGATTTCCTCGAGCTTCGCCGACAGGCCCTTCTGCTCGTCCACCTCGGCCTGGGCGATGACCCGCACGTCCTTCGCCTCGCACTTTTCAAGCGCCAGCTCGCTCGCTCGAAGCTGCATCATCCCCCCGAGAGCAATTTCATTCAGGAGGTCCTTGTCATTGTCCTCCAGCGGCGCGCTTGTCGGCTTTAGCGCTTTCACGCCGGCGGCAGCATCGGCGTTGATTTTCTTGAACTCGTCGCCGCTCATTTTCCCAAGCATATTATCGTCCTTTGCATGGACTATGTTAATTGACATTGTCAGGGCAGTCACCGCTCCGCCTTTTAGAATCACTCGCCTTTTCATAGATCGCATGGGTTGTGGTTCGGCATCGGACGCCCTTCCTTCTCGCAGGGGATGTGCCAAGGAATCGGGGTGAAAGCGGGTGTGTCCCTTCCATCCGTTCCGGCCGGAAAACAAGGGAAGAGGGAAGGCGGAGGGAGGAGAGGCGCCAGTGAAGCTCCCGCCCGTGGTCCGAGCGCGCGCGAGCTCCGCAATCCCCATGTGCGTGCAATCGGCATCCGCCGTTTGCAGAATGCAAAGGCTCTTCCCCTGCTCCGCCTTTGATTCGACTATAGAGTGGCTACCAACTCACGATGTGGTCTTTCCGACACCACGGCATGACATTTGCGAAGAGCTCCCACGGACAGAGGTTCTCCGGCCCATCGTTCGGGACTATATCAAGTGCCGGCGAAACGCGCGGAGAAGAGCCTGCTCCTACGACTGTATGGAAACCATTGACGTGAATCTCGGGGTTCTTTCCGGTTCGGATATCGAGTTTCGAGCGGAAACCATTTACTTTCTCGTCCTCGATCGATTCGCCTCGGGTAATCCCGGGAAGGAGCGGGTGGATGATGACATGTTCGATGCGACGCAGGAGGACTGGCACAAGTACTGGGGAGGCGATCTTCAAGGCGTGATCGACAAGCTCGGCTACCTCAGGTCGTTCGGCATTTCGTCGATCTGGACTACGCCGCTGTTCGAGCAGGTCCGGGCGATGACGGTGAACGATGCCGTGCCCCGCGCCCCGATCCACGGCTACTGGACCAGCGACTTCAAACGGATCAACCCCCGCTGGGTGAACCACCCCTCCGAGAAGCGCTTGTTCACGCGGGATGATACCGTCTTCGACACGCTTCTCACCGAGATGCACGCGCAGGGAATGAAGTTCGTATTGGATATTGTATGCAACCATAGTTCTCCCGAGACGTCTCTCGGGAAGGGCAAGCTCTACGACGACGGGGAGCTAGTGGCGGACTTCGACAACGACACGGATCACTGGTATCACCACTACGGCGAAACCACCGACTGGAGCGACGAGTGGCAGGTTCAGAACTGCGAGCTGGCTGGCTTGGCCACCTTCAACGAAAACAACATCCGCTACCGCAATTATATCAAGGATGCCATCCGCCTGTGGATCGGCAAGGGAGTGGACGCGCTGCGGATCGATACGGTCAAGCACATGCCGCTCTGGTTCTGGCAGGAGCTGAGCGCCGACGTGGACGCGGCGAATCCAAACATCTTCCGGTTCGGGGAGTGGATCTACAGCGATCCCGAAGATCTCAGGTCGGTGGAGTTTGCCAACAAATCGGGGATGACCATTCTCGACTTCGGCTTTTGTGCGGAGATACGCCGGTGTTTCAGCGGGAACGACGGTGCCGGTTTTACCGCCCTGAGCAGGATCCTCGATCGGGACGGCAACTACGCCGGCGCTTCCGAACTCGTGACATTCTTTGAGAACCACGACATGCCGAGGCTCCAATCACTCGGAGTATCGAACCGTCAGCTCGAGCTCGCTCTGGTTCTGCTCCTGACCTCGCGCGGCATTCCCTGTATCTACTACGGCTGCGAGCAGTATCTCCACGACGATACGGATGGAGGGGAAGACCCCTATAACCGTCCGATGATGAAGGAATGGGGAGAGACCGAAGCCACGCGCTTGATCGGCATCCTGGCGGAAGAGCGCCGGAAGAACCAGGCCATCCAGCTCGGCGGCCACTGGACGCGTTGGATCGAGGAGAATATCTACGTGTACCTCCGGCGCTATGGAGGCTCGCGTTGCCTCGTCTTCCTGAACAAGGGTGCCGAGCGGGAGTTAACGGTTGCGGACTTGGATTTTCCGGATGGAGTCCATACCTGCCTGCTCAGCGGGCGCGAGGTCCCGATCAAGGATGGCAGTGCATCCCTGACGCTGGAGGCTGAATCGGCGACCGTCCTCACGCTGCGGGCCGACCCGCCCTCCGCCAAGGTGGTCGTGCGTGTGCAGATCAACGGGGCTCCCACGGCGCCAAACGATCGCTTGGCCTTGACCGGTGATTGTGAGGAATTGGGTTTTTGGAATCTGGAGAAGGCCCGCGAACTGGAGTGCGTGAATTCAAACACCTGGTTTGTAGAGCTCTCCTTCGAGGTGAGCGCAGGCAGAGCGGTGGGCTACAAGTATGTCATCTTCCCTGCCGGAGAGGGAAAGGGGCCACAGCGGGAAAATTGTACCGTGCGGCGTCGGCTCGTCCCGCAGGAAGGGGTGGCGAAGTGGCGGGACCGCTGGGAGCAGCAGCCTTGGCACCCAGCCTGCGATAGGAAGGAGCAGAGCCATGAATCATCCCAACCAGGACCCGAGCAAAAAGAAGGATAAAACCGCCGGGGATGATCCGTCGAGAGACGAGAATCACGACGAAAGCCGTCGGAATCTTTTCGATCCTTCGACCGCCAACGACATCGGAAGCTCCGACGAGGAAGAGGAAGAATGAGGTCGAGCAAAGCCGGGCGGCCCTCAACTCTCCCGATCACCGCCCGCTGCTCCGGCCTTTGACCGGAGGCTCGCTCGCTCCAAGGCCTGCTTGAGGTATTGCTTCGCGCGCTGCAGGGGCTCTTCCTCGGTAAAGGCCAACGCCAGAGCTTGATTCCCGCCCTCGATCCTGTGCTCCAGGTCCTCGGGCAGACAATCCATGTGGTCTAATGCGTCCGCCATCTTGATCAGGCGTACTTCCCAAGGAGCGGCCGTGAGACGATTCCAATAGCCGGCTTCCGATCCTCCGCAGTTTTTCGACAAAGCTTCCACCATCTCGGCCACCCTGCTTCCCATCTCCCGCCGGAGCAAGGTTGCCTCCAGGCCCGTCTTTTCAAGGCAGTCATGCAGCAGAGAGGCAGAAATCACCTCGGGATCCCCGCATCGGAATTCACACGCCACGAGGAGGGCAACCCGCACCGGATGTGCGATGTACCGAGTGTCTCCATCGTGGGATGCTTGGCCGGCATGAAGAGCCGCAGCCAGATTCGCCGCTTTTTGCCAGAGCCTCGGATAATCGCCCATCGGCCGCGAGGGAATGGTCACTCCTGAGTCGGACATGTGCCCAAGTTTGCAGGAGGCGGGCCATCGTCGCGCATCCCTTGCTCGGCCATCAGCGGACCGGGAGAGCGCGCGAGCCGGTCCCGAGGCTACAAGCCCCGGGACCAGCTCCACTCAAGATACGACTGCGCTTTCTAGACAGCCTGCTGGAAAGCTGTCTCCTTTCGCAGGGCCCTTAGGGCAAAGCCCTGCGTACACCAAGCTATCGGCAGCGCGGGCATCGTGCAGCTACGCGAACGCGTAATAGCGCCGCTTTTTCCGAGGCGAAAGGCCTTCCCGCTCCCGGAAGAAGACGGGGCGCAGGATCTGCATAGGTCCGGGAATGATCCCCGCTTTTTTTCACCTTGCACTCGCCCTCGCGTGGTGTGCCTCGGGCGCAGCACTCACGACCGCACTCCACCGGTATCTGATCCGGTCCGGGCGCATGCCGGTCCATTTGTCCGATCCAGTGGCGACCGGTTGCGTATGGGCTCTCGCCTTTGCTACCGCGGTCGCGGCCTGGCTGCTCAGAGGGCCCCTTTGAAGCAAAAAAGCCGCTGGAGACTTTGGCGAGTTTGATAGCGAGAAAGCAGCCTCCAGCCATTGCCATTTGCGTACGGGAACCTCAGGCCCGGGCGCATATTGCACAGTAGGAGAAAGGGGTGATTCATCGCATTCCTTGTATCCTTGAAGACCTGTCCGGATAGCCGGACCGGCAGGCTTCCTGCTAGAAGCCACCGCATCCGAACAGATCCCCCCGAAATGCGGCGGCTCCCGGGATTATGGGCATCAACGTGGTTTGGGAGCCGCCGCTCAATCAAGTGTCGGGTCGGAATCATGGAGGAACTTCTTCCTGCAACCTTCAGCCCCCCTGGACGGCGAAGCAGGTAGGCTGGACGTGCCGCTCCAATGAAATTACCAGGACAACGAGAGCCCGATGACGGCTTTTCACAGGTCGTCGCTAATAATATCGAAGCCCTGCTGGAGCGTCGTCGCGTCAGGAAAGAGCGGGAACCCTTGTCACAAGTGATCGCCGACAGGATCACGGGCTTCGTCGGCAGCATGGCCTTCGTGTGCCTCCATCTGGTCCTCTTCGGAACCTGGATTCTGGCAAGCACCGGTAAGACGCCCCTGCCCCGTTTCGATCCCTCGCTCGTGCTTCTCGCGATGTTCGCATCGGTCGAAGCCATCTTCCTCTCCACCTTCATCCTCATCACGCAGAACCGGATGCAGCAGGCGGCCGACCGCCGTGCGGATCTCAACCTCCATATCAGCCTCCTGGCGGAGCGAGAAACGACCCGGCTCCTCCGTCTAGCCGCGGCGATCGCACGAAAGACCGGCGTATCAACCGATGACGAGGAGCTAGTTGAACTCATGCAGGACGTCAGCCCGGAGAAGGTGATGGACGCAGTGGAGCGGAGCAACGCGGAGCACGAGGCCAAGCGCGGATCATAGGTGGCAAGGAGGCCCTGCAAGCGGAGATGCCTTCGTCTTTCCTCCGACCGCCATGACATTCAGCCTCCAGGGATCTAACACCGTTTGCTTTTTGCACCGAGGCTTTGCCTTCTGCATCACCGTTAGAATCAGCAGCACGAGGAGGATCCCCCAGCATTGGCGAATGAGCCCCGTGGCACCATTTCCGCTAGAGATGCGCTACTGAATGAAGACCATATTGATTACCGGCGGCGGCGGGTTCATCGGCTCCCATTTTGCCGATCTCCTCCTAACAAATTCATTCCGGGTGCGCTGTCTGGACGTGCTTTCACCGCAGGTACATGGGGAGGAATGCAGGCGCCCGCCTTATCTCCATCCGGACGTCGAGTTCCACCGGGGAGACATCTGCGACAGGGCTGCGGTCCGCTCCGCCCTGGCAGGAGTGGATGCCGTCATTCACTTCGCCGCGAAGGTGGGGGTGGG
Source organism: uncultured Luteolibacter sp. (assembly GCA_966211015.1). Classification (GTDB taxonomy): domain Bacteria; phylum Verrucomicrobiota; class Verrucomicrobiia; order Verrucomicrobiales; family Akkermansiaceae; genus Haloferula. The sequence continues at coordinate 12,929 of CBIHMP010000043.1, read as the reverse complement.
GCAAAGCATGTATGAGATCGCCGACTATACTTCTACCAACAACATCGGCACCGCGATCCTGATGGAGGAACTGATGCGCAACCCGGTCTCGCGGCTCGTAGTGGCCTCGAGCATGAGCTTGTATGGCGAAGGCTTGTACCGGAATACGAATGGCGAGATCGTGGAAGGAGTGGAGCGGGGTCTCGGCCAGCTTAAGGAAAAGCAATGGGAACTTCGTGGCGATGACGGGTGCAAGCTTCAGCCGATCCCGACGCCCGAATCAAAGAGGCCTGCTCTTTCTTCTATCTATGCTTTATCAAAATTTGATCAGGAGCGCATGTGCCTGATCACGGGACGAACCTACGGGATCCCGACGGTGGCTCTCCGCTTTTTCAATGTATATGGGACCCGGCAGGCTCTCTCGAATCCCTATACGGGCGTTCTTGCGATCTTCTCCTCCCAACTGCTACGGGGCAGGCAGCCGGAGATCTTCGAGGACGGCGAGCAGTGCCGCGATTTCGTACACGTCAGCGACGTGGCACGCGCTTGCTTGCTGGCCCTTGAATGCGATGGCGCGGCAGGCGAGGTATTCAACATAGGAAGTGGCAAGCAGGTCACCATCCGTCAGATCGCGGAGCGGCTGGCGCGGGTGGTGGGCACCGACATCCAGCCCAGGATCACCGGCCGCTACCGGGCGGGCGACATCAGGCATTGCTTTGCCGACATTTCCAAGGCTCGCCGCCTGCTCGGCTACGAGCCACAGATGGACCTTGATCGGGGGCTGGCGGAACTCTCCGCGTGGCTAAAGTCTCAAATTCTTCCGGGAGATGTCCCCGATGCCTCCGCCGAGCTCATGGAAAGGGGGTTGACCGTATGAAAGCGAATGTTGCAGCGAGCCGCCCCGTTCTCATCACGGGTGGTGCCGGCTTTATAGGCACCAATGTCGCGGAGCGGTTGCTACGGGACGGGCGGCCCGTGACGATCTATGACAATCTCTCGCGTTCGGGCGTGGAGCAAAACCTGGCTGCGCTTTTGAAGCGCCACCCAGGCGGATCGGTCAAGGTGGTCGAAGGCGACGTGGCCGACGCCCCGCGCCTGCGCAGCGCCGTCAAGGACGCTTCGGCAGTCTATCACTTCGCAGCCCAGGTAGCCGTAACCACCAGCTTGGAAGATCCCATCGGCGATTTCGATACCAATGCACGCGGCACCCTGAACCTTTTGGAAGCCGTCCGCGCTGTCGATCCTTCGATGCCCCTCCTCTTCACCTCGACGAACAAGGTGTATGGCGACCTGAAGGACGTCACCGTGGTCGAGGAGGCATCCCGCTATCTGGCTCCCGCGGGCTCGCCGGCGGCTTCCGGTGTGGACGAGAGCAGGAGCGTGAGCTTCCACAGCCCCTATGGCTGCTCAAAAGGGGCGGCCGACCAATACTTCCTGGATTACACCCGGACCTTCGGGATGAACGCCACCGTCTTCCGGATGAGTTGCATCTACGGCCCTCACCAGTTCGGCACCGAGGACCAGGGCTGGATCGCCCACTTCATCATGCAGGCACTGCAAGACCTGCCGGTTACGATCTACGGGGATGGAAAGCAGGTCCGGGACATTCTTTTCGTCGAAGATCTCGTGGAGGCCATGGTTCTCGCCCATCGCCATATCGACCGCACACGGGGAGTTCCCTTCAATATAGGAGGAGGGCCGGGCAATACCATCAGCCTGCTGGAACTGGCGGAGCGGATCGAGCGGCTCCAAGGCAAACCGATGCTTCTGCGCCACGCACCGTGGCGAACTGCGGACCAGCGCTACTATGTCTCGGACACGCGGCGTTTCCACACCGCGACGGGATGGGAGGCCAAGGTGGGCGTGAAAGAGGGAGTCGAGCGGCTCTTCCACTGGCTCAGGGAGAACCGTCAGCCCGCCCCCAAGGCCGAGAAAGTTTTGGCGCATCCTTGAATCCGGTCATGGCAGGATCATTTCAGTGCGCCGTATTGGAATCGCCCGGAAAGTTCCGCATCCAGCGGCGCAACCTCCCGGATCCTGGCCCGCGTCAGATCAGGGTGCGGCTCGAAGGCTGCGGCATTTGCGGCTCCAACCTGCCGGTTTGGCAGGGGAGGCCGTGGTTCGATTACCCGCGTGCTCCGGGTTCGCCCGGTCATGAAGCGTGGGGGATCGTCGAGGCGCACGGCACCGAGGCAAGGCGCTTCCGCATCGGAGACCGGGTGACGCTACTTTCGGAGAATGCCTTCGCGGAAGTGGACGTCGCGCTGGAAGATCACGCCGTGCGCCTGCCCGCAGCACTGGACGGAATGGTGTTTCCCGGAGAAGCCATAGGGTGCGCCATGAACATCTTCACTCGCGCGGATATTCGGCCGGGGCAGTGGGTGGCGATCGTCGGGGCCGGCTTCCTCGGTGCCGCCCTCACCCAGCTAGCCAGCCGGCGGGGAACAAAAGTCATCGCGATTTCCCGGAGATCCCATGCCTTGGACGTCGCCCGGCAAATGGGCGCTATCCATACACTTTCGATGGATGAGCGCTGGCGGGCGGTGGAGGGCGTTAAAGAAATTACCAAAGGAGAGTTTTGTCCGCGGGTGATCGAGGCCACGGGGTTTCAAGAGCCCCTGGACCTCGCATCGGAGATTTGTGCAGAAGCCGGCAAGCTGATCATCGCGGGTTACCATCAGGACGGGCTGCGGCAGGTCAACATGCAGCTATGGAACTGGCGGGGTATCGACGTGATCAATGCACATGAGAGGAGCCCCGCCCGGTACATCGCGGGCATGGAGGCGGCCGTGAAGGCGGTGGCCTCGGGAGAATTCAGCCCCGAAGTCCTATACACCCACCGTTACACCCTGGCAGGAGTCAACGATGCGCTGGCGATGCTCGATCGCCGCGAAGGCGACTTCATGAAAGCGATCTTGCACTATGAGTGACCGCCCCTCTCTTTCCCCTCTCCGTAAGGTGCTCATGACGGCCGACGCCGTAGGAGGGGTGTGGACCTACGCAATGGAACTTGCCCGCTCCCTGGCCCCGGCGGAGGTGGTTCTAGCCACCATGGGTCCCGCGCCCGATGCCGCCCAACAAGCGGAGGCGCAAGCCATCCCGAACCTTGAATTGACGACAGGAGACTTCCGGCTGGAGTGGATGGATGATCCATGGGCAGATGTCGATGCGGCGGGTGAATGGCTTCTTTCCCTCGAGGCACATCACAGGCCGGATTTGATCCATTTGAACGGCTATTGCCACGCCGCATTGCCGTGGCAAGCGCCTTGCCTCGTGGTAGCCCATTCATGTGTCCTCTCATGGTGGGAGGCCGTGAAGGAAGGCCCCGCCCCCAGCGGGTGGGCGCGCTATGCACGGAAGGTCGCCGCGGGACTGCGGGCAGCCGATCACATCGTAGCACCCAGCCATGCGATGCTGGACAGCCTCCGGCGGCACTACGGCGAGTTGCCCTCGAGCAGCGTGATCGCGAATGGCCGGGAGATGTCCTCTGCCACCTGCGACAACAAGGAGCCTATCATCCTCTCCGCCGGCAGATTGTGGGATGAAGCAAAGAACACCCGCGTGCTCGCGAAGGCGGCGGAAGGTCTTTCGTGGCCTGTCTTATTGGCCGGTGAATCCGGGTGCTCCCGCTCTTCCGACTACGACTCCGTGGAGTTGCTAGGGAAGCTATCGGGGGCCGACCTCGCCGGGTGGTATGCCCGCGCTGCCATCTACACTCTTCCGGCCAAATATGAACCCTTCGGGCTCTCTGCCTTGGAAGCGGCTCAGGCCGGATGCGCTTTGGTGCTGGCGGATATTCCCAGCCTGCGCGAACTCTGGGACGGAGCCGCTATTTTTGTGCCGCCTTCGAACCCCAGCCTTTGGCAGGCCGCTTTGACCGAGCTGATCCGTCACCCGGAAGTCCGCAGCGACCTCGGTCGCCTGGCATCCGGGCGCGCCGGGCTCTACACCGCCGGGCGGATGAAAGACGCCTACATCGATCTATATCATCGAATCCTCAAAAGCCATCAACTCCGGTTTGCCGCAGCCTCATGAAAATCGTCATGTTTTACCATACCCTGGTGTCCGATTGGAACCATGGGAACGCTCATTTTCTCCGCGGAGTGGCGAGCGATCTCATTCGCCGCGGCCACGATGTCGTCGTCTTCGAGCCCTCGGACAGTTGGAGCCGCCTCAATCTGATCGACCAGTTCGGCGATGACCCGCTCAAGCGGTTCCATGAGGCATATCCCGACCTTGAAGCGAACGTATATCGCTCCGAGGATTTCGATCCCGAGGTCGCGGTGAAAGATGCCGATCTGGTGATCGTCCATGAGTGGAACCGGCATGAATTGGTGGCGCGGTTGGGGGAGATCCGGCGGAATCACGATTTCACGCTGCTCTTTCACGACACCCATCACCGCATGGTGACGGAGCCGGGAGCAATGGCCGCCTATGACCTTTCGGGATACGATGGGGTGCTCGCCTTCGGAGAGGTGCTCCGGGATCTCTACCTTTCAAAGCGCTTGGCTAAGCGGGCATGGACGTGGCACGAGGCGGCGGATACCCGGATCTTCCATCCGCTCCCTGACATCCCCCGCAACGATGGTGATCTCGTCTGGATCGGAAACTGGGGCGACGACGAACGCGAGGCCGAGCTACACGAGTTCCTGATCGAGCCCGTGAGGCAGCTCGGTTTGAAAGCATGTGTGTACGGGGTGCGGTACCCGGAGCACGCGCTCCACGCGCTCCGGCGTGCGGGGATCGAATACAAGGGTTGGCTCCCCAATTTCCAAGTCCCCTATGTCTTCGCCCGCTACCGCGTGACAGTCCACGTCCCCCGGCAAGCCTACGTGAGAGCGCTGCCGGGTATTCCGACGATCAGGCCCTTTGAAGCAATGGCATGCGGCATCCCGCTCGTCAGCGCGCCCTGGCAGGACGCGGAACACCTCTTCTCGCCGGGAAACGACTTCCTTTTCGCCACCAATGGTCAGGAGATGAAGGAGAAGCTTTCGGGCATCATCGGCGATGAAGAAGGCGCCAAACGAATATCGGCGCGCGGGCTCGAAACCATCCGTCGCCGCCACACCTGCAGCCACCGCGTGGATGAGCTTCTGCAGATTCACGACGAACTCGGCTCCCGTCATGGCCGGAAACCTTCACGCCACATCCTCTCATGAAACCTCTGAACATCGCCTTCTTTGGATCGAGCCTCGTCTCTTCTTATTGGAATGGAGCCGCCACTTACTACCGCGGGATCGTCCGCGCCCTTGCCGACAGGGGTCACCGGATCACTTTCTTCGAGCCCGATGCCTATGAGCGCCAGCAGCACCGGGACATCGAAGATCCCCCGTGGGCGAAAGTCGTGGTCTATTCTCCCGACTCCGCCGATGAAGTGCGCCGCCTGGTGCAGAGGTGCCGGGGCACCGACCTGGTGGTGAAGGCCAGCGGCGTAGGGGTCCATGATGCCCTGCTGGAGGAGGAGGTCCTCGCGCTACAGTCGGATGACACCAGGGTTATCTTCTGGGATGTCGATGCACCCGCCACCCTCGATCGTCTCGAGCAAGACCCTTCGGACCCCTTCCGGAAACTGGTCGGCCGCTATGACTTCATCCTCACCTATGGTGGCGGTAGTCCTGTCATCGCCGCCTACGAAGTCCTCGGTGCCCGGCAGTGTGTCCCGATCTACAACGCGCTGGATCCGACGACCCACCATCCCGTCGAACCGCAGGCAAAGTACCAAGCAGATCTCTCCTTTCTAGGGAACCGGTTGCCCGACCGCGAGCGCCGGGTGGAAGAGTTCTTCCTCCAGGTAGCCGCTGGCATGCCGGATCGCCGCTTCCTGCTGGGAGGCAGTGGCTGGGAGGATAAGCCCCTCACTTCGAATGTCACGTATGTCGGCCATGTGCCCACCGCCGACCACAATGCTTTCAATGCAAGCGCGACCGCCGTGATCAACATCAGCCGCGATAGCATGGCGCAGTATGGGTTTTCCCCGGCCACACGCGTATTCGAAGCGGCTGGAGCAGGAGCCTGCATCATCACCGACGCTTGGGAGGGGATCGGCCTGTTTCTCAAGCCCGATTTCGAAGTCCTGGTCGCGAGGGATCACCGGGATGTCGAAGAGCATCTCTGCCATCTCACGGCCGGGAGAGCATCGTCGATCGGCAAGGCGGCCCGCCAGCGCATTCTCTCCGAACACACCTATGCAAACCGTTGCGATCAACTGGAGTCGCTGTTTTCCACGAGATGGGAACCGCTAGCCGCACATTGACATGAATATCGTCATCATCGGTCTTTCCATTACCTCCTCGTGGGGGAACGGGCACGCCACCACCTACCGCGGCTTGCTGCGGGAGTTGGTCCGGAGGGGACACCAGGTCTTGTTCCTGGAGCGGGATGTTCCCTGGTACGAGACCCAGCGGGACTATTCACCTCAGCCCGGGGTGGAAGTGGCGCTTTATCGCAGCCTGCAGGAGCTACAGGGCCGCTTTGCAAACGAGGTGGACCGGGCGCACGCGGTGATTGTCGGCTCGTATGTTCCGGAAGGAATCGCGGTCTGTGAATGGGTTCTCGCTACCGCCCGAGGAGCGGTCGCCTTTTATGACATCGATACGCCGGTAACTCTTTCGAGCTTGGAGCGGGAGAATTGCGAATATCTTGCAAAGCATCAGATACCGCGCTTCCACCTCTACCTCTCCTTCGCCGGTGGCAAAACTCTCCACCGTTTGGAGGAACAATACGGTGCACGGGAAGCGAAGGCTCTCTACTGCTCGGTCGATCCCGGGAACTACTACCCCGAAGCCGTCGCCCCGAGATGGGACCTCGGCTATCTGGGAACCTATAGCGACGATCGCCAGGCGGGACTCGATCGCCTGCTGGTGGAGCCGGCCCGGGCCTGGCCCGAGGGGAAGTTCATGGTGGCAGGGCCGCAATACCCGGACCACATCGCCTGGCCTCCAAACGTCGGGAGGCAAGATCATCTCCCTCCCGGCGAACACCGGCGATTCTACAACAGCCAGCGCTTCACCCTTAACATCACGCGGGCCGACATGATTGCCGCGGGGCACTCCCCTAGCGTACGCCTTTTCGAAGCTGCCGCCTGTGGCACCCCGATCATCAGCGACTATTGGGAGGGGCTGGAGGATTTCCTTCAGCCCGGCTCGGAGATCCTCATCGCGAACACCACGCGGGAGGCGCTTGCTTGCCTCAAGGAGATGTCGGCAGCGGATGCCCGCGCCATCGGAGAAGCGGGCCGCACCCGCATCCTGTCGTCGCACACGGCCGCCCACCGCGCTGCGGAATTGGAAACCATGCTCGAGGCCGCCCGGCGGCGCTTGCGCGAACCCCTCGCCGTGTAGCCATGAATGCCGCGAAATTCATGGTTCCTCCTGCCACCGACGCGCGGGGGCTCGCAGAGCAGGCTGCAACATTGGGGCCCTGGTTTCACAACCTGCACCTTCCGGACGGCACCTTCACCGCTCCCCGTCACCCCCTGGGAGACTTCCCGAATTTCAAGTGGCAGCAGATCTCCCCGTGGCTTCCTCAGGACCTGAGCGGTTGGACTGCCCTTGATATCGGCTGCAACGCCGGATTCTACAGCTTGGAGCTGGCCCGAAGAGGCGCACGGGTCACCGCCATCGAGCACGACGCCCACTTTCTCAAGCAGGCCCGCTGGGCCGCCGGCATCTTCCGCATGCACGACAGGATCGATTTCCTGCATGCCGAGGTTTACGACTTGGGGCGTATTGCCGAGTCGTTCGACCTCGTTCTGTTCATGGGGGTCTTCTACCACTTGCGGCACCCGCTCCTCGCCCTGGATCTCCTCGCAGAAAAGACGCGCCGGCTGATGATTTTCCAGACCCTCACCACGCCGTCGAAGGAAGAAGACGAGGCACCCCCGGACCAGGATTTCGATGACCGGAAGGCGATGGATTCGCCCGGTTGGCCGCGGATGTCCTTCATCGAGAACTCGCTCGCAGGCGATCCCACCAATTGGTGGGCGCCCAATCATGCCGGGGTAAAGGCGATGCTCCGGTCCAGCGGCCTGGAGGTCGTGGGGCAGCCCGCCCATGAGATCTACTTCTGCCACCCGAATCCCGAGCTCACGGAATCGCGGACGCTCGTTCGCAATGAATTGAATGCGATCTTTCGACCGGAACTTCTGAAATGAACGATCTAGCAGAGCGGCTGGGAATCTGCCAGTGGTTCCACTTCGACGACGACCGGGCGGTGGAGGCGTGTGCCGGGCTCATGCAGGAACTCGGCCTCAAGCATCTCCGGACCGGCGTCTCCTGGGCGGACTACCATAGGCAGGGGGGCGTCGAATGGTACGACCGGATGTTCGCCGCGCTCCGCCCTTTCGAGCTCCTCCTATCCGTCTGGCACACCCCCCCATCGCTCTCGGTCAGCGGCCATTGTGCTGCCCCTCCGCGCCGTCTCCTGGACTACGCGGATTTCATCGACACTCTGATCGATCGCTACGGGACATCGTTCAGCGCGCTTGAACTGTGGAATGAGCCCAATAACCGCTATAAGTGGCAGTTCGACCTTCACGACCCGGACTGGAGCAAATTCGCGGAAATGGTGGGCTCCGCAGCGTACTGGGCAAAGCAACGGGGAGTGACGACGGTTCTGGGCGGAATGATGCCGGTGGACGAACACTGGTTGCACCTGATCGCTGCCCGGGGAGTGCTCGACGTCGTCGATATCGTGGCGATACACGGCTTCCCCGGCATGTGGTGGAATGATCTGCCCAATTGGGACTGGTATTCCCACTGGAGCGGATGGAGCGAGAAGCTCGCGCGCATCGGATCGCATGCTGCCGGGAAACCGGTCTGGATCACCGAGACGGGATTTTCGACCTGGAGCTACAGGGAATCTCGCGAGGTCATGCTGGAGCAGCAGCGCGTCCGCCTTGCCGAAGCAGTTGCCGCCCCCTCGCCACGCACCTATTGGTACAGCCTCGTCGATCTCGATCCCTCGCGCGAGGCCATCGAGGGCTTCCACGTGGATGAAAACGAGTATCACCTCGGCCTGGTGACCCATCAGGGGAAAAGAAAGCCAGCCTTCTACGCTCTGAAGGAGATGCTCACGCGGCCGATTGCAAAAGCCGACTTCGTCCCCGCTCCAGCAGCCCGTTGACAACCGTTGCGGTTCAAGATGTCGGCGGCTCCTGCCGGTCAGCGAGTTCCTGGGCTCCGACCGCATAAGCCAAGGATGAAACGCCGTTCGACTCGGAAACGATCCGGCGGTGCCCGGGGTTCCTTATCGCCTCCAGTTGGTCGGCCATGAGCGCGCGGACAATCCCTCCATACAGGTCCATCTTGGGAAGGCCCGCCGTGGCAGACAGCACGGCATGGACGGCGACATCCCGCTTTTCGTGCCGATTGCTCGCAGCCCGATCCCCTTCCTCATAGCGCTGCAGGATCCGGATCCCGGACTCGGGTAGGATCTCCCGGAGTTCATCGAGTGCTGCCTCGCTTCCGTGGAGGTCGATCTCGAGGCTGGTCGGCACCCACTCGCTCATCACCAGGGTCCCCGTCTCGAAGATGATCCGCCAGTGTTGCCGGTCGCGGCGAAGCATCTGGTGAAAGCCGTGGTAAAAGGTTCCGAGCGTGCTGCCGTAGCGAACGGTGCAATGTACCTGATCGGCGAAAGTCGTGCCGGTCCGATAGACCTGATCGGCGGAGAGAAGGGTTCCCGGGCCGAACCACCATTCGAAGAGATCGAAGAAATGAACGCCGTGCTCGATGAAGATGCCGCCGCTCTTCGAGCGCTCCCAAAACCAATGGGCAGGACCCAGCGTCTCGTCCTGGGCGGCATTGATGAGGCTGGCGAACAAGGGGACGCCGAGGACGCCCGTTTCCACGATTCGCTTCACCGCCAAGCAAAGCGGGTTGTAGCGCATGATCAAATTCACCGCGAGCACCCTTTGCTTTTCCTCCGCCGATCTAGCCATCTCGCGGGCGTCGCCGAGGTTCAATGCCAGCGGCTTCTCGCATAGCTCGTGCTTCCCCGCCTCAAGCGCCTGCAGAGCCAATGCCGCGTGGGTCACGGGAGGGGTAGCCAGATGAACGATGTCGATCTCCGGCAGCGCGAGCAAGGCCGCCGGCGTCGGGCAGAACCCGACGCCGCTCGTCTCGGCGGTGGACTGCGCCAGCTCGACATTTAGATCCGCCACCGCGACACAACGGAGCTGCTCCAGCTTCTGGTATTCTCCCAAGCAGAAGCGGCCGAAACCTCCGCACCCGATCAGTCCGTATCCGAGCGGGGAGTTCATAAGCCGAAGACCGATTTGGGAATATGGGTGATCCTGCAAGCGAGGTCATCCTCGCCCGAGGCGACGATGTAGTGGTCCCCGGCGTCGAGGATCCCCGTGGTGAAGACGACATTCTTCAAGTAGCTCAGGTCGCGTATATGTTCCGTGAGCTCCGGCCGCGACTCCAGGACAGGGGCTTCGTCCAGCACATCGATGATCCTCGATGGATCATTCGAATCCAGGAAAGCGTAAAAGGTCCGGTAGGTGCCGACAACCGTTCCGGGCTCTACGCCATGATATAGCATCAACCAGCCGCGGGGCGTGCGGATCGGCGGCGAGCCGCCACCGATCTTCATGACCGAAGACGACCCGCGGCGGGGACGGATAAGAGCCGTGTCACACGGCTTCCAGTGAAGCGCATCGGGCGAGCTGGCAAGGTTGATGGAGGGCCCCGCTTCGAATTCACTGGAGGGTGGATAGGCGAAATAGAGATCGCCCAAGGGACGGGTGAGCGCAAAAAATTTGTCGTTCACCTTACCCTCGAAGATCAGCATGTCCTTGTTCTGGTGATCCAGAATGATACCTTGTAGCTCGTAGCTCAACCCGTCGTCCGAAGTATAGAGCGTGGTCGAGTGGCGCTCGGAGCTGACCGAGCAGGTCGTCATGAAATACCGTTCGCCCACCTTCGAAATCCGTGCGTCCTCGACACCGTATTCCTGATAACTTTCGGAGGGTGAAATGGCCTTTTCATAGTGGATCTTTACAATCGCGGATCCATCCGGCGCGAGTTCAACCGGAAGCAACCAGGAAAGCGAGGTGAGCGCCATCACCTTCGACGTGTGGGATAGCAGCCGGAACTTGCGCGGATCGCTGGCATCCACCGTCGCCAGCTCGTATGCGTCGGTGACGAACCCCTCCTTCCGGCTCCACCGGATGGCCCTTACGTGGTGATCGCTCAGCGGCTCCTGCAGCGCCTCGGCCACCCTTACCATCATGAGCAAGTTCCCGTTCGGAAGACGCGTAAAGCCCGGATTGAATGCTCCCAAAACGTAAGTGGGATTATCCAGCCCCTTCCTCAGCGGCGAGCGGGAGAGGTCGATCTCGGGCGGCGTGAGGACAATGGAATCGGAGTCGTAACTCATGGCTCAGATGATTTGAAGCCGCGGCCGGACTTGCATGGTGATTACGTCACACCGCTCCGGCTGGCTCAGTATGAACAGGATGCTCTCCGCGATATCCTCCGCTTTCAGCATTTTCAGATCCTCTTGTGCCTTCTTCTGCTGCTCCGGGGACTCGTCCACCATATCCGTGCCGATCGACCCCGGCTCCACCAGGCTCACCCGGATGCCCATCGGGTTCGCCTCCTTCCGGAGCGAGTAAGCAAAGCCTCGCACGCCCGCCTTGGTCGCGACGTACACCGCGGCATTTTCTTCCGCCAGCTCCGCGCTCATGGAACCCGTCATCACGATCTGGCCTCCCTTTCCTTTCATCCGCTTGATGCCCTCCAGCGCGCACGAAACGTACGAGATAAGGTTCACATGGATCACCTTCCTGCACTCCTCGTGCTCCATGTCGATGAGCAGGCCGTGACTGCCGAGGCCCGCGTTGAGGATGGCGATATCCAGCCCGCCGAGCCACTTGTCCGCGGCGGCGAAGAGTCCGTGGATTCCCTCTGTGGTCCCTAGGTCGGAAGCGGTTCCACCCACTTCGCCGCCTGAAGCCTCGATCTCCTTGATCGCATCTTCCAAATGCCGGGGGTCGCTTCCACAGATGAAAACCCGGCAGCCTTGCCTGGCGAGCAGCGCCGCGGTGGCCCGGCCTACGCCGGTGGTGCCACCGGTGACGAGCACCCGTTTCCCATCGAGCTTTGGAGATTGGTTGATAGCCATTCCCTGTCCTATCGCTCGCCATATGCCATCCTCGCGAGGCTTGCTGCTGCCGGACTTCCACCGCATCAGCCCCCCCTTCTACGTCTCATTTTGCAAGACCGGGTGACATCCTGCATCGGACCCCTCCTGACATCCACCCGAGCGCGGGTGAACACATTGGCATGAGGGATGCGAGGTATAGGTGAACCTTGAAACAGGAGGCCCCATGAATGCCGACGATTCACTCACTGCCGAAGAACGAGAGATCGAACCGATCACCGACTCCACGATGCCGCATCCCGTAGGAACGACCATGGGCGCCACAGGCGGGGCACTCGCCGGTGCTGCCGCAGGCATGGCCGGAGGACCGGTAGGAACCGCAATCGGCGCAGTGGTGGGAGCCGTGGCCGGCGGTGTCGCCGGCAATGCTGCGGCTGCCGCCATCAGTCCCACCGAAGAAGAACTCTACTGGAGTGAAAATCATCCCGGCCAGACCTATGCGGACTCTGAATTCGACTTCGAGGACTACAGGCCCGCCTACCGCATGGGCTACAGCGGACCGGATCGCTATCGGGGGTCGTTTGAATCCTCGGAAACCGCGATGCGATCCGATTGGTGGAATGCCAGAGGCGAATCCCGGCTCGATTGGGAGCGGGCGAAGCCTGCCGTCCGGGCAGCTTGGGAGAGAGCAACGGATCGCAACAGGCCACCCACCAGCTCTCCCGGCGGAGCTTGAAGGCTAGGCCTTCCTGCCGCTTGTATCGATCAGCGCCCTTACCGCCTCAATCCGGGGGCCGTAAATGGGATGCCGCACCAGGTCCTCGTCGGACGGCGCGGCGCGA
>CBIHMP010000042.1:0-18570 GCA_966211015.1 uncultured Luteolibacter sp. | reverse complement strand
CGCGTGCTGACTCAATACGTGAACATCCGCTCATGGTCGAGGGAAAGCTCGACCTCGCGAAAGGGGTCGAAATGCAGGGTAACCGGATCGCGGCCATCCGTACGGAAGACGGACGCGAATTCTCCGGCAAGATGTTCATCGATGCCAGCTACGAGGGCGACCTGCTGCCCGGGGCGAAGGTCACCTTCACCGTGGGCCGCGAGGCAAACGCCGCCCATGGCGAGACTTCCAGCGGAATCCAGGTCGCGAAAGCGGCGAAGAACCAGCTTGTGGATGGCATCGATCCCTACGTCGAGGCCGGAAATCCAGCCAGCGGCCTTCTCCCCGGCGTGAATGCGGATGCCGGCGGACCGGACGGGGCCGCCGATCACCGGCTGCAGGCATACTGCTACCGGATGGTGCTCACCGACGTGCCCTCGAACCGGGTAAAGATCGGGAAACCGGAAGGCTACGAGGAGGCCGATTACGAACTGCTCTTCCGCTCCATCGAAGCGGGGCAAAAATCGGGCTTCTTCAAGTTCGATCTGACGCCGAACCGGAAGACCGACTCCAACAACACGGGCGGGATCTCCACCGACCTGATCGGCGGGAACTACGGTCCCGGCTGGGATTGGACCACGCTCGGCCACAAGGAGCGGAAGTCGCTGGCCTCCCGGCACGAGAAGTGGCAGCGGGGACTCCTGTGGACCCTGCAGAACCATCCCCGGGTGCCGGAGCAAATCCGCGAATCCCATGCGAAGTGGGGTCTGCCGAAGGACGAGTTCACCGACAACGGCCACTGGCCTTGGCAGCTCTATGTCCGCGAGGCCCGGCGGATGGTCTCCGGGTACGTGATGAATGAAGACAACTGCACCGGCCGCCGCACCGCCGCGGATGCCGTGGGGCTTGCCGCCTACTCAATGGATTCCCACCACGTCCAACGCCACGTGAAAGACGGAATGGTGAAGAACGAGGGCGACGTACAGATCCACGGCGTGAAGCCTTACCCGGTTTCCTACCGCTCGCTGGTTCCCAGGAAGGGGGAATGCGAGAACCTGCTGGTGCCTTGGAGCATCTCGGCGACCCACATGGCCTTCGGCTCGATCCGGATGGAGCCGGTCTTCATGGTGCTCGGCCAGAGTGCCGCCATCGCCGCGGATCTCGCGCTCGACCTCGGCCTCGCCGCTCAGGATGTCGATTACGCCGCGCTCCGGCCCCTGCTCCTGGCCGCCGGCCAGGCCCTGGGAAAATCCTCCCCCGAGAACCCCGCCGCGGTCGTGGACAACGACGACTCCGCCCTCGTCTCTATCAAAGGGGAGTGGAAGCCATCCGCCGCCTCTGCCGGGTATTTCGGTAAAGACTATCTCCACGACGATGGGACCAACCGCGGGGAGAAGGAAATCTTCTACCGGCTCCCGCAGGGGAACATGGGCCCCCGGACCGTGAGCGTGCGCTGGACCTCGCACGGCAATCGCGCGTCCAACGCGCGGATCGAAGTGCTTCACCACGGAGGCAGCGCCGTCCTCTCCGTCGATCAGCGCAGCGGCGGCGGGACCTGGCATCCTCTCGGCGAATTTGAATTCACCGGCGCGTCCGGAGAGGGCGTGCGGATTTCAAACCGGGATGCGGACGGGCACATTGTCGCCGATGCAGTCGGATTCTCTCCGCCCGCTCCACGTGCGGCCGCGGCTCCCGGGGCTTCCAATTTGATCAAGCACCTTGCCGCCGGTCATTCGCGCAAGGTGGTCGTCTATGGCACGAGCCTCACCGCAAACGGAGGATGGGTGCCCCAGATGCAAACCTGGCTCGCCGGCAGCTACCCCGGCAGGTGCGAGCTCATCAACAGCGGGATGAGCGGCAAGAACTCCGCCGAAGGCCTCCGCCGTCTGGAGGAAAAGGTCCTCAAGCACCATCCCGACACCGTGTTCATCGAATTCGCGGTGAACGACGCCTTCCTCTACGACGACGGAACTCCGCGTCTCTCCGTCACCCGGGCGCGCCAGAACCTTGAGGCGATGATCGATGCCGTCTTGAAGCGGAACCCGGCGGCCGAGGTGATCCTCCAGACGATGAACGTCGCCTGGGACTCGCCCGAAGGCAGCAATGCCTCCGCGTCCCGGAGGCCGAATTTGGCGGATTATTATTCGATGTATCGCGAGGTGGCGAAAGAGCGTTCCCTCCTGCTCGTGGACCACGCGCGGAACTGGGAAGACTTCTCGAAGAAGAACCCCGCCGCCTTCCGCGCCCTCGTTCCGGACGGGGTGCATCCCCTCCCCGCCGGCACCGGGCAGATCACCCTTCCCTTGCTGAAGCGCAGTCTCGCCGGGGAACCCTGAGCCCGTTTCAACCCGCGATGATCCCGCCTCTTGTGGAGGAACTCGCCTGAGGCAATCCCCCGATGATCCTGCCGGAAAGCTTCTCGTAGATCCGGATATAGGCTTCGGCGGTGGCTTCGGCGGAAAAGGCGCTGCGGCTTTCCCTCATGATCCGCGCGATCTCCCGCTCCCTCTCCTGCGCCGGGCGGATGTAGAAGCGGATCGCCTCGTCGATCGCCCAGCGCAGCCCATGGGAATCGTGTGTCTCAAAAACAAAGCCGTTTCCGCGGTGCTGCTCTACATCGAGATGGCTGACCGTGTCCTGCAAGCCGCCGGTCCGGTGGACCACGGGCAGGCTACCGTACTTCAGCGCGATCATCTGCGCCAGCCCGCAGGGCTCGTAGGCTGAAGGCACTAGCGCGAAATCGGAAGCCGCATAGGCCTGGCGGGACAGTGTCTCGTCAAAGCCCCGGACCGCGATCCGGCGGCGCAGCCCGTGGAAGTCCGCGATGTGATCGAAATGGCAGCGGAAAGGCCCGTCGGCCACGAAAACCACCTGCAACGCAAGGCCCCAGTAGTCGCTCACCAAGCGGTAGAGGATATCCGCCAGCAGACCGCAGCCTTTCTGGACCGGATCGAGGCGGGAGGGCCAGAAAAGCATCGGTGCGTCCGCATCCTCTTCGAGTCCGAGGCTCCTCTGAAGCGCCACCTTGTTCGCCCGTTTTGCGGCGCGATGGGTCGAAGCGTCGTAAGGGCGGCTGAGCTGCGGATCGCAGTCCGGGGTGTAGGAGGGGTCCGGGGCATTGATGATCCCGCTGGCGGCCCCGTAGCGGGCCTTCCCCCGCAATACGTCCACAATGCTCCAGCCCGCCGGGTGGCGGCCGTCCATGAGCTCCTGCATGAAGGAGGGGCTGACGGTATTGACGTAATCCGCGGCGTGGATCCCGGAGGCCATGAGGTTCACCGGATTGGAATGCCGGCTTTCCCCGTACGTCCCCGGGAAGTGCGAGTAGTGGAGGTGATTCCAGAACGGCTCCGCATCGATCCCCCTGTCCTCGATCTCCCCCAGCGTCATCCGCTCGTCGTGGAGATTGTGCACGGTGAAGAGGCTCCGGATTCCCATGCTCCGCGCCGCAGCCGGCACGAGTGCCGTCATCCAATCATGGCAGTGCACGATATCCGGCTTCACCCGGGGAAGGACATGGTGGATCACCTCCCGCTGGAACGCCAAGGCGGCCCTCCGGTTCGATTCCGGCGAACCGTCATACACCGAGCGCCGGTAGAAGAACTCCCGGTCCCGGCACAAATGGAGCCGCCGGGATAAAAGCAGGTCCGCCGCCGGAAACAGGTTGCGGAAATGCGGCATGGCCACGCGCACGTCGATCCCGCGTGATGAAAGCCCGTCCACCAGAAGGGTGCTGATGTCCGCCAAGCCCCCTGCCTTCGCACACGGCCCCGCGCTGCCGTTCCGCCCCAGATAGCTGCTGCCATTCAGCTCCGGCGTGACGATGAGAATGCGTGGTCTCCGTGGCTTCGGGTGCCTTGCCCTTTGCGAGGCATCTTTCGTGTCCGTAGGTCCGGGATAAGTCGTCGAAGCGAAGTGGGAGGCCATGACAGATGGACGAGTGCAGTTGGCGTGCAAGCGGGGAGCGGTGCGGAGCCCTTTTCCGCCCCCTCTTCTCCCCCTTTCTCACGAACCTTTTCCTTAGCGCGGGACGTGCCAGCGCGGCGTCGCCGGCGGCGCGTTTTCACCGGTCATTGATGGATAGAGAAAAGTTGCTCCTTCCCGCTCGCCACCTATCTCGTTCCGGTGGACCTGCGGGACATTCCGATTGCATTTTTCTCCTCGGGGATTTGCATGCTGCAAACGCTCGCCCGTCAGTCCTGGCTGAGGATGACGATCGCGTACGGTGGCAACTGGATCCCTCCCACCACCGCCGGATAACCTGTCTCCTCGCGTTTCGCCTCGATCGCCGTCAGCTCCGCATCGCCAAAGTCGGGACTGTAGCCGGACCAATCCGCATTGAAGCGGACCTTCCATTCCCCCTCGGCGGGAAGGATCAGCTCATAGAAATCGTAGGAACGGTGGGATAAATTGAGGATGACGACGGTGCTGTCGCGCGGCCCGCCGCGGTCCCAGCGATTCCACGCCAGCACCTTGTTCTCCTGGTCCCGGTGGAAAACATCCACGTGCTGCCCGGTCAGCCCCCGGGTGACGCCGCCCGAATTCCGCCGTAGCCCGATCAGATCGCGATAGGCCAAGCGAATCCCCCGGAAACGCCGCGCTTTTTCCCAGTCCAGCACCTCGTCCCCGCCGAACCAGCCGTCCTCCAGAAACTCCTGTCCTTGGAAAATCATGGGGACCCCGGGAGAAGTCAGCACTACCCCTGCCGCCTGCAGGCTCCGCCGCCGCGCCCACACGCTGGAGGGATTGCCGGGGTCGATTTCGGACACGAGCCGCTGCTTGCCATTGGCCACCTCATCGTGGGACTCCGTGTAAATGACCCGCCGGAAGACGTCTCCCGGGAAGCCTGGAATGATCGCCGAAGCCATGGCACCGGGATCACGCGCGTCGTCCTCCGGGTTCTCCAGCACCGCCCGGACAGGTGCCGTGAAGCTGGCGTCCCACTGCGTGTCGAATCCCGCGCCGCCATCGTCCACCCAAGTCGTGAGGGCCGCATTGCTGCCGAGATCCTCCGCGATCGAAATGGTCCGGTGCGAGTGCAGCTTCAAGTCCTTGTTGATCCATTGCAGGACCTGCCAGCCCTCCGGCAGATCGACGGACTCGTGATGCTCGTTCCCCTTTGAGCGGCGGATATAGCTTACGGCATCGAGCCGCAGACCGTCCGCCCGGAATTCTTCGATCCACATCAGCGCGTTGTCCCGCAGGTACTGCCTCACCTCCTCCCGCCCGTAGTCCGGCCTCGTGTGCCCCCATGGGGTTTCGGCCCGCCAATCGTTGTAGAAGTAAATGCCGCCGAGATCGTTCTCCGACCACCCGTCGAAGCGCCAGAGATCGAGATCGGCCGGCCCGAAATGATTGTACACGACGTCCAGCAGGACCGCGATTCCTTGGCGGTGGGCTTCGCGGATGAGCATCTTCAGGCCGTCCGGACCGCCGTATGCGGCTTCCACCGCGAAGGGATGGCTGGGATTGTAGCCCCAGGACGTTTCACCGGGGCACTCCGTGGGAGGCATGAGTTCGATCGCGGTGATGCCGAGATCCTTGAGGTAGGGCAGGCGCCGCACCACTTCGGCGAAGGTCCCGGGCCGGCCGTCCTTTCTCCCCCCGAAGGTCCCCACATGCAGTTCGTATATCACCAGTTCGTTCAGGGGAGAGGCCCTCCCCTCGATTCCTTCCCAATCGAAATGATCGCGGTAGATCACCCCGTTGCCCGTTTCCGGGTCGATCATCCGCGCACGCGGGTCCACCTTCATCAGGACCTGATCCCCATTCCTGATCCGGAATTTGTAGTGGTCCCCCTCTTTCGCGCCGTCGGCAAAGGCGCTCCAGAAGCCATCCTCTTGCTGCTCCATCGCCAGCCCGGGTTCCGACCAATCGTTGAAGGTCCCGACCACGCCGACCTCGGAGGCATGGGGAGCCCACACCCGGAAATGGGTTCCTTCATCGAACGGGACCGCCCCGAGAACAGGACACCGGGGGGAGGGAGGTTTGCCGCTGCGCGGCGGGGACGGCTTCTTCATCAGAGGCTACGTCATCAGCAGAGGACGTACCTCCGGGAAAGGCCTACAGTCCGGGGCTTTGCGGCCATGCCCGGGATGCGAAATGCATCCCGCATTCCGCTCCTCCGGCCGGTTTTGCAAGGATCTCGCTCTGCTCCTTGCATGATCCCCAAGGCAGGGCGATGGTTCTTTGTTTCATCATCCGCCGCCATGAAGGAAAGGATCGTCTCCGCCCCCGAAACGCTCGCCGCGCATGAACAGGCCGCCGCCGAGATTACGGAGCTACGCCGGAAAGGCATCCGCTGCCATCTGGAAGAACGTGCCCGGGAAGGAGGCCACTCCGTGGACGTGGTGGTGGATCCGGAGGAACCGGATGGTGACCCGGCTCCTCCGCGACGACGGATCCCTCCGTTCGGATGATCCGGCCCACGCCTTCACTTGAACCCGCATGGACCTGAGCTCCGGCGATCTCTACTGGCAACGGAAGAGCGGCGTGCCCGCCACCTACCCTCCTCTGGATACGGACCGGAAGTGCGACATCGCGGTTCTGGGGGCGGGGATCACCGGCGCGCTCGCAGCCGAAGCACTCAGCGCCGACGGCCATGAGGTGATCGTGCTGGACGCGCGGGAAGCCGGTACCGGAAGCACGAGCGCCAGCACTTCGCTGCTCCAGTACGAGCTCGATACCCACCTCGTCGATCTGATTGCCCGGCACGGCCAGGATCAGGCACGCCTCGCCTACCGTGCTGCCTACGAAGCCATCGACCTGTTGGAAGAGCGCATCACCGGTCTGGGGCTGGAGGACTGCCACTTCTCGCGGAAAGACAGCGTCTATCTCGCCTCCCGGCGGCAGGATGTCCCGATCCTGCAGGCTGAAGCCGAAGCGCGCAGGCAGGCGGGAATCGAAGTGGCGGTGTGGAGCCAAGCCGACGTGATCGGGCACCTGGGATTCAAACGACCCGCAGCCCTTCACTCCGCGCAAGCCGCCCAAGTGGATGCCTACCGCCTGACGCACGGCCTCTTGCAGGTAGCCTTGCGCAGGGGGAGCTTGATCTTTGATCGGACGCGGGTAACCGCCGTGGATACGAATGCCCGCGGGGTCGTCCTTCGCACCGACCGGGATGCCCGCGTCAGAGCAAAGCGCCTGGTAGTCGCAACCGGTTACGAGACCGGGCAGCTCTTCGATACAGCGAGGCTAGCAAACCTCCGGAGCTCCTTCGCTCTCGCTTCGGAGCCGCTTGCCGCGGTTCCGGGCTGGTGGCGGCGCTGCCTGATCTGGGAAACCGCACGGCCATATTTCTATCTCCGCGGAAGCAGCGACGGGCGCGCGATCATGGGCGGAGAAGACCTTCCTTTCCGGAATCCGCTCGCCCGCGACCGTCTCATCGGCCGGAAAACGCGCCGGTTGGAAAAGCTCTTCGGCGAGATGTTCCCGACCGTGCGCTTGGAAACCGCCTATGCGTGGGCGGGAACTTTCGGCGAAATAAAAGACGGGCTACCCTGTATCGGGGCCTACCGGAGGCACCCCTTGTGCTACTTCGCCCTCGGATTGGGAGGCAACGGCATCGTCCACGGCCTGCTTGCCGCGGACATCATTCGCGCCGAGCTGAAAGGGCGGCGCCACCCCTACGCGCGGACCTTCCGCTTCGATCGCTAGCCGCACGCTCACGGCGTCTCGTAGCCGGAGATATGCACTTCGAGCTGCCCCGGATCCTGATCCGCGGGAAAGGCGGCCCGTCCCTCCCGGGTCGCACCCCGCGGGATGAAATCGAAGATGAGATCGACGCTCCTTTCGCCCCCGGGCCCCCGCGCCGCGACCGTCACGTTCACATTCACCGCCACGCTGTCCCCGGTGTTGGTCACGGTCACCGGCAGGCACAGGCGGCCCCTTTCCATCACGATATCTCCCCTTTTGATCTCCAGGTGTGCCGGCTTTCCACCCCACCGCAGAGCTTCCATCCCGAGCACCGCCATGACCGCGAGAACCAGCAGCGTGCTGACGGCGAAGACCGTCCACTCCAACGGATTCTTTCCTGCGGGCGGGGGTGTTTCGGGATGCCTTGTCATAAGTATTTCAAGAGCCGGGAGTCCGGATTTGCAGGAGCAGGCGGCCCGCCGAGGCACCGAGGACCGCGGGCAAGCCGATCACGACGGTTTGATTCAGCACCATCCGCCACGGCTCGCCGTCGAATCTTCCGAAAAAATAGAGGCACCCCGCACCGGCCGCCAAAGCCACGGCGTAGGTGGTGACCACCCCGCGGAAAACCAGCAGCGGCGTGTCCCGCTGGATGTGCTTGCCGGACCCGTGGATGCCCGCGAAATGCAGGACCAGCCAGCCCAACGCGAGCGAGGAGACGGCAAGCATCAGGATCTTTCCGGGGTGGCTCTCCATGGCGATGACGATCATTTCCTCGGTGGGCGCCACATTCGCGGCAAAAAGAACCGCACCGCACAGCGCCACCGACGCCTCGGGAAGGTACCCGCCCGGCTCCCCGGTGCCGTTGCCATCGCCGTCACCGGAATATCCTTCATCCCCGTTGCAGTCCGCTCCCAGTTGAGCGGTTCCCACCGAGACGCCGATCGCAACGGTCATGCCCTCGAGCGTGATCTTGCCGGCAATCTCCGAAAGCGGCATCGCTCCCTCGATCCGCCCGGTGAGCCACAGCACCATCGCCGCCAGTACCAGCCCGATTCCCATCTCCTCCATGGAATCGATGGCCACTTCCCGCAGGGTCGCATCCCGCCTCAGCCCGGCGAAGCGGTTGTAAAGAAACAGCAGGCCGAATGTACAAACCATGTACAGCAGGATCCTCCACGGGTGCAGGACGAAGCCCGCCCACCACACTTCCATGGTATAGAGCAGCGGCAGGGAAAACATCAGCCCGCCGGCGATCCCGCGCCCGTATTCGCGGGCGGATTGGCCGATGCTCCGTTGATGGCTGAATTTCACGCTTATTCGAGGGGTGCCGTCCCGCCCAGCTTCCCCTTCAGCCAGCCGAGCACATGCAGCACGATGAATATCACCGCCGTGATCCCGCAGGCGAGCAGGTAATATCGCAAGCTGACCATGATTCCCACCGCCGCGGTGACCAGGATCGAGGCGGCAGTTGTGAGACCTTTCACCCGATCCTTGCCCCGGGAGACGAAGATCGTCCCCGCGCCAAGAAAGCTGATCCCTGTGATGACGGCCTCGATCACGCGGATCGGATCGAACCGCATCTGATCCTCCACCTCCCGGCTGCTGAAGTGCTGTACAAAAAGCTCCCCCAGTACCACGAACAGGCAGGCCGCGAGGCCGACCAGCATGTGGGTCCGCACCCCGGCGGACTTGCCCGCGCACTCCCGCTCCCATCCCAACACGCCGGACAACGCGATCGCCACGAGGACGCGTGTCAGGATGTCGATTTCAAAGTCCATGGGTTCCCGCGCACCGCGGGGTCAGGCCGGATCCTTGCAGCGGATCCGGCCCCTGTTCCGGTCGCCTCCGCTCAATGGAGCGCGGCTTCGTTTACCCCCGATCTGAAAAGCCCGCCGGTGGCGATGCGGGTGATGGTTTCGTCGGCTGCCCCTTCCTCTTCGATCGATTCATCGAGCAGGGCCATGTCGTCATCGAAGCCGAGGCAGTCCGCGAAAGCCTTGGCCACTCCGTAGGCCGCGATTTCATAGTGCTCGACGCGGTTGGCCGAGGCGATCAGCACGGCGTCCCGCACGTTGCCGGGAGTCGTGGCGGTCACGTGTTTTGCCGCTTCCTTGATGAGGCCGCGCATGGCTTCGCAGTCCTCGCCGTCGGGCGAGATCCCGTGGCGATCACAGATCGTCTTGAGGCGGGATTGCTGATCCTTGGTTTCCTGGAGATGATGGTTGAAGGCGTCCCGCAGTTCCTCATTGGAGGCGTTTGCAGCCATTTCCGGAAGCGAGGCGATCAATTGTTTCTCCGCGCTGTAGATGTCGCGTAGCTGATCGAAATAGAGCTGTTCGAGGTTGGTGATCATGATGGGTTCGGGTTCACGCCGCAGGATCGCGGTCGATCCGCGGAATCTCGCAGGGCGCATGCCGATCCCCTCCGGACTGGAAATCAAGCGATGCGGATGGAGGCTTTTGCAGCGGTGATGCACGCTGCATGGATTTCCGGGCAGTCTGCAATTTGCGCTCTATCCCTCGCGGGGCCCTCTCCCCTTATGCAAAAAAGGCCTCCGGAACATCCGTCCCGGAGACCCCCACGCCCGAGAGCGTGTTTGCGGAATAATCGGGCGACCGACTCCCCCCAGACTCAGCCACCCTCTTCCTGCCGAATAACTCGGGCATAACTTGCAGCACGCAAGGGGAGAAGTTCCACGGCGTTTGCAGCCGTCAGAGCATTGCCGCGACCAGCGACGGATCACGGAGCACGACGTCCTTGCACGAGGGCCACGTTTCGATCGCCTCCCGCAGGGCGGCCTCCGCGTCGTCGGGTCGGCCGTTTTTCAGCAAGTCCCGCCCCAAGGTCGCGTAAAAACCCGCAGCCATCATACGGTCGATGACCCCCAAGCCACCCAACTGGCGTGCTGCCAAACCACCCCTTTCCCAGATTTCCAAAGCCACGCAGCAGCGGAGCTCAAGCCGGAGCACAGGGGGCATGGCGCGGAATTCCGAAGCTAAATTCTCCAGTTCCTCCAACGCCTCCGGCCACATTCCCAGCTCCGAATATCCCTCCGCGACGCGAAATGCCATGCTCGAACCTAGATCGCGGGCATGTCCGGTCAAGGGGCCCGACGCTAACAGTCCACGCCGAGCTTCGAGGGGCCGCAATCGTGCAATCGGCGCGGTCGGGGAGGCACCTGGCAGAGAAATGCAACAAAGCCCTTGAAAACAAGCTCGGGCGCTCCCGACGCAATCCTTTAACAGTCAACGCGAAGCTCCCGACCGGGCAGACACGGCCCGAAAACTGTATAAGAAAGGCATAAATTCGACCGATATGACCGCGACCTTCGACCAGTGCATCGATATTTCCAACAGCCTGCTGCGTGGCGAGCTCTCGGCCGTCGAAACCTACAATCAGGCGCTGGATAAATTCCGCCGGAAGCCCGAGCAAGCACTGCTCGAATCCATCCGTGCCGATCATCGCGATAGCGTGCAGCGCCTCAGCGCCCACATCGACGATCTGGGAGTGCAGCCCGATAACAACTCCGGGGCGTGGGGCCGCTTCGCCCGGACCATCGAGGGCGTCGCAAAGCTTCTCGGGGGTACAACGACCCTGATGGCTTTGGAAGCCGGCGAGCTTTCGGGCATCGACGACTATTACTGCGCCCTTTCGGATCCCGACATGACGGATGAGATCAAAGCGGAAATCCGCAGCGTGCTCCTTCCACGTCTGGAGAGGCACTTGGATTCGCTCCGGCTTCTCCGGGCACACCGCAACGGCGCGGAGAAGCGGCAGATCCCCGCGGTCTCCCCGCAGGGGGGCGTTTTCGACCTCGGGCCCGAGACCGGTCGCTCGCGCTGACCCTGCCTTCCCCCCGGCGGAAAACCAGGCCGTGGTGCGGTGGCGCGCTTCCTGATAGGGAGAACCTGATCCAATCCCTACCGCACCATGAAAATGAAAGCCGCTCTGTTGATTTTAGCCACCGCCGCCTGCGGGCTCTCTTATTTTGACGTCCGGGCGCAGACCCCCGCAACCCCCGGTGCCACATCCGGGACGAAGCTAGCCTATCCCTACGGACAGGAGTGCATTGTCACCGTCGATCCCCAGGCGAACCAGAATATCCCGGTCTCCGCCCAACGCGAGGCCTCGGGATTCCATGCGGACGGCACCTTGCGGGGACAACTCATTTACGTTTCCGACGAGTGGTGCGTGCTGAAGGACGGGACCTTTGAAAACTGGATCCCCCGCGAAAAGATCCTGTCGCTGCGGGTATCAAAGTAACCCGCCTCCGTGATCACCGGCGTCCGGCGGATAATCCCCCCGGAATGTTGTTCCGGGGGGATTCTCCTAACCGAGGCTAGCCTTTGTCACCTGTTTGGTGGAACGGTGAGGCCTCCCAGACTCCCCGCTCCGCAGGATGACCCTTTAGTTTCGCACCGAATACAAGAGGGGCAAACGATTCCGCCGGAGTTGCGGTCTCTCCGGACAGCGAGAAGATAGCGGGGACATGAAATCGCTCGCGCCCGGCTTGTGGACCTCGAAGTACCCGTTGACCATTCTCGGAACGAACCACGGGCGCACCGTCACGGTGATTCGCCTGTCTTCTGGAAAAGTCATCGTCCACTCGATGGCTCCCTTCACCAGCGAGGATCTCGCCGAAATTAGGGACATCGGCCAAGTCGCTTGGCTGGTCGAGGCGATGCTTCTGCACGACACATACGCGGGGGAAGGGCCGAAACATTTTCCCGGCATTCCCTTCCTGGGCCCGCCGGGCTTCGGCGGGGTCGTCGGCTTCCCGGTGGAGGGGCTTCTCCCTGCCCCGGGGGAGTGGGAAGATGAAACCCGGGTGCTGCGGCTGCGCGGGGCACCCAAGCTCGAAGAACACCTGTTCCTTCACATCCCTTCCCGCACGTTGATCGTGGCGGATCTCGTCTTTAATTTCCGCCAGGACGAGCAGGGCTGGAACCGCTTCTTCCACCGCCATGTGGCGGGCTTTCGCCGCTACCCGGGCACCAGCCGGATCTTCCGTCTCTTCGTCTCCGACAAGACGGCATTCCGGCAATCCCTCACCGAACTGATGGCGTGGGACTTCGACCGGATCATCCCCGGGCATGGCGAGGTGATCGAGAGCGGCGGCAAGGAGGCGCTGCGTCTTGCCATGGAAGACGCCGGTTTCTTCTAGCATGCAAATCGCATCCCCTTTTCAGAAAGCGTAAGTGCAGTTTGCATGTAGCCCGCCGCGAAGGCGTGCGATGGGGGAGGAAGGAGCACACGGCACTTTTCCTGCGACAAAGCCGCCATCGAAACTCGAATGTCCACCAATCGCCCGGCCCCGCTCCCAGCCGCCCGCCGGCATCCTTCCACCGCAGGGGCCTTGGGCGGGATCCGGGCGGTGGTCCTGGCTTCGGCGATCATCGCCGGGCTCTACCTCGGCCGGGAATTCCTGATCCCCCTCTCGCTCGCCGCCCTCATCACCTTCCTGCTCTCGCCCCTGGTGACGAAGCTCGAGCGCTGGCTGGGAAACGTGGGGGCGGTCATCGCGACCATGTTGCTCATTTTGGCAGGAACCCTCGGCTTGGGCTGGACGCTGGGGAATCAGGCCGTGGATCTGGCCAACCAACTCCCGGGCTACAAGGAGAACATCCGCGGGAAGCTCCAGGCTTTCCAGATACCGAACGGCGGGGCGTTCGACCGCGTTTCGGAAACGGTTCGCGATCTCAAGAAAGACCTTCCGGGCGCGACCGCCGGGGAGAACGCGCCCGGTGCCGCCGAAAGCCCGGCACCGATGCCCGTGAAGGTGGTCGAAACTCCCGAATCCACACCTTTCCAAACGGTGAAGGCGATGGCGGCTCCAATCCTGGGGCCCCTGGGCACGGCCGCTCTGGTCATGCTACTCGCCGCCTTCATGCTGCTGAAACGGGAGGACCTGCGGGGGCGCTTGATCCGCCTCATCGGACAGGGACGCATCAGTGCGACCACCCGCGCGATGGAAGATGCCGGTACACGGGTGCGGCGCTATCTGGTGATGCAGTTGGTGGTGAATGTCACCTACGGCATCCCGCTCGCCATCGGCTTGTACTTCATCGGCGTCCCGAATGCGATGCTGTGGGGGGCCCTTGCCGCGGTGCTACGCTTCATCCCGTACATCGGCCCTTGGATCGCCGCGGCTTTCCCGATCCTCCTTTCGCTCGCCGTTTCGCCCACATGGCTGCCTCCTCTCCTGACGATCGGTCTTTTCATCGTGCTGGAGCTGGTGAGCAACAACGTGCTCGAGCCCTGGCTGTACGGCACCAGCACGGGGGTCTCGCCCGTGGCCCTGATCGTGGCCGCCGTATTCTGGACCTGGATGTGGGGCACCGTCGGGCTGGTGCTGGCCACGCCCTTTACCGTCTGTCTGGTGGTGATGGGACGGCACATTCCCCAGCTTTCCTTCTTCAGCGTGGTGCTGGGCGAAGAAGAGGCCCTCACCCCCGCGGAGGATTGCTATCACCGCATGCTCAGGCAAGGGGAGCACGACGAACTGGAACTGGTGGACGCCTTCCTGAAATCCAAGCCGCTCGAAGAACTCTACGAATCGGTGCTCATCCCGGTGATCGTTTCCGCGGAGGAGGATCAGCGTCAGGGTATGATCGACACCGACCAACGGGACCGCATCGCAAAGGCCACGGCGGAAATCATCGAGGATCTCGGCGAACGCTACACCGCGACAACACCGGAGAGAGAAGAGGACGCGGACCCGATCCCCGACTGCCGGGTCCATTGCATTCCTGCCCGCGCCGAGCGGGACGAACTCGGCGCGGCGATGCTCTCCCACCTGCTGAAACAGCGGGGCTTCGAGGCAAGCCGTGCTCCGGACCGCCGGAGCGCAGGGGAGCTTGCCCGGGAGCTGGGAACGATGTTGCCGGACGTCGCGTGCATCATGGCTATTCCTCCCTCCAAGCCGGTCCACGCCAGGAATCTCTGCCGGAAAATCCGGACCGAGCTTCCGGAACAGCGGATCGTGATCTGCTTG
Source organism: uncultured Luteolibacter sp. (assembly GCA_966211015.1). GTDB lineage: Bacteria > Verrucomicrobiota > Verrucomicrobiia > Verrucomicrobiales > Akkermansiaceae > Haloferula. The sequence goes on along the minus strand of CBIHMP010000042.1, from coordinate 3,959 downwards.
TGGGGCCATGAAGAAGATGCGGCGGAGGAAATCAAGGCTCTTCGGGAGGCCGGGGCGGAGGAGGTCTTCAAATCCTTGGCCGACACCGTTTCCTGGTGCGGGAGATTCGCCGTGCGGCTTGCCCAGCACCGGGACAGCCCGCCGGTCCCCGAGGACGAAGAAGACCGCCTGCAAACGCTGGAGCGCCTGGACTTGGTCAATTCCGAGCGTGAACCGGTGCTCGACCGGGTCGTGGCGAAGATGGCGCGGGTATTTGAGACATCGGTAGCCGCGATCACGCTGGTGGATCGCGAGCGGCAGTTTTTCAAAGCCCATTCGGGCCTCCCGGAGGAATTGGCCGAGGAGCAGGAAAGCCCGCGGGATCTATCCGTCTGCGGGCATGTCGTGGCGGCGAATGCCGTGATCGTGGTGGAGGACCTGAAGCGGGATCATCGTTTCAAGGGAAACCCGCTTCTGGTGCGGCATTCGCTCCGCTTTTATGCAGGCGCTCCCATTCACGCCGCGAATGGACAACCGATCGGCGCGCTGTGCATCATGGACACGGCACCCCGGCGCTTCTCGGCGCGGGAAAAACGCCTGCTGGAACAAAATGCAGCGGAAGTCGCGGAAGAAATCGAAAGATTGGCAGCCACCGGCACCTGACTGTTTCCAACGTGCCTTCTGCATGGGAAATTGCGCGATTAGCGGTCGCTTTGCAATGCTCCGGGAGACCCGCCAAGACATGCTTTTCCGGAACCTCTTTTAAAATCAAAGGATTATCAATTGGCCCCGAGGAGCGCACGACATCTGCTACTATTGAACGCGTCGCCAACGGGTCTTAATGCAGGCTGGGTGTGCACCCGCACGCGACCTCAACATACGACCCCGGCGGCGTGGATGATCCGACTTAGGGCAGCTCGGAACCCGCGCCGCCGGGGCGCTTTTTGAAAGACGCTGGAAAGCGCCCCGAAAAAAGCGCACGGCAATTTGCACGTTCGGCAGCTATTTCTTGAAAAAGATCGGCCGGGGTATATCTCGGGTACTTGCCCATGCCCTTGGTGACAGATCCTCCGGCCGCCGCCCGGGATACGAACTCTCCCGCGGCTCTTGACCACTCCCCTTCCGGCATCCGTGTGATGGTGGTGGAGGATGGACGCAATGCGGCCGAGATCCTGGCGATGTTTTTCCAAATGGAGGGTCACGAAGTTTGCGTGGCTCATGACGGGCTGGAAGCCGTCCAACGCTCCGCGGTTTTCCAACCGCGCCTGATCCTGATGGACATCGGGATGCCGAAGATGAGCGGGTTGGAAGCGGCCCGCCGCATCCGCCGCCAGCGGGAGGGAGAAGATCTGGTGATCGTGGCCCTTAGCGGCCTTGATCAGGAAGACGACAAGCGCCAATGTGCCGAAGCGGGCATGGATTATCATCTTTCCAAGCCCGTTTGCCCGGGAGAGCTGCGCTCGGTCATCGAGCGCTTCCGCGAACGCTGGCGTTAGCTTCAGCGGCTCCGGGTCGCTCGCCGCGACAGTTGCCCTGCGGCCTTGGGTCCGGGGAATTCCGGAAGCCGGTTTTTTCGGCTGTCATCGTCCCGCGCCTGTGTTTCTTTCCCGCCGCCATGGCAGCCCTTCCGACCACGCTTCCCGATGCAACCGGACACTTCGGCAAATTCGGCGGCATGTTCGTGCCGGAAACCCTGATGGCTCCCCTGCAGGAGCTGTCCGCCGCATACGATGCCGCGCGGAAAGACCCGGAGTTTCAGCGCGAACTCGATGACCTGCTCGAAAACTACGTCGGGAGGCCGACCCCCCTCTACTTCGCCGAGCGCTGGACGGAAAAATTGGGCGGCGCGAGAATTTATCTGAAGCGGGAAGACCTGCTGCACACCGGCGCGCACAAGATCAACAACGCCATCGGCCAGATCCTGCTGGCGAAGCGTTTGGGGAAAAAGCGGATCATTGCCGAAACCGGGGCCGGACAGCACGGCGTCGCCACCGCCACCGTGTGCGCGCGCTTCGGCATGGAGTGCGTGGTTTACATGGGCGCGGTGGACATGGAGCGACAGGCTCTCAACGTCGCCCGCATGCGCCTGATGGGAGCGGAAGTCCGCGCCGTGACGGCGGGACAGGCCACCCTCAAGGAAGCCGTGAACGAAGCGATGCGCGATTGGGTGGCCACCGTGGATCACACGCACTACATCCTCGGTTCGGCGCTCGGGTCGCATCCCTTCCCGATGATGGTCCGCGATTTCCACCGGGTGATCGGCGTGGAGGCCCGCGAACAAATCCTGAAGAAGGAGGGCCGCCTCCCGGATCTGCTCGTCGCCTGCGTGGGCGGCGGCTCGAACGCGATCGGTCTCTTCCATCCCTTCCTCGGGGACGAGGGGGTCCGGATGGTCGGCGTCGAAGCGGGCGGGCTAGGAATCCTTCCCGAGAAGCACGCGGCACGGTTCCAAGGCGGCAAGCTCGGCGTGCTCCAAGGCACCAAGACCTGGCTGCTTGCCAACGAGGACGGGCAAATCGAGCTCACCCACTCGGTCTCGGCCGGGCTGGACTATGCCGCCGTGGGGCCGGAGCACGCCTACCTGCAGGACATCGGGCGGGTGGAATACACCTACGCCACCGACGAAGAGGCGCTTGCCGCCTTCCGGGAACTGGCCCACACGGAGGGGATCCTGCCCGCGCTGGAAAGCTCCCACGCCATGGCTTACGTGTCGAAGATCGCGCCCCAACTGCCGAAGGACTCCATCCTGATCGTGAATCTCTCCGGGCGCGGCGACAAGGACGTGGAACAAGCGGCAAAATATCTGCTCGGCGGGGTTTGATCTAATTTTTCTGGATTCCAAGCGACTGATATTCTAGGTCTCTTGAACTTCCATGACCTCCCGACTGGCTGCCTCCCTGCTCCTTACCGCCGCATGCCTGCCCGCCGGGGCACTGGACATCCAGCTCAATGCCACTCCCGGCATGGACGCCCAGGCTTTGGCCGGCTTCCAGATGGCCGCTTCCTATTGGGAAGCACGGCTGACGGACTCCGTTCAGGTCAATATCAACATCGGCTTCCAGACCCTTAGTCCCGGAGTTCTGGGTCAAGCGGGATCGGAGACAACGGTGATTTCGGTCTTCGATTACTTTACGGCGCTGACGGCCGATTCCGCCTCCTCCTATGACAGTCTGGCGGTGGGGAATCTACCTCCCATTTCCGGTCTCGGCGGGCTCAGTTTCCTGACCCAGACAGACACCGAAGGGGGAAGCGCGCTGGTGTCGCTGGACAACGATGATTCCGGGAACAATGCCTGGCTGTCCTTGAACACCGCCAACGCCAAGGCCTTGGGACTCTTCTCGGGCACCGGATCCGACGCCTCGATTACTTTCAGCGATGTCTTTTCCTGGGATTTCGACTCCAGCGATGGAGTCGGTGCCGGGCTCCAGGATTTCGTGGGCGTGGCGATCCATGAGATGGGGCACGCGCTCGGCTTTACCAGCGGCATCGACACCGTGGACTGGGCGGTGGGCGCAGCTGAGGATCTGGACCCCTTCGCTATCTTTTCCGGGCTCGATATGTTCCGTTACAGTGCGGATGGAGTGCTGGATCTGGCGGCGGGCGGAACCCCTTATTTCTCCCTCGACGGCGGAGCCACGAACCTCGGCTTCTTCTCGACGGGCTCCGACCTTGGCGATGGCAACCAAGCCAGCCACTGGAAGGACGGTCTGGCGCTTGGCATCATGGATCCCACGGCGAACCCCGCGGGGCAGACGAACACACCAACCACCTTGGACAAGATCGCCTTCGATGTGATCGGCTGGGACGTGGATTACAACGCCGTCCCGGAGCCTTCCTCGTTGCTTGCGGCCGCCTTGGGAATGCTGCTGATCGCCGGCCGCCGGCGCCGCTGAATTCATGGAACCCTCCGGTGAACGGGATCCCTCCGGGGTTTCACGGAAACCCGTCTGGACCGAAGCCGTCGTCCTAGGGGCCGTTCT
>CBIHMP010000041.1:0-18596 GCA_966211015.1 uncultured Luteolibacter sp. | reverse complement strand
GACCACGACGACGACGAGGATGACGACGATAACTTCGAGGAGGAAGGCAACGAAGGCGAGGAAGCCGAAGTCGAGGGCAAGACGAAGACCCCGGCCTTGCGCGCCTTCGGCCGCGATCTGACGAAGCTGGCACGCGATAGCGAGCTGGACCCGGTGATCGGCCGCGAGTCCGAGATCGAGCGGGTGATCCAGATCCTGTGCCGCCGCACGAAGAATAACCCCGTTCTGATCGGGGAAGCGGGTGTTGGCAAGACCGCCATCGTCGAAGGCTTGGCCCAGGAGATCGCTTCCGGCAACGTGCCGGAAATCTTGCGGGACAAGAAGGTCATCACCCTGGACCTCGCGCTGATGGTCGCCGGGACGAAGTACCGCGGCCAATTCGAGGAGCGGATCAAGGCCGTGATGGACGAGATCCGGAAGGTGAAGAACGTCATCCTTTTCATCGACGAGCTGCACACGATCGTGGGTGCCGGCTCGGCGGAAGGGGCGATGGACGCTTCCAACATCATCAAGCCCGCGCTTTCCCGCTCGGAGCTGCAGGTGGTGGGTGCGACGACGCTCAACGAGTACCGCAAGTATATCGAGAAGGACGCCGCGCTGGAGCGCCGCTTCCAGCAGGTGAAGGTGGATGAACCCTCCGTGGACGACGCCATCAAGATCATGCGCGGCTTGCAGGAAAAGTACGAGACGCACCACAAGGCGCACTTCACTCCCGAGGCCGTCGAGGCTTCGGTGAAGCTTACCTCGCGCTATCTCACCGGCCGCTATCTTCCGGACAAGGCCATCGACGTGCTCGACGAAGCGGGTGCCCGCGCGCGCATCGGCCAGATGACCCGCCCGCCGGAAATCAAGCAGCTCGAAGCGGACATCGAACAGGTGAACCGCGAGAAGATCGGTGCCATCGGCGAGCAGGATTTCGAGAAAGCCGCCTCCCTGCGCGACAAGGAGAAGCAGATCAAGAAGACGCTCGACGAGACCTTGAAGACCTGGCGCTTGAAGTCCGAGGAGACGGTCGTGGAAGTCGGCGATGAAGACATCATGGCCGTGGTTTCCAAATGGACCGGCGTCCCGCTCCGCCGCATGGAGGAGAAGGAGGCCGAGAAGCTGCTCAAGATGGAAGGCGAGCTGGAAGGCCGGGTGATCGGTCAGGACGAAGCCGTCCGCGCGATCTCGAAGGCGCTGCGCCGCTCGCGCGCCGACCTGAAGGATCCGCGCCGGCCGATCGGCTCCTTCCTCTTCCTGGGCCCGACGGGCGTGGGCAAGACCTACCTGGCGCGCAATCTCGCCGAGTTCATGTTCGGTGACCCGGAAGCGTTGATCCAAATCGACATGTCGGAGTACATGGAGAAGTTCACCTCCAGCCGCCTGATCGGATCGCCTCCGGGCTACGTCGGCTATGAGGAAGGTGGCCAGCTTTCCGAGGCGGTGCGCCGCCGACCCTACTCCGTGGTGCTCTTCGACGAGATCGAGAAGGCCCACCCGGACGTGATGAACCTGCTGCTTCAGATCCTGGAGGAGGGGATGGTGACCGACTCGCTGGGCCGCAAGATCGACTTCCGGAACACGATCATCATCCTCACTTCGAACGTGGGGGCATCCACCATCAAACGCCAGACCTCGCTGGGCTTCGGCGCGATGAATGCCGACGAAGCGGACTTCGAGGGCATGAAGGAGAAGATCCTGGAGGAATCGAAGCGCTACTTCAAACCGGAGTTCCTGAACCGTCTGGATGACCTCGTGGTCTTCCACATGCTCGAGAAGAAGGATCTCGACCAGATCGTGGACCTCGAGATCGACAAGCTGCTCAAGCGTCTGCGCGAGAAGGAGATCACTCTCCAGCTCGACGCGAGCGCCCGGGATCTGCTGGTCAAGAAGGGTTACGATCCGGCCTACGGGGCGCGTCCGATGCGCCGCGCGGTGGAGCGCTACCTGGAGGACCCGCTGGCCGAAGCCTTGCTCCGCGGCGACGTGAAGCCCGGCGATACCGCCCGGGTTGTCTGCCCGGAAGGAAAGGAAGAGCTGGTGTTCGAACCGGTGGGCGCGACGCCCGAGCCGGACAACGCCGGGGTCTGAGGAAACCCGGAAGACATTCTCAAAAGGCGGCTTCCGGAAGGGAGCCGCCTTTTTTGCGAGTAGCCCGCCCGGTCCCCGGGCGGAAGAGCGGTCCCTTCGGCTGTCCATGGTTTGATGTGACATGGCTGGACCGACCGGCGTTCCGCCCGGGGACCGGGCGGACTACTTTAGGCGGACTACTTTGCCTTCCGCTTGCCGTCAGAACGGGTTATCTTCTCTCCGTTCCTCCCCATGGATTTCCGGTTCTACGATCCTGCGGTTCCTCCTTTGGTCACACAGGGACATCTTCCGCATTGGGAGCAGGAGGACTCGACGTATTTTATCACGTGGCGGACGGCGGATTCGATTCCGAAGCAGAGGGCGGAATATTGGCACCGCCTCCGGGCGGAGTGGCTGAGGGATCACGGGATTTCTCCGGACGATTCCAATTGGCGCGGTCAGGTGGAAGTGCTTCCGGAAGAAGTGCGGAAGGAATTCCGCCGCTTCTCCCGGGCGTTGGATGAAGAGATGGATGCTTGCCACGGGGAATGCCTCCTGAAGCAGAGGGATTGTGCCGCGATCATCTCCGATGCGTTGCGGTATTTCGACGGGGAGCGCTACTTGTTAGGTGACTTCGTGGTGATGCCCAACCATGTGCACGTTTTGGTAGGAGGTATGCCGAGGGACGCCATGAAAGGGCAGGTGAAATCGTGGAAACGGTGGTCCGCGCTCGGGATCAACCGGCTGTTAGGGAGGGGAGGTAGGTTCTGGCAGAGCGAGAGCTTCGACCATCTGGTGCGGAGCCAAGCTGCCTTTGACCGCTTTCGCCGCTACATCGCCGAGAATCCGGTGAAGGCGGGCCTCCGCGAGGGAGAGTATTACCTGTGGGAGAGAGAAAAGTAGTCCGCCCGGTCCCCGGGCGGAAGAAGGGAGGGGAAACGCCGCTGCCAGAGGAGGAACGGGATCACCTGAATGGCGCTTGGTGAAGGGGAGAATCGTGCGTGGTGAAGCTCCGTGGTGAGGCTCCGTGGTGAGGCTCCGTGGTGAGGCTCCGACCGGCAGCGCTTGCGGTTCCCCCTGTGAATGGGCCCCTGCATTCCCGGGCGGATTCACTCCGCGCATCCAATAGCGCCCGCGGGACCGTTCATCCGCCCGGGGACCGGGCGGACTACTTCACGGGGTGCCTCAATCCTCCGCTTTGCTCAGCTCCGGCAGGGCGTTTGCTTCCGCCTCCGCCAGCAACTTCGCTTCCGCTTCGAGGGGCACTTCGATCATGAACTTCGTCTCCTGTCCGGGAATGGAAGTCACGTCGATCGTACCCCCGTGCGCTTCGATGGCGCGCTTCACGATGGAGAGCCCGAGGCCGGTGCCTTTGATCTCTTCCTGCGAGTGGTGCTTTTCCACGCGGTAGAAGCGCCGGAAGATGTGCGGGAGGTCGGCGCTCGGGATGCCGACGCCGTCGTCGCTCACCCAGATGCGGGTCTTGGTTTCGTCGCGGCTGCAACCGATGGTAACGGTGAGGCCCCTGCGCGGGTTTTGCTTCAGCGCGTTTTCGATCAGGTTGAAGAGCACCTGCGTCCAATAGAAGCGGTCGCCTGCCAGACTGAGATCGACCTCGGGCATGTCGATCTTGATGATCGCTTGCTGCCCCTGAATCACGGACTCCAGCCGCTCCAGCACGTCGCTGACGCAGGAGCGGATGCGGAAAGGCTTCACCTTCAGCGCCGCGGCCTCGCCGGACTCCAGGCGGGAAATCACCAGCATGTCCTCCACGATGCGGGAGATCCGCTCGGTGTGCTTGCGCATCACCTTGAGGAAGCGGCGCGTGAGGTCCTTGTCATCCACCAGATCGTCGTCGATCAGGTTCTCCAGATAACCATTGATGATCGCCAAGGGGGTACGCAGCTCGTGGGAGGCATTCGCCACGAAGTCCTTACGGATCTGTTCGGTCTGATATTCGTTGGTCACGTCACGGATCACGACTCGGGTGGTGGGATCGTCTGCCGGGCTCTCCGAGAGCCTCGCGGCGTCGATGACCCATGCGTTGATTCCCCGGCGTTCCTGATCGCCGAGGGGGGATGATTGTTGGCCCAGGACCGCGCGCGTCACGGTGGCTTCGCCCGTCTCCAGGCAGCGCATCAGGGCGGCGGCAAGACGCTGGTCGAGGAAGGCTTCGTGGACGGTCCGCCCGGTCAGGTCGCGTCCCCGGAAGAGCGTGCGTGCGGCCTTGTTCGCGAAGAGCACGCGGGCGTCCGCATCCACCAGCATGAAGGCGTCGCGGAGTGCGTCGAGGAGCTGGTCCCGTTCGTTGCGGGCATTCCGCAGGTCCAGATCCAGCTTCAGTTTCCAAGCCGAGACATCCCGGGCAAACTCCTTCCGGGCGCGGCGCAGGCGCAGGGCGGTGACCGCCAGCGCGACGAGGGCGCAAAGGGCGGCGAGTATCGAGATGATGGCAAAGGGATGGGTCATCCTCAGAGGGACGACACGCAGTATCCAATGCCACGCACGGTTTCAACCATCGCTGCATGTTCGCCCAGTTTCTGTCGTAGCCGCTTCATATGGGTATCGAGGGTCCGGCTGTGGACCTCGTCGCTGTAGCCCCAGACGGTGCGGAGCAAATCGTTGCGATCCTGGGCTTTTCCCGCGCGTTCCGTGAGGAACAGGAGCAGCTTGAACTCGGTGGAAGTCAGCTCCACCGGATGGCCTTCGAGGTAAAACTTGAGCGAATTCTTATCAAAGCGGAAGGGCCCGTAGGTGACTTCCACGGAGCCGGGCGGGCCGTCCGAGCGCTTGAGCACGGCTTGGACGCGGAGCATGAGCTCCTTTGGCGAAAAGGGCTTGGTCAGGTAGTCGTCGGCGCCCGCTTCCAGCCCCTGGATGCGGTCTTCCGTCTGGGCCCGGGCGGTGAGCATGATGACAGGGATGTCCCGGCTGCGCGAATCGCGGCGGATTTCCTTGAAGACGCCGTAGCCGTCCTTTCCCGGGAGCATCAGGTCCAGGATCACCAGATCGGGGCGCTCGTGGATCGCCAGCTCCGCGCCGGAGATGCCGTCGTGAGCTTTCAACACCCGGAATCCCGCGCGCTCCAGATTGAAGCCCACCAGGTCCGCGATGTCGCGTTCATCCTCGACGATCAGGATTTTCTGCATGCGCGCTGAGCTTTAGTGACACCCCGTCACGGCGGGAACGGACGGGTTGTGACGAATTCGTCGCATGTCCCCCGGCAGGGCGAACCGATGCCGGAGCTCCAGCAGTCCTACTTCCCGAGCTTCCGGTGCCACTCTTTGTACACCAACGGGGAAATTTCGGAAGGCTTGATTTCCGAGCGGCCACCCCAGAACACGTTTGTATAGGAAACGGGAATGCCCACCGCTTCCAGATGTCGGTCGATCGCGGCCTTGTGCTCCATTACCCGGGGCTTTTCGGTGCCGTGGACCACGCCCATGATGTTCACGTTGCCGAACTGGGGGCCGCCCTCGCGCCAGTAGCAATGGGTCATGCAGAAATGGCGGCCGACTTCCGCGCCGGCCTCGATCTCGCGGCCTTTCGGCACGGCCCAGTGAAAGAGGCCGTTGAAGCGGGTCACGCGTTCGCCGCTGGCGGATGGCTTCACATGCTCCAGGAAGGTCGAGAAGCGGCCGATCACCTTTTTCGCGTTCAAGGTCTCCGCCACCTCGCAAAAGCGATCCACGGACACGCCCAGCTTCGCCGCACGTGCATCCCAGGGACTGGCCACGATCTCTTCGGGAGTCAGCTCTTCTTTCAGGGCGAGCAGGATGTCCCACTCCTCCTGGGTCAGGCTTACCGGCACGGTGGTCATCATGGCGGCAGGCTCGTCGGCCTTGTCACCGGGTTCCAAGGTGCGGCGGCGGATATGGCCCACCCCGAGGGCGAAGACGCCATTCGCGGGCATCAGGAGGTATTCTTCCGCGCCGGTAAGGCGGAGCAAGGCGGTGGCGTGCTCGTCCAGCGACTCGCCGACGGGGACTTTCAGGGTGGTCCAAAGACGGTAACCGGAGCCGGAGACGCCCGTATCCGTGGAGCGGATCACCACGTGCCCGGAGAAGGGGTCTTCCTTCGACATGAAGTCGAAGGCGGCATTCAGCTTTTCCTCCGGCACGCGCCAGGCCACCAGCGCGCCGTGGGCCAGCTTCGTGGAGAGCAAGGTCTGGCGTACCCGCCGGACGATTCCCGCCTCCAGCATCGCCCGGATGCGCTCCAGCACGGTCTCCAAGGGCACGCCGCTTTGCTCGGCGATCACATGGAACGGCTGACGCTGGAAGCCCGCGATCAGGTCCTCGGAAATCGCGAGGATCTTGGCGTTGATGGGATCGGTGTGCTCGACGGGAACGGTTTGCATGGGCGAAAGGCTAGGTGCCGGAATACGCTCCGGCCACGCGGAATTTGCGGGAAAAGGCTCGTTTACGAGCAGGGTGCGATATTTTCCACCATCCGGCCAGACCGTTAGAGCGGGGGAACGGATCCCACTTGTAAGAGGAGTTGAATATATGGTAATCCGAAGCATCGGAAAAGCCAACCGCCTCCCGGCCGATGCAAATCCCCCTGTATTTGACCGTTTTCCTGTCCGCTTCGCTTGCCGCGGAGCCGGTTCCCGGCGCGTGGGAGCATTTTTCCAGCGCGTCCAACGCGGGCGCGTGGAGTGTGAATGATTTCCGCACGGGCAAGGTCTCCGCCGCGCAGTGGCTTTCCGCGGAGACGGGATTCGTCGCCAAGGCGATGAACGGGGCGCCGGGGGTACCGTGCGGCATCTGGTTCTTCACGGGCAGCGAGGCGGGCGAGGGTGCCATGGTGGGAGACTTCCATCAGGCGAAAATCCGGGGGATCCGGCTGCGGTATTTCGTCTCGGCCGAGGAACTGGGGGAAATGGATTGTGCGATCTATGCCTTGGGCCCGGCCGGCAGCACCTTTTACTACAGCGGCTCCGTGCTGGGATCCGGGCTTTCGCCCGGCGGGGCCTGGAGGACTGCGGAATTCGGGTTCAATACCGACTGGTATTATGTCCAGGACGGGGGTTTCCAGTCCACGCCGGTCACGGCACAGATGCTCGCCACGGTCTCCGAGATCGGCTTCCGCTTCCTCCCGAAAGCGGGCATCACCACCGCGACCAGCGCGGGAATCGACGATGTGGTGCTGGTCCCCACGGTGGAAGCTCCGCAGGTGCTTGCCGGTAGTTCCGCCGGGAACTTTACCCTCGGCTTCACGCCCCGGCCCGGAACCGCCTGTACGATCCTCAAATCGCAGACGGGCGACCTGACCAATTGGCAGGCGGTTACGGGGCAGGAGAGCATCGCCGGTAGCAGCGCCCATCTCTTCCAGACGCCGCGTAGCGGGCCGAAGGCATTCTACCGGGTGGAGGCGGCGGAGTATCTAACACCGGTGGTGACGCCCTAGCGGCGGGGGCTGAGTCCGCCACTCAGAACATGACCGGCGTGCTCCACGCCCACAGATAGAGCGCCACCGTGAGGACCGCGCCCCACAACCCGCGCTCGCGTGAGCTGGTCCGGGTGATCCAGAACGAGGAGAGGAGTCCCAGCGGGGCCAGGATGGAGGCAGCGACGAGGAGCCGCGGCGTGGCCTTGAAACGAAAGACGTCCGCGATCAGCGGCACCGCGGCGAGCCCCGCGATGGCACCCGTTTGGACAATCTCGCAGATTCTCGGCAACTTGGATCTTCCGCTCACCCGTGAAGATGATGGATCGGGGCTGCCCTTGAATAAAAGCATAACTTTCGCGGTCCCTTGAGCAGCACATCTGTGCCCCGCCGCGGGCTCACTTGCCCCCATTCACGGCATCACGCGAATCGATCGCTGCCAGGATCTTCTCCAGCATAAGGGGCGCGGTCAGGTGGGTGAGTCCGGTGATGTGGAAAATCCTGTTACCCGAGCCGGTTAGTTCGCTGGTGGAGACGCGTATATTCGCGGGAAGATTATCGATCTCCTCAAGGGACGCACCGCGATATTTCACCGGCTTACCATTGTCGAACAAGACCCGGTGATGGGTGTCAATCGTGACAGATAGGATCGTGCTCTTCTTGATGGCAAAGCTCCACGGCAGCGGGCCATTTTCCCCGTCACTGATGCCGGAAATGACGATCCAGTCCTTCGTCTCGCGCAGGGACGGTTCCTGGTCCGCGGCGTCGCCTTGGGAGGCGGAGGCTAACAATATCCCGAGGCAGGCAACGAGAGATAGGATGGACTTCATGTTTTTCGCGTGTTGGACTCAGGCCGGTCCCGGATATTCACCGGAAACCCACGGGAAGCACCTGAGCAAGTCCCGCGGTCTCCGGCAAGCGCGCTCTGAAAGCCGCACCAGATCGCCCACGCGCAGCCCGCGGCCGCTTTCCCTCACCCCGCACTTTCCAGATAACGCCGCACCCATTCCAGCGCCTCCTCACGTTCCGTCAGCCTTCCTTCCAGTTGTTCCGTTTGCACCGCTTCCAGGATCTCCTTGAAGCGCGGGCCCGGCTCTATTCCCATGCCGATGAGATCATGGCCCGTAACCAGAGGGGGGGGGATCAGCGGTTCAGCCGCAAATTCATCCCGTTTCGCGATCAGATACTCGAGGTTGTCGGTGAAGCCGTTCGAGGACGCGCAATCCACCCGGTGGAGTTCGAGTTCCTGGGGAAAGGTCGGTGCCGACATGAAGCGCTTGAGCTTCGAGGTCCGCATCTGCTGGACGTTCATGAACTGCATGTGGCGGGAAACCATGAAAGCCACGTCTTCGATTACTTGGTTCGGGTACTTCAGCCGTCGCAGGATCTCCTCCGCCATCGCCGCGCCCATGGCGTCATGCCCGTTGAAACGGATCCGTCCGGCCTCTTCGTCGAAGGTTTGCGTTGGCGGCTTCGCGATGTCGTGGAGCAGCACGGCGAGGCAGAGCTCCAGCGGTGCGTCGTCCCCCAGCATGTCCAGCATGATCCGGGTGTGGACATACACGTCGCCCTCCGGATGCCATTCGGGGGGCTGTTCGCAGCCGATCAGCGGCAGCACTTCGGGAAGGAAACGCGCGATCAGTCCGGAATCCACCAGCAGCTCCAGCCCGCGGGCCCGCGCCGGCTGCACGATCAGACGCGAAAATTCATCGCGGATGCGCTCCGGGGAGATGCGTAGCAGCCCGTCGGAATGTTCCCGGATCGCCCGCCAGGTTTCCGGCTCGATTTCAAAGCCCAGCGTCGTGGCAAAGCGGACCGCGCGCATAAGGCGCAGGGCGTCCTCCGCGAAGCGGTCGGCGGGATTTCCGATCGCCCTCAGGATGCCCGCGTCCAGATCGGCCCTGCCGCCGGTGAAATCGATCACCTCGCCGCTCTCGGGATCCTCGAACAGGCCGTTGATCGTGAAATCACGGCGCTTGGCGTCTTCCTCCGGGGTGGAAAAGGTCACCGTCTCCGGCCGGCGTCCGTCCTTGTAGGAGCCGTCGGTGCGGAAAGTGGCAATCTCCACCGCCGTGCCGTGCTCCTTGGCGATTACCACCCCGAAATGTGCGCCCACTTCGTTCGACCCCGGAAAAAGCCGCGTCACCTGCTCCGGCGTGGCGGAGGTCGCGATATCGTAATCCTTCGGCTCCTTGCCCAGCAGACGATCCCGCACGCAGCCGCCGGCGAAGTACGCGATGTGTCCCGCTTTCTTGAGGCGGCGGGCGAAAGAAGCGGCGGTCTGGCGGGCGTCGGGCACACCGTGTAGATAGAAGCGCCCGGGTGCATCGTCCAGCCGCGTCGCCCGAATCCGTCGCGGTCCTGGACTCCGGAAAGGCAACGGCCGGAAATTCGGGTTTCCGAAGCGATGGCGATGCGTTTGAATGCCGCCACCTTGATCCAGATTTTTCCTTCCTTGGCCCATCCCCTTTGGTTTCTGCCCGTCCTCCTCATCGGGGGATGCATCGGCTCGTTTTTGAACGTGGTGATCTACCGTGTACCTCTGGGCCTCTCGGTGAACGAACCGAAGCGCTCCTTCTGCCCCAAGTGCAAGGCACCGATCCCGCTGAGCCTGAACATTCCGCTGGTGAGCTGGCTGTGGCTGCGGGGGAAATGCTCGAATTGCAAGGCTCCCATCTCCTTCCGCTATTTCGCCGTGGAGCTCCTCACGGCGCTGCTCTTCGCGGCGATATGGGGCTTTCTCCGCGAGTCCCTGCCGCTGGGAGTCTTTCTCAAGCCGGAGCTGGCCGTGGTGCTCCCGCTGTGGCTGATGATCGCGCTCTTCGTGGCGATCACGTTCATCGATGCGGAGCATATGGTGATCCCGCTGTCGTTTACCACCGCGCTCTCCTTTGCCGGGCTGGCCGCCGCGGCGCTGTGGCCGAAGCTCCCGGACATGGCGGCGTGGGCTTCGGGCGACCCTCTGATCGCGGACGGCCTGAAACAATCGGTCATCGGGTGGATCATCGGCTTCTGCGGTCTGTGGGTCGTGGTGCGGCTGGGGAAAATGGCCTTCGGGAAGAAGAAGATGGAGTTCGCCGAGCCGGTCGAGTGGCGCCTGATCGAGCCGGAGAACGAGGAAGATCCGATCTGGTTCGAGATGAACGGCGAGCGCACCGGCTGGTGGGACATTTTTTATCGCAAGACGGATCGCTTGATCGTGGAGACCACGGAGCTCCGGCTGGACGGTGCCGTGGTGGAGCCGGGCACGCTGATCATCCGCGAAACGGGCATCGAGCTACCCGACGGACGCGTCATCGAGATCGAGAACGTGAAGGCGCTCCAGGGACAAGCCGCGCGCGCGGTGATCCCGCGGGAGGCGATGGGTATGGGCGATGTGCACCTGCTCGGCACCATCGGGGCTTTCTTCGGATGGACCGGCGTGTTCTTCAGCCTCTTCGCCGCCTCGCTCTACGCGATCGTGGCAGCGGTGCTGGGGCGGGTGGGTTTCGGCATGCGCCTGCCCTTCGGGCCCTTTCTCATCCTCGGAGCCCTGACGTGGATGTTCGGCGGTTGGAAGCTGGCGCAGTGGTATTTCGAGGGACTGGCGCTCGGGATGTAGCCCCGCATTTACGGATTTGCCGCGCATGCGGAGTCCAGGGCCGCGATCAGACGCTGCCGCAGCGGTGCCGCTTTCTCCGCCAGCCGCGTCTGTTCCTTCTCATACTCCTTCCTGCCTTCCGGCGTCTCGATCCGCACCGGCTCCAGACCGTAGGCGGCGAGATCATAGGGGCTGGCGCGCATGTCCAGATCCCGCAGTTCCATCGCGAGCTCGAAGCAGTCCAGCAAGAGCTCCGAACCCGCCCACGGCATGGATTTGAACGCCCACTTGTAGAGATCCATGTTCGCATGGATGCAGCCAGGCTGCTCGAAGGCCGGCCGATCCATCAGCGCGGGCTGGAGCCGGTTCAGCGGTTGCGCGGCGGGGTGGAAAAAACGGAAGGCATCGAAATGCGAGCAGCGGATCGGGCGGCTCTCGATCAAGGCATCGATTTCCCCCTGGGGGAGCCGCAGCGTCACGCTCGTGGCATGGCGGACGTTCGCACCACGATAGACCATCGCCCACTCGTGCAGACCGTGGCAGGTGAAGACCGGGATGCGGTCGCGCGTCGCCGTCAGGAGATCACGGATCCACGCAAGCCGCGTCCGCTCCTTTTCCCCTAGCAGCGAAGGATCCGCATACACCAGGGTCCCTTGCACGCGGTAAGGCGCCTTCAGAAAGCGGGCGGGCAGGGGATCAGCCGCTTCCAACGCCACGCCGGCACCGGGGTGCCACTCCTCGATCTTCGCATAGGAGAAGCGGTAGTAGGTGAAGAGGAAGTCCTCCACCGGATGAGGCTTCCCCGCTGCGCGGCGGTCCCGCGCGGGCACCGTCCACCGCTCCGCGCGGGCGCGGTGCAGCGCGGCGCGCTGGAGCCATTCACGCGCGGGGAGCAAGGTGGCGGCTACCGGTCCGGTCATCGCGGGGAAGGGAATGCCTGCGGAATCCTTCAGTTCCCGCTTACTTCCAAGCGGAAGAACTTCAGCGCATCAGCCACCGGCTGCGAGATTTCCAGCGTGCCCCCGCCCACCGGCAGGCCCTGGTTCCCCGGGATATCCCAAGGCGTCCACTGTTCCAGATCGTCCGAAACATCGATGCGGAAGGAGCGGTTCGCGGGTAGCGCGAAGTTCAGGGTCACCACTTCACCCTCCCGTGTCAAAGACGGCCGCAGGGCGCTGGTGCCATCCAGCGGCGCGGTGCCCGCGAGGAACTCGTCCTCGTTGGTCCTGCCATCGCCATCGGGATCCATGCCGGGTGCTCCGGCCGGATCCTCGTCCGGCTCGAAATTCGCGGCCCGCCACTCTTCGTAGGTTGCCAGCTCGTCCAGCTCGCCCTCGATCCATTCGGTCAGCAGCGCGACGTTCGTGGCGTCGATCACGTTGCTGCCGATGGGAGGCATGCGGGTGAAGCCGTTGGTGGCGGCCACGCGGTTGAGGACGATGGAGTGGAGCGTGTCGCCCGGCACCACCAGCTTGTTCGCGGGGTCCCCGCCGTTGTTGGAGGCGTTACCGTTGACCAGCATTGTCTGGGCGAGCGTGAGCTCCGGCCTGCCGTCCCAGGAGGACGGGGCGGTGCCGCCCGTCTTGTGGCAATAGGAGCAATTCACCGCGAGGTAGGAGCGTACCCGCGCCTCCACCGAGAATTCCTCTTCGTCCGGTCTCAGGTGGCGCGGCAGGAGATTCGGCGAGCCCGGCTCGTTCGCCAGATAGCCCTGCTCCCGCAGCGTCGCCAGCTGATTGCCGGTGAAGCCCAGGATGTCGTTTGCGAGGTTGAGCTGGCGCGTATTGAAGGACAGCGCGTGGCCTGCCTGCGAGGTGTGGCAGATCATGCACTCCGCGCGGCTCGGGATGCGCCAGGTCTGCGGCACGGGATTGCCGCCTTCCGTGACCTCCAGCGTGAAATCCTCCCCGCCGTCCGCCGCCAGGAAAGCTTCCGTCCCCGCCTCGTTCCACCGGTAGCTCACGCCGTAAGCGCCTTCCGCATTCTTCACGATCAGCCGCGTCTCGATCCGCTTCTTGCTCGCCGGCACGCCGCGGTCCATCTCCATGTCGAAGTGCTTCACCCAGATCGTTCCTGCCGGGAGCGTCCACAGGCCGTCCTCGGACCACGTGAATTGCGAGACTCCGTCCGGCACCGTCACCCAACGGCTCTTGATCGCGTGATCGCTCCAGAACGGGAGATTCACCGTGTAAGGGATGACTCCCGGCGATGGCGAAAGATCGGTGAGGTCCGCGAAGAGTCCCGTGGCGCTCAGGGTTTCCGGAAAGGTACCGGTGGCCGTGGTGCCCGTGAGACGGAGCACTCGCCCGCCATTGATATCTGCAATCAGAATATCCTGATTCGATGGATCGTAGCCGAAAGCGGAGACCCCGCCTTCCCCGGCAATCCGGGCGACGTTCGTGCCGTCGAGATCCATCGACCAGATGTTACCCGAGCCATAGTCGCCGAAGATGTACTTCCCCGCGAGCGCGGCAATCTTCGTCCCGCGATACACGCGGCCGCCCGTGACCGAGTAGCCGCTGAAGTTCGGGGTGCTCCGGTCGTAGTTGTGGACCGGCTCTTCGTGGTAGAGCGTGTCGAAGTTCGCGGGTGCCGGCGGGAGCCAGGATGGGTTGCGGACCAGAAGTGCCTCGCGATAGACCCAGCCGTAGTTCCCGCCGCGGACGATGATGTCGATCTCCTCGCGCTGCCCTTGGCCCACGTCCCCGCACCAAAGAGTCCCCGTTGCCGGGTCGAAGGACATGCGCCAGGGGTTTCGCAGCCCCGTGGCCCAGAATTCCCGCCGCACCGTTCCGCTTACGGGACTGCCGTTGTAATTTCCGTCCCAGTCGCCGCCTTGCGCGGGCGGCACGAAGGGATTCGTCTTCGGAATCGAGAAGCGGGCGATCCCTCCGTCTAGGGGAATCGAGGCGTGCGGGGTCGGCTCGATGCTGTTGACGGGGTCCTTGTCCACATCGATGCGGAGGATACCCGCGAAAAGATCGAGATTGATGAACTGGCTGTTGTGCCAGCTGTCGTCGCCGCCGCCCTCGTCGCCCACGGAGATGTAGAGATAGCCGTCCGGCCCGAAATGGAGGTCCCCGCCGTTGTGGTTGTCCGCCTGGTCGCGTTGCTCGATAAGGATCATTTCGCTACCGGAAGTGACCGATTGAAGGTTGGCTTCGGCCGTGAAGCGGGATACGCGTTCGTAGCGAAGCCCGCCTTTGGTCACCGAGTAAAAAAGATAGAAGTAACGGTTGTCGCCAGCTTCAGTGCCGAAATTCGGATGAAAGGCGAGCCCGAGCAAACCGCATTCGGAACCCGTGTCGATCGCCTCGCCCTTGCCGCTGAGATAGCCCGCGAGATTGAAAAAGGTAAGGGACGTATCTGAAGTCACGGCGGTCACGTCGGGGATCAACTTGATCACGCCGCCCTTCTCGCAGACGTAGAGGCGCTTCGTGTCTCCCGGAGGCGAGGTGAGGCACAGCGGTTCGCTGAAATCGATGCCGCCCGTCGGATCGCCTGCGATCGGGAAAGCATTCACCAGGCTGAAGGTCGTGGCGGGCGGGGATGAGGGAACACTCAGCGCCGGATTCGCGATCTTCATCGAGGGAGAGAAAGTCACCGTCACCGTGCCGGTCGAGGACTGGCCGGTCGTATTTGAAATGCGATAGACGAAGGAATCTCCCGCGGGCGTACCGCCGGTGTGGGTGTAAAGGATCGAACCGTCGCTCGAAACGGTCGCCGTGCCGGAGGCCGGAGCCTGGTCGATGGTCAGGGTAGAACTCGCGATCTCCCCGCTGTCGTTGGACAAGACATTCACGCGGGCCTTCGTACCGTGGAGCATTGTCACGCCATCGCCCTGAGTGACGGGCGCGGGAAAACTGGCATTCGGTCCGGCCGTGTTGTTCGCCGTGATTTGCGCCGGGCTCAGCGCGTGATCGTAGATGCGGACATCGTTGTAGGAGATGTTCGAATTGCTGTCGTTGGTGTACTGCGAGCGCCCCAGCCAGTTGTTGACGTCATCGATCTGGCTGAGGAGGAAGTTTGTATCGACGAAGCCGATCTGCGTGCCATTGCGGTACCAGGTGAAGCGCCCGCCCGTCGCCGGATTCGCACCGGCTCCGGCCTGGAAGGTGGCCACGAAGTGGTACTGCGTGCCGGTGGTGATCGTCGTGCTGTTGTCATTCCCGATCTCGCCGGTCCCGTCGTTGCGGGCGACCAGCCGCTGTTGGGCCAGGTTGCCGCCCCGCTGAACCGCCAGCATCAGGTTGTCCCGCGAAGTGATGCCCCCTCCCGGCGCGCCGCTGGTGTTCAGGATCTCCCCCGGAGCGCCGTTGCCCGTGGTGTTCATGCTCCCGAAGTCGAAAAGGCGTTGCCAATCCCGCGACGATACCACCGTCGCCCAGATCTCCACGGTGAGGTCCGTCTTCGATGAAATGATCCCGTTCGGCAGATCGAAGTAAGCGGCGATCGTGGAGGAGCCGGAGTTGCCACCGGTGGTCCCGGGCAAGGTGAGAGCGGTGCCGCTCAGATTGGCATTCACGCCCACCACCGTGCCGGGCGCGCCGGAAATCAGATCCGCGATGACCGTCCCGGGATCAACCGGTCCGGTGCCGCTGTTGAAATTCCAACGGTGGGTGACGTTTTGACCGGAGGAAGTGCTCGCGAGTGCCGTAAGGAGGAGAAGGAGGTACCGGCTCATGGAGCGCGTAAGATAAGCGGAATCCAAAGATCCGCAAAATACTTACTATGCCCTAATAAGTGCGTCAGTTTTCCTCTGGTTTGGCGCTGGAAAAGCTCGCATGGAGCCCGCTAGCGTGGCCCGTGCGGAATCCGCCGCTCACTCGTCGTGGTGGAACCACAAGGTCACCAGCAGAGCCGTGCCGATGCCCCACAGCAGCACCGGATTGCTGAAGAAGTAGGGATAGATCATCAGCGACAAGCCGATCGCGATCGGCTTCCAAAGATCCAGCTTCCGACCATAGCTGAAGGCACCCCAGCCGATGGTGCCAAAGATCAATCCCGCCAGTAGATTGGATATGCTGAACATCCGGAACCCTGAGATTGTCATGCCCTCAGCCGGGGTGCAAGGGTCCGGATTGGAACGCGCACCACCCGGCCCAAGGGCGGTCGCCCCGGCGAAAGTGGAACCGGCCGGACAATGGGGAAGATGTGGTGGGGGAGACCCACATCCTCCGGCACTGCCGGCCGGCCCGGTTATCGGGGGGAATTTGTCAGGGTGAACAGCGCTCTGGAATCATTCGCCTTCCAAGCTGCCGAGCTGGGCGCGGACTTCCAAGGCGCGGTCCACGGTGAAGGTAACGGAGTGCAGGAGTTCGCCTTCTTTGAAGGGAGTATCGGTTAGCAGCTCCATGGTGTAGGTGCCGTCTTTCTTGAAGACGGCGTCGTAGCCGGAAAAGGTGCGGGTATCGTCCAGCGGCACGTCCTCGTCCCAAGTGCGGTTGGAGGCGGTCAATTTCTCGCCCTTGGTGCCGGGGGCTTTGCCGCCCTCGTAGATCTGGAGATAGGTGCTGTTGTCGGGATAGAGGTCCTTCATCGTGAGGGTGACCTCGGGTGCCTTCGAGCGGACCTGGTCCCCGTCCTTGATACCGGTGATGGTGCCCGTTGCCATCGGCCATACCTGCACGTGGCCGCTGGCTATCTGGGTCTGGGTAAGGGTGCCATCGCTCAGGGCATGGACCACGAAATGCTCCTCGCCGCTGGCCTTGCGCGGATCGGCGGCTTTGAGATTGCTCACCGGGAAGGAAAAGCGGGAGGCGCCGTTTTGCATGATATAGGCGCTGGCGGCAGGCGTGCCTGAGGTGGCCTCGGCCGGAGTGAGGGAGATCTTCGTGGCCGTGTAGTTCGCCAGATGCTGCTCCAGCAGAACCCGGGTCGCCGCGAGCGGAAGACCGGTTCCCGACAAGAGGCCGCCGACATCGACGGTCACGGTGAAAGGCTGATCGACGCGGGTGCGAGGGGTGATCGAATACGGGTCACCGGTGGTGACGGTGACGCTCGCCCGGGGCAGGTAGGTCCCCACCAGCTTTTGATCCAGCAGGTATTCCTTCGCCGTCGTTTGCTCGATGGTCCAGAGCTGGAACAGGGCCCCATCCTCTTCCAGCAGGCCCGGCGAGGCCGCTTCGCCGGTCGGATCGACCGGTACCGACCAGACCACGCCGGTACTCTGCTGGGTCTGGCGGAGGAAATTCGAATAGCCCTCTCCCTCGGCATGGACGACGGGGGAGCAAAGGAGCGCGCCGAGGAGGAGGTGGGATTTCATTTGCGGGTGACAGCGTCTTGTTCAGCTTGGATCTTGCGGACGGAGATCGGTCCGCCCTGGTGGACGGCCACGATGACCTTGCTCTGAGTGGGCCAGAAGGCGAGGCGAGCCTCGGGGAGAGGGTGCTTGCCCGCCGCCTGCTCGAAAGAAACCTCTTCGGTCTGGATCCAGCCACGGTTGGCGATGAGGAAATCCGACCAGGCCAGAAGGGTGCCGAGCGGCTTGGCTCCCACCCGCGGCGACAACTGCGCCGGGACGTGAAGCACCGCGCCCTTCGGTACGATGGTCCAGTTGCTCCCGTCGTGCAGGATGTCGGATTGCTTGATGAGGGATTGGCCGCCGGAGCGGGCGACCGTGGTTTCTTCGCCGCCGCTCTTCTTTTCCTGCTGCTCGCGTGCTTGCTGTTGCTGCAGCGCGGCGAGGGGCGAGTTGGCTTGAAGGCGGGTGATCTTCTCGGCGGTCATGCCGCCGCTCGCCGGGGATTGGGCCAGCACGCCGAGGGAGGAGAGAGCGAGGAGGCCAAAGGTGATTTTCATCGGGAGATTTGGGGGGAAGGAGGGAAATCACTCGAAGGTTACCAGCACCACCAGGTCCTGAAGGTCGAAGCCCGAGTTGTCCGGATTCGTCTGGCCCAGTTCCATGAGGAGGATCAGGTCGCGGTCGCCGATCTTCACTCTCTTGGTGGAGGTGTTCATGTAGGGCTTCAGGAAGCTTTCGATGGAGGTGCCGTTCAGGGCCGGAACCGTGGAAGGCACGCGGTCGCCGTTTTTCAGCATCACCAGATTGTGGGTGCTTTTGGCGGTGCTGTAGAAGCTCAGCCACTCGCCGTCGCGCCAGCCGCGGCCGCCGAGGTTGATCGAATCGCCCTTCTTGACGTTCTGGGTGGTGAGCACCCGGGACGGGTCCACGCTCGTCTGGTAGCCGTAGAAAAGGCGGGACCAGGAGGAGCCGTTCTTGGTCCACATGACCTCCACGGGGAGATACCGCGTCGCCGTCTGTTGGAACGATGCACCCAGCACGCGGACCTTCATCTTGAGGTCCTTCTTCGGCTTGATGACATTCGGCGGCAGGATCTCGATCACCTCGGTCACGGGAGCCGGATAGGTGATCTCCCAAGCGAGCTGGGAGCGGGTTCCGATGCGGAGTAGGTCGCGATCCACGGTGAGCGTGCCGGTGGGGACGGAGTCGTCCTGGGCGGGAGAGCTTCCGATGGCGAGGAGGCATGCAAAGATACCAACCATCAGGCGCCCTCCGCGGTGAAGCAGGGGGGTGTTCATTCGGGGGGATGTAGGGGTGAGGCAGCAGAAT
>CBIHMP010000040.1:0-19128 GCA_966211015.1 uncultured Luteolibacter sp. | reverse complement strand
CAACCCTACCGACCCCCACCCGCTCCGGCTTGCCTTGCAAGTCGCAGCCCTCTCCACCGCCGTGTTCGGCAGTTCCGCGATCGCAGCGGACGTTTCGCTGAATGCATCGGATCCCGTCGGGACTTCTTCATTCACGACCGCCGGCCCATGGAGCAATGCCGCTGCCCCCGGCCCGGGCAACAGTTACTTCACCGGTGCCTTCACGCTGCGCACTCCCAACACCGCAGGCAGCTTCACCTTCGGCGGGGATTCTCTTTCGATCGATGCCGGCACCGCCGGACGTCTGCTCGGGAAGGGTGCAGGCTCGAACACCACCCAGACCGTCACCGTCGCCAATCTGATTCTCAATGGCGGGCGGCTCGAGCAGGCCGGGGGGGAGAACACCACGAACGTCCTGTTCACCCTAAACGGAAATATTCACGTTACGGCCGCCTCGGTTCTTGGCGCGATCGGCGCGAATACGAACGGTGCCACTAACTTCGAGATCATGGACATCGGTGCTACGATCTCCGGCACCGAGCCCCTCTCGGTCGCCGGCGCGGCGAACGGGGGCGTGAACCGCGGCGTGGTGAGATTGAGCGCTGCAAATACCTACTCCGGGCAGATCGACGTCTTTCAGCCTACGAACGGCGGCACGATCTCCAGCGCGACCCACCGCCTGCTCCAGCTGAACCATCTGGACGCCCTGCGCTTCGCCACGCTCGGCCTCGCCACCACCGCCGAGAATCCGGTTTCCTTCGCCGCTGCTGCAAATACCGGCACCTTCAGGGTCGCGGGCCTCGCAGGGTCCGCAGGCCAGACGCTCAGCGACACCGCGGGAAACCCGGTAACGCTGGAGATCGGCGGCACCGGACTCGATAGCTTCTATGCCGGTGCCCTGCGAGGCACCGGCAACCTGGTGAAGGCGGGTGAAGGCACCGTGATCATGCAAGGACCGAACCAGACCTACACCGGCAGCACCACCGTTCTCGACGGCGTGCTGAGCCTGGGCACAGGAACGCTTCTTCACAATGACTCGACCTTATCCATCGCGAGCGGTGCTACACTCGACCTCTTCCACGAGGAAACCGACGTCGTGGCGGCTCTCACCTTGGGCGGCGTGGTGCAGCCGGATGGGATCTATGATTCGAACACACCCGGCGGCTACATCACCGGCACGGGCAAGATTCAGGTAAATACGGGGGAACCGGTCCCGGAGAATGTAGTGCTGATCGCGAACGACGCGCTGGGTGCCAGCTCGCTCAACTCCGCGGGAAATTGGAGCAATTTGGCGGCTCCCACGGCGATCAACCACTACTTCACCCAGGCCTTCACGCTGCGCACGCCGGTCACGGCTGGTAGCTTCGCCTTTGCCGGCGCCTCGCTCTCCGTGGATGCAGGGGGCCGACTTCTTGGCAAAGGCGCGGGTACGCCGGACGCGCAGCAAACGATCGTAATCGACAACCTCATCCTGAATGGCGGCCTGCTCGATCAAGCCTCTGCCGACGTCCCGGGTGCGGTGCTGACCGTGGAGGGCAACGTGACCGTGGCTGCAGATTCCTTCATCGGCGCACTCGCCTCGCCAACGAACAACGGTGCTTTTGAAACCCTGGATATCTCCGCTCCGATCTCGGGTTCGGCCACCCTTCATGTCGCGGGGACGGCCAACGGTTCTGCCAACCGAGGAGTGGTGAGGCTCAGCGCCGCGAATCCCTACTCGGGCACGATTTCCGTGGAGCAGCCGTCCACGATCACCAGCATCACCAACCGCCTGCTGCAACTGAATCATCTGGAGGCCCTGCAGAATGCCACCCTCTCCCTGGTGACGACCGAGGAGAACGGCATGTCCTTCGCGGCCGCGGTGAATACCGGCAGCTTCAAGATTGGCGGGCTGACCGGTACCGCTAGCCAGACACTCGCAGACACGACAGGGGCTCCTGTCACCGTGGACATCGGGGGAATCAACGAGAGCACGACCTTCGACGGCGTTCTCACCGGCACCGGCTCCGTGGTGAAATCCGGCACCGGAACCCTGACCCTGACCGGAGCCAACAGCTACACCGGCAGCACTACCGTTAGCGCCGGCACTTTGATGCTGTCCCAGGCAACGCTCGGCAACTCCTCGACTGTTTCCGTCGCTAGCGGAGCCGTCCTGGACTTGCCTCACGGAGAGGTCGATGTGGTGGGCAGCCTGGTCCTGAACGGAGCCGCACAGGCGGAAGGCACCTACGACGCCGGCAACTCCGGCGGCCGTATCACCGGCAGCGGCAGCATCCAGGTAGGCGGTAGCTCCGGCGGTTTCGCAGACTTCATGGATCAATATCCCGGCCTCAGTGCAGCGGACAAGGAAGCCGATGCCGATCCGGACCAAGATGGTCTCCGCAACCTCATCGAGTACGCCTTGGACGGCTTGAATCCCACCTCCGCGAACTCCCTGCCATCCCTCTCCAACGGCACCCTCAGCTTTGCCAAGCGAGCCGTGGCTGTGAGCAACAACGACGTCAGCTACGCCATCGAAGCCTCGTCCACCCTGGGCGCGGATCCGGAGCCTTGGGCGGTTGTGACGCCCGACACCAACAACTCAACCACGATTTCCTACACCCTGCCTGCCGGGCCTACGAAGAACTTCGTGCGCCTGCGTGTGAACCGGGTCGAGTGATCCTATTTCGGGGTCGCCGCGCCGCCGCGGGTTTGCGGCGCGGTCTTCGCCCCGGCCCGCCCTCTTGGGTTGGGCGGGCCGGGGCACCCTCTTCCCGAGCCGCGTTCGTGATGTTTCTTGAAGCAGCGGACATTCGGATCATGCTCTCCCACCACCGCCAGTGACGCGAATGGAAGCGAGCCAAGCCGGAGCACCCACGGATCTCAACGACCTGGAGGACGCGATCTTCAATACCGCGGTCCACATTGATGTCCCGGAAGAGCGGCGTCTCTTCCTGGAGCGCTCCTTCCATGGCGACCCGGACGGGCTGGCACGAATGTCGGAACTTCTCGAGCTCGCGGGTGAGTCAGCCGCCTTCTTCATCGAAACCCGCAAGCATCGCGACCTTCTCGCGGAGGATACTTTGATGGCGATGCGGGAGGAGGACTACCGGAACGATCCCTCTTCCCTCTCAGACGATGAGCCGGGATCCACGATAGGGCGCTACCGCCTGATCGGCCGCATCGGTTCCGGCGGCTGCGGAGTCGTCTATGAGGCCGAGCAACAGGAGCCCGTGATGCGCCGCGTGGCGCTGAAGGTGATCCGCTTGGGCATGGACACCGAGACGGTCATCTCGCGCTTCGAGATTGAGCGACAGGCGCTGGCGCTGATGGATCATCCGAATATCGCGCGGGTGCTCGATGCAGGGGCCACTGCCGGGGGGAGACCCTACTTCGTCATGGAGCTGGTGAGAGGCAACCGACTCACCACCTACTGCGACGAAGAGAAGCTCGACATCCCTGAGCGGCTACGCCTCTTCATCCAGGTTTGCCACGCGATCCAACACGCTCACCAGAAGGGCATCATTCATCGCGACATCAAGCCCTCCAACATTCTCGTCGCTACTCACGACGGCGTCGCCCTTCCAAAAGTCATCGATTTCGGCATCGCGAAGGCAACCGAGAACCGTCTGCCCGCTCCCGCCATGTCCACGGCACTGGATCAGCCGGTCGGAACGCCTGCCTACATGAGTCCCGAGCAGGTGGACATGGGCGGCATCGATATCGACACCCGCAGCGACGTTTACGGCCTCGGCGCGCTGCTCTACGAGCTCCTCGCGGGCCGGCCGCCCTTCGATGGCGACGCGCTGCTGAAGTCCGGCATGTCCGAGATGCGCCGCACGCTTCTGGAGAAGGATCCGCTCGTGCCCTCCGCTTCCTTGCACGCGGCAGGTCCGGCGGCGGCAGGGATCGCGAGCCAGCGCCGGAGCGAGAAGAGCCGTCTCGTCTCCTTGATTTCCGGCGATCTCGACTGGATCGTGATGAAGGCCCTGGAGAAGGACCGCAACCGGCGATACCAGACCGCCAACAGCCTGGCGATGGACGTGCAGCGTTTCCTTTCCGATGAGCCCGTTATCGCCCGCCGTCCGAGCCGGATCTACCTCCTCGGCAAGTTCGTACGCCGGAACCGCGCCGCCTGCCTTTCAGGCGTGGCGGTGGCGATTTCGCTGATCGCCGGGATGAGCGCGGCCACCGTGCTCTACCTGCGCGAGCGCGACGCCTTGGTCGAGCAGGAGCGGCTCCGGCAAGAGGCCGAAGCCTCACGCGCGGAGGAATCCCGGCTCAAGAGCCAGGCTCAGGCGCGCGCGAACATCTCGCGTGTGGCGGTGCTGCTGAGCGAAGGCAAGATCGAGGAGGCCGACGCGCTCCTGCAGCAGAACGCCCTGTCCTCCATCGATCCTTCCCGCGAGGCGGCCGAGGTATTCCGATCGTTGGGAAACTGGTATGCCGTTTACGGGCGCTGGGAGCAGGCGGTGCAATGTTTCACGCTGCTCCATCAGGCCAACCGGCTCGACAAGCGGAGGAACATTGTCGAGGGCCTGGACCTGCTGTACACCGGCCCCGCCTACCTCGAGTATCGCGATCTGAAAAGCTACGAGGTTTTCCGTAAGGAGGTCGTCGATCTCTATCTGCCGGCGAAGAACACCCTCGAAGCTGAGCACCTGCTCAAAGCCTGCCTGCTTGCGCCCGCACCGCCCGGCATGCTCGCCAAGCTACAGCAGGTGGCGGAGATGTGTTCGCGCAGCATCGATCCTCATCCCGAATCCACGAATGCTCCCAGCTTTCCCGAGTGGGAGGCGTTTTCCATGGCGCTCTATCATTATCGCTCGGGGGGCTTTGAAGAGGCCTTGGAATGGAGCCGGAAATCCCTGGAGACACCCGACAAGACGGGCCCGCGCATCGCCTCGATCCTCTGCCTTACGGCAATGAGCCACCAGCAACTCGGCAACAGCCAGCGGGCGGCCGAAGATCTCCGCAAAGCCCGCGGAATGATCCCCGCTCCACCCGATCCTGCGGAGGAATCCCCTACTCGGCCCCTTCCCGGCAACTGGTTCTCCTGGTCCGTCGCCCGGATCCTGGTTCGCGAAGCAGGAGCCATGCAGGCGACCGAAGATCTGTAAGCGTGGTGGTGAGCGGCCTATTTCCCGCCGCACCATTTCACCGAATTGGCGAGCAGGCAGGCCTGACCGGCAGCCATTTGCTTCCATCAGCCAGAGCTCAAGAGACGTGCAAATCCGATATACCCGCTCGGCCCGATGGCGACCTCGGCTGACAATCCCCGCTCCAAGAGATCCGGACCTCCTCCATGGCCGCCACTCCCCGGCGGACCAGGAACAGCCAAAGCCTTTCCAGAGGTGGAGGGGACGAAGTCCGCACGGTCAGAGCGAACTGCTTTTTACCTTGATGCTACTCCCGATCAGGGAGCGGGGACGTCTTGGACGGTTTTAGGCGGCGCAGGCGCCAAGGCGGGAGTAAGAAGATGGCTCCCCGCAGCCGTAATGAAACCGGCACCCCACGTTTCGGTGGTCTGGGGTACCAGCACATCCGCGAGGTAATAGTAATCCGCCTGCACCTGCTGAGCTTCCACCGAGAGGACCAGGTAGCCATGGCGGTCCAAGTCCGCGAATTTCATGTGAGGATTGTTGTTAATGTTGGTGGCAGGGTACGGCCTGTTGATCACATCCTCTACCAGGCCGGTGAAGAACTCACCGATCTCTTCATCGAAATTCGCCGCGGAGAGGCTCGGGGTGACGAACTCGACCGCAACCGCCCCGGCACCGGTGACCGGATCATAATTGGGATTTCCCAATACCGGATCAGCAACCTCGAAAGCGAAGCTGCAGTGGATGTCGCCCGTGAGGATCACCACGTTATCGATCTGCTCAGTGGCAATGAAGTCCACCAGCTCCGCCCGTTCGGCAGGATAGCCATCCCAGATGTCAAGAAACTGGCTTTCAAGGAAATCAGCGGTTGTAAGGGGGTCGAGGTCTGCGGCGAAGCCGATATTGAACTCGGAGAAGATCACTTGGTTTCCGATGACTTTCCATGTGGCGGTCGAGGAGGAGAGCTCGTTCTTGAGCCACTCCTTTTGCGAAAGCCCGAGCATGGTGCGGTCCGGGGCATACAGCGCCGGATCGTTCACGTCGTCGATCTGGATGTCCCGGCCCTCGATGCGCGTGTCCAGAAGCACGAGATCCATCAGCGACCCATAGCTCAAGGTGCGGACGATGCTGGTACCCTCCGTGCGAACCGGCATCCACTCCAGATAAGCTCGCATCGCGGCTGCCTTGCGCTTGGTCCAGCGGCCCTCCTTCCGGGGAGTGTGGTTCTCGGCGCCGCCACGCCACGCGTCATTGGCGAATTCGTGGTCATCCCAAATGGTAATAAAGGGATGTTGTTGGTGGCACCGCCTCAGGTTCGGGTCGAGACGGTAGGTCGCGTACCGCGTGCGGTAATGGCGAAGCGTGACGGTTTCATTCCGCGGGAAAAGCGTGCGCAGGTCCCGGATCTCCTCGGCGCTGTAGGAGGCGTTGTCGGGATACTCATAGATGTAGTCGCCGACATGGATCACGGCATCAAGATCCGTGCGGCGGGAGATCTGCTCATAGCCGGAGAAGAACCCCCACTCGTAATTCGCACACGAAACCACGGCGAACTTCAACTGCTCGACAGGAGCTGCCGGAGCGGTTTTCGTTTTACCGGTGATCGACTGCCGCCCCTGCGCCGTAAAAGCGTAGTAGTAAGTCTGGCCCGGCTGAAGACCGCGGACGTCGATCTTTACCGTGAAATCGGTGCGGGAGGTGGCCAAAGTATTCCCGCTCGCAACCACCTGGCTCAAGAGCGGATCGGTGGCAACTTTCCAAGTCACCGGAACTTTCCGTCGCGTTGCCAACCGCCCCGGAGGAGTGACGCGGGTCCAGAGAATGACGCCGTCCGGCAAAGGATCGCCTGAGGCGACGCCATGGTAGAATGGAGCTAGCGCGGGATCATAGAGATCCCGGATGCGCAAGGCGCCTTGTGCGGTGGCAGGGATCGTGTGAACTACCAGGAATACTAGAATCAGAACGCGTAGGGTTTTCATAAGATGAATGAGGTGTGGGACGGCCTGTAGCACCAGCAATGGACATGCCCGGCCTCCCGCAGGGCGCAAGGCCCGGTAATCAGGCACCCTTATCCCCGCCATGGCCACCGCCGGCGTGCGAAGTGCCAGCGGCCGTTGCAGAATGCGAGTCTCCCCGCCTCGGCCCCGATGGCTCCGCGGCCTCCCTCGCGAGTCCGTCCCACGGGGCAGTTTGGAAGCAGTAAATTAAAAGGTGCCGCCCCTCGTGAAAGGAGCGGCACCTCGATGCGCAATGGAAACTACTTGCTGCTTAGAAATTGAACCGGATCCCCCCGCCGACTCCCACGTCGTCGAGGTCGTCAAAGTTCGCGCCAAAGAGATCGACGTCATCCAGCCAGAGGTAACGTGCGCCCGCGTAAACCTCGAAATTCGGGGTCACGTTCCACACCAGGCCGGCGAAGGCCTGGGCAGTGAGGACCCAGTCGTCATCGCTGACAAAGGCCGCGCTGACGTCCACGTTCGAAGCGCCCCCGCCCACCCCGGCATAGAGACCGAAGGTGTCCGTGAACATGTACTCGTACTTGTAGTTCAGCGTGATCGGCACCACATCGACATCCGCGGTGAAGGGGAACAAGAAGGAAGGCTCCTCCTCCTCTCCCAACCACCCGGACTCCAGGAACAGCGAGGAGCCGTTTCCGAAGTCGTAGCCGATATGGCCGTTGTAGAAGGGCTCCTCCGCATCTATCAAATAGTCCACCCCGCCGCCGAGGTACCAACCTTGGTGCTGAGTGGTATAAGTCGGAGCCTGATAGGTGGACGTATTGGTCATTTCCGCTTCCCCGCCTCGAACAAGCGAGGGAACGGCAAGAGCCATGGTCGCTAGCAGTGCAATGGTATTTTTCATAGGCACCCAATCTATCGTCAAGGTGCGCACACTCGTCAAGGGGGTGAAATTGCCTTTGTTTCCACCGGACGATCGAGGCAACCCGGTAGCTGCCAGCGACTTGGGTGAGATGCGCGAAGGACGGAAATTAGGGTGGCTTCCGTGGGCATCATGCACGATCCATGCGCAAATTGCACCGCTCCCGGCTCTTAAAAATCACCGTAAATCTTGTCGCCGCAAGGATGGCACGCGAAAGCCGGAGAACACGTTCGAGCTTCTCCAGAGCGCCTCCGATTCAGCCCCGGAAGATTCAACTGATACTCTCCGAATCATATGCTTATTCTCCCTGCCCCAATACCTCCTGCTCCGGGCTCCCTCCTTTCCTGGTATTTTCGATAGGTGGATCTGCGTTTCGAGTGCTTGCGGATGCCGGAGCTAGCGAAGAGGGTGCAAATCCAGCATCCTGCAAGCTCCCCGCAAGCACCTCCTTCCCATGTCAGCAGCAAAGCACTTCGTTCGCAAAGGCGAACCCATCCGTGAAACGAATCCCTGGACCTTCAACGAGTGGTTGTGCCGACCGGATCTGGTGGCTGCGGACAAACTGCTGATGGTCCGGGCGACGATGCCACCTGGTCACTGCCATCCGTTCCACTGCCATCCGTACCGGGAGGAGATCATCCACGTCGTCTCCGGCCGGGCGGAGCAGTGGGTGGGAGAAGAATACCGGATCCTCGGCCCGGGCGAAATCGCTCACCTTCCCGTGGGCACCGTGCACGCAACCTTCAATCCCTTCGAGGAGACCTTGGTCTTCCTTGCGATCTTGTCGCCTGCCATTCTACCCGTGGAAGAAAGCGCGGCTGAAGATCCGCAGGACGTCTCAGGGGAAGAGCCGTGGAGGTCGCTCCGCGTGGGTAGGGTGCAGTGCCGTACGCTCCGGGATTGATGGGTTATCCGCGACGGTTCTTGTCGAAAACCGCGAAGAGGATCAGCCCGAAGGCGACGAGCCGGAACATGTAAACGGCTGCTGTGAATTCCGTCTGGATTTCAAAAGCAGCGCGCACCACCCGCTCAGTCAGAAGGAGCCCGAAAGCCAGGGAGAAAAAGAGGAAGAGCCGGTCGCGGGTCATCTTCCAGAATCGCACGAAGAACAGCGAAATAACCAGAAAGCCCATGCAGATCGCTCCTGAAAGAAAGGATTCCAGCATAATGCAGAAAGGTTAGCGCGATTCAAAGACGAGCCCGTAAAGGAGCACCAGTATCCCGGCCAGCGTGATCCAGTTGCGCGGGATCAGAAGGTTGTTCTCGGGATAGAGCACGAGATCGGCAAACAGCAGCAGATTGCCAAGACCGAGGATGAAGAAGCACAAGGAGCTCCAGAGTAAAAGCTGCGACCGGGTGCTTCGGAAAGCTCTCCAGAGAAGGAAGGCACAGCCCGAACACGTCAGGAAGCAGAGTAGGTAGATAAGAATCGGAATCATGACTCGCGCTTGAACTTGAATGCGTCTGCGAAGCCTTGGACGGTATCGCGGTCTCTCTGATAGATTGCCCCGATCACCCGTACCGGCATCTTCTGATAGCAACGGTGGAGTTCCTGGATGGCAGCTTCTGCATTGGTACCCGGAAAGCCATACGCCGGCGGATCGCCGGCAATCTTTTCGACCAGCCCCACGGCGGCGAATTTCTCAAGACCCTGTTCAACGGAAGCTCGTGAACTTAGGACGACTTGGTAGATCGCTTCCGCTGTCCATGTGGTGCTTGCCCTGTTCACAAGTACGAGAAGAATCTCCAACTGCTCAACGGAAGAGAGGTGCTGGGAAATGAACTGCCTGACGGACGAGGCGAGGGGTTCATCTGCCATGACAATCGAGACGCGTGTGAGGGGTGGAACAGAAAGCGGGCGAGGTAGGATCGCATTTGAGGCCGCCCCGCTGCAAGACGAAAGGAATCATCGCGGCGGGAGACTGACTTTCGGAAGCGGAGCGGATAGCCATTCGTGGGATCGGGTGCAGCGTTGAAGGTGGGAAACAGGGGCCGAAGTATGAGGTCGCGATCTCCTTGATCCGTGACAGGCCGATCACCCTCCGACCGTCTCACGGCATTGCTCCAGGATTTCAGTAAGCCGTCCGACATCAACGGGCTTCACCAGATGATAAGAGAATCCGAACTCCTTGCTCCTCTTCATGTCCTTCTCCATGCCGAAGCCGGTGAGCGCGATTCCCACGGCACCGCTGCGCCGGGCGACTTTCTTCATCACGGGCGCGGGACTTCCATCGGGAAGGCCAAGATCGCTGAGGAACAGATCGAAATCCTCTTTCGACGCCATCTCCATCGCCGATGCGACGTCAAAGGCCGGCCGGACCGAATAGCCCCGCAGCTCCAGCAGCATCGTCAGCGATTCGTTCGTATCAATGTGGTCCTCAAGAAGGAGGATGCGGAGATTCGCGCGCCCGTTATTGCGGCCGGGGCGGCGATCCTGCGATGCCTCCGGCCGTTCTGCCACCCACGGCAGCGTGACGGTTACGGTGGTTCCGTGGCCTTTCCCGCGGCTCTCCACCGAGATGTTTCCCTGATGTAGCTCCACCAACGATTTCGTGATCGCGAGCCCAAGGCCCAAGCCGCCCTGGGTCCCTCGTTCGGCTTGTTCGAAAGGCTGGAATACGCGCGGCAGAATGGATCCACTGATCCCGATACCGGTATCCCGGACTGCCACCGCAAGGAGCTTCCCGGAATCGGTGCTGGTGGAGATGTGAATCGAGCCGCGGGCGGTGAACTTGACCGCGTTCTT
Organism: uncultured Luteolibacter sp.; assembly: GCA_966211015.1. Lineage (GTDB taxonomy): Bacteria > Verrucomicrobiota > Verrucomicrobiia > Verrucomicrobiales > Akkermansiaceae > Haloferula. The sequence continues at coordinate 8,442 of CBIHMP010000040.1, read as the reverse complement.
GATGATGTTCCAGAAGATCTGCTGAAGCCGGGCGGGGTCGGCCCGGACGTAGGGTTCATGTGCCGCGAAGTCCACATTGAGTTCGAGCCCCTTGGCCTCGAGGTCGGGGCGGCAGATGTCCGCCGCATTGCGTAGCAGCTCATGGACGTCCAGCACCTTCATCTCAAGGTGGATCTTGCCGGTTCCGACCCGGGTCAAATCGAGCAGGTCATCGATTAACCGGGCTTCGAGTTCCACATTGCGGCGGATCACCGCGAGGGGCTGGTGCAGCACCTCCGGCACGCTCTCGTCCTCAGCCAGCTTTACGAGGTGTGTGATCACCGGCGTGAGAGGCGTCCGCAGCTCATGACTGAGCATGGCGAGAAAGCGGTCCTTGGAAAGATTGGCCGCCTCCGCTTCCTCGCGCGCACGGTTCGCCTCCTGATACAGCTCCACGTTGTCCAGCGCCACCGCCGTACGCTGGGCAAGCTCCCCCGCCAGCCAGAGATCGTCGTCGCTGAAGGTCATGCCCTGCCGGGTATGAACCATCGTGATCGACCCGATCACCTCTCCCCGTGCCCGCAGGGGGACGGCGGCGAAACTGGTGGGACCCAGCAACCGCAAAAGCGCCCGATCCGGCTCGGGCACGAGTTCCGTGATCAAGGCCTCGTCCACGCGATTGCTTACAAAGGCAGCGCCTGTCCGATAGACGCGGAACGCCGCGTGATCCGGCTCGGTGGCGGAGGGATAGCGAATCTGGCGCAACAGATCCTCTTGCGCGGGATCGTGGTGGGCTACTGCAACCTGATGAAGACCGCCTTCTGCATCAAGGCGATCGATCAAACAGAACTCCGCAAGCCGCGGCACGATCAGCCGCGCGAGATTGGTGAAAGTCTGGCCATAGTCCAGGGAACCTGCCAACACATTGCCGGCCTCCGCGAGGAAAGTCATCCTCTCCCGCGCCCGTTCCGCTTGGACCCGCGCCGCATGTTCCTGCAGGAGTTGGGCATGCTCTTCCGCCTGCCGTTTGATTTGCTCCGTTTTCAGGAAAAGTTCCACGAACACCGCCACCTTCGCCCGCAATATTTCCGGGATAACCGGGCTGAGGATGTAGTCCACTGCACCCAGTGAATAGCCGCGCGAAACATGGTTCTCCGTGTCATTGATCGCGCTGATGAAGATGATCGGCGTGGCTTCCGAGCGCCGCCGTTGGCGAATTAGCGCCGCCGTCTCAAATCCGTCCAAGCCGGGCATATTGACATCCAGAAGGATGACGGCGAAATCGCGGGCCAGCAACTGCCGTAGCGCTTCGTCGCCGGAACGAACCTTCACCAGATTCTGATGAAGGTTTTCAAGAATTGACTCCAAGGCCAGCAGCTTGTCCGGCCGGTCGTCAACCAAGAGAATGCTGGCTGTCATTGGCGGTTCCTCCATGGCACGGGCGGTGCGGGAAAAGAGGCTCATCGATACAACCAGGTGCGCAGCATCGTCAGCAGGCGGTCGGTATCGACCGGCTTTGAAATATAATCGGATGCTCCTGCATCGATGCACTTCTCGCGGTCACCCTTCATAGCCTTTGCCGTGAGGGCGATGATCGGCAGTTCCTGAAAACCATATATTCCGCGGATCGCTCGCATGACCTCGTAGCCGTCCATCTCGGGCATCATGATGTCCATGAGGATAATATCGAAGGACTTCCCCCCTTTCAGCAGCTCCAACGCCGTCGAACCTTGCTCGGCGGAGACCACCTCCATGTTGTGCCGCTCCAGGAGGCTTGTCATGGCGAAGATGTTCCTGACGTCATCATCCACGATCAGAACCGTCTTTCCCGCCAGCAATGCATTGGGGTCGTTGAGACGCTGGATTGTCTCGCGTCCGTGTTGAGGCAGCGTGGAAACCTTGCGGTGCAGCCGCAGCGCCACCTGATCGTAGAGACGTTCCGGGCTGCGGACGTCCTTGACGATAATGGTTTGAGCCATCCGGTTCAGGACCTCCTCCTCTTCTTCCGAAAGACTCTTGCCCGTATAGACGACGACGGGGAGCTGCGGATACCGGCTCCGGATCTTCTCGATCAGATCGAAGCCGGAAACCCCGGGAAGCATCAGGTCCACCACCACGCATCCGAAGTCCCCGTGGGACTCCAATGATTTGAGCGCCTCTTCAGCAGTGGCCACGGCATGTAGGCCCGGGGTATCGGACAGCAGCTCTTTCAGGCTGTTGCGTTGCGTTTCGTCGTCCTCTACGACCAGTAAATTTCCCGTCGGATGCTCGCGCATTTCCCGCATTTGATCGAAGGCCGCATCCAGTGCGGCGAAATCGAGCGGCTTGGGCAGGAAGCACACGGCCCCCTCCTTCAGAGCATTCTCCGGCTCGGCATCCGCTGACACCACGAAAACCGGAATGTGTCTCAATGCCAGATCGCTCTTGAGACGGTTCAACACCTTCCAACCATCGATGTCGGGAAGGCTCACATCGAGTGTGATTCCGTCCGGGCGAAACTCCTGCGCGGTCGATAGAGCAGCATAGCCGCGCGTGGCGACGATTCCCTTGAATCCCTTGGCACGGGCCCGCGAAAGAAGCAGGCCCGCGGTGTCGAGGTCGTCTTCCACGATCAACGCGACATGGTCGTCCGGCGATATATTGGCGCGGTCGTCATCCAGCAAGGGCGCACCGGACCCGATTTCTTCGGCCTCACCGGCCACGATGTCCGCAGCAACGTCCCGCTCGTAAGCAAAATTCATCCCAAGGGGATAAACCGGCAGGAACAGGGTGAACGAACTGCCTTTGCCTTCCTCGCTCTGCACGCTGATCTCCCCGCCCAAAAGGCGGGCCAGTTCGCGACTGATCGCCAGCCCCAAGCCTGTGCCTCCATAGCGCCGGCTGGTACTGCCGTCGGCCTGCTGGAATGCCTCGAATATCACCATTTGCTTTTCCTCCGGAATGCCGATGCCGGTATCGGTCACAGTAAATGCGACGACCTCCGGCACGCCGCTCAGGACGGAATGGGCTCTCAACCTGCTGCGCTCGACAGGTGCCACGCTGACCGTGACCTTTCCGCGGGCAGTGAACTTCAGCGCGTTCGAAACGAGGTTCTTCAGCACCTGGTCCAGCCTCTGTTCGTCGGTGTAGATTTTCGAGGGCAGACCCGGTGCGATCTCGAAGGTAAGCTTGAGGCCCCTCTCCTGCGCCACGTGACTGAAGGTCCGGTCCACACCGGCCATCAACTCCGACAGGGCGACCTCGCCCACCGAGATGGTGAAGTTCCCCGATTCGATTTTCGACAGGTCCAGGATATCGTTAATAAGCCGCAGCAAATCTCGGCCGGAGCCGAGGATAGTGCGGGCGAACTCGATCTGCTTCGGCGTAAGGTTGCCTTCGTAATTGGAACCGAGCTGATCGGCGAGAATCAACAGGCTATTGAGCGGCGTCCGCAGCTCGTGGGACATGTTTGCGAGGAACTCCGATTTGTATTTCGACGTCAGTGCAAGTTGCTGCGCCTTGCCTTCGAGTGCCATGCGCGCTTGCTCGACTTCGCTGTTCTTTCGCTCCACCTCGGCATTCTGTTCGGCCAACTCCGCAGCCTTGTTCTGCAGCTCCTGGTTGGTTTTTTCCAGCTCCTCCTGCCGATTCTGCAGCTCGCCTGCGAGCGACTGCGATTGCTTCAGAAGGTCCTCAGTGAGCGTGCTCGCCTTGATGGTGTTGAGCACGATACCGATACTTTCCGCGAGCTGGACCAGGAATGCCTCGTGGGTGGAATTGAAGCGCTCGAAGGAAGCAAGTTCGATCACCGCCTTGACCTTGCCTTCGAAAACGATCGGCAGGACCATGATATTGACCGGGGGCGCCGAACCAAGGCCAGACCCGATCTGGATGTAGTCGCCCGGCACGTTGGTCAACAGGATCGGCTGCTTCTCAAGTGCCGCCTGACCGACCAAGCCCTCGCCCAAGCGGTACCGGCTACTCAGATTCTTTCGCTCGGTGAACGCGTAGCTGGCCAACATGCGCAGCTCCGGATCCGGTTGATCGGTGTCCATCAGGTAGAAGATCCCCGTCTGAGCGGAGACGACCGGCGCCAATTCGGAAAGGATCAACTTTCCTACCGTAAGGAGATCCTTCTGCCCCTGCAGCATTCGGGTAAACTTCGCGAGGTTCGTCTTGAGCCAGTCCTGCTCTTGGTTGCGCGAGGTGGTATCGCGCAAATTGCGGATCATTTCGTTGATGTTGTCTTTAACGAAAGCGACCTCCCCGCGGGCGGAGACCTGAATGCTTTGCGTCAGGTCGCCCTTCGTCACGGCGGTCGCCACGTCCGCGATCGCGCGGAGCTGTGTGGTCAGATTCGCGGCGAGCTGGTTCACGTTGTCGGTGAGATCCAGCCAAGTACCCGAGGCACCCGGCACGTGGGCCTGGCCTCCTAGCTGGCCCTCCACACCCACCTCGCGCGCCACTCCCGTGACCTGCTCGGCGAAGGTCGCCAGCGTGCTCGTCATGCTGTTGATGGTGTCGGCAAGCTCGGCCACCTCGCCTTTCGCCTCGACCATCAGTTTCTGATTGAGGTCTCCCTTCGCAACCGCGGTCACGACCTTCGCGATGCCGCGGACCTGGTTAGTAAGGTTGCCGGCCATCGAGTTCACCGAATCGGTGAGATCCTTCCACGTGCCGCCGACACCCTTCACTTCCGCCTGCCCGCCGAGCTTCCCTTCGGTGCCCACTTCGCGCGCCACGCGCGTCACTTCCGAAGCGAACGAGTTGAGCTGATCCACCATCGTGTTGACCGTATTCTTCAGCTCGAGGATCTCGCCTTTGACATCGACTGTGATTTTCCGGGAAAGGTCGCCATTCGCCACCGCTGTCGTCACCGCCGCGATGTTACGCACCTGGGTGGTAAGGTTGGACGCCATGAAATTCACCGAGTCGGTGAGATCCTTCCAAGTGCCCGAAACACCCTCCACGCGGGCCTGCCCGCCCAGTGCTCCTTCCGAACCTACCTCGCGGGCCACGCGCGTCACTTCCGAAGCAAAGGACCGGAGCTGGTCCACCATGGTATTGATGGTATCCTTGAGCTCCAGAATCTCGCCGCGCACATCCACCGTGATCTTCTTGGACAGATTGCCGGCCGCGACCGCCTTTGTAACGTCCGCGATATTCCGCACCTGATTCGTGAGATTTCCGGCCATGAAGTTCACCGAGTCGGTGAGGTCCTTCCAAGTGCCGGCGACGCCTTTCACATCCGCTTGGCCGCCCAAGGCTCCTTCCGAGCCCACTTCGCGCGCCACCCGCGTTACTTCCGCCGCCAAGGAGCCGAGCTGATCCACCATCGTGTTGATCGTGTTTTTCAGCTCCAGAATCTCACCTTTAACATCCACCGTGATCTTCTTCGAGAGATCCCCCCGGGCCACCGCCGTGGTCACGTCGGCGATGTTGCGCACTTGGTTGGTGAGATTACCCGCCATGAAGTTCACCGAATCGGTCAGATCCTTCCAGGTGCCGGCAACGCCTTTCACATCCGCTTGGCCGCCGAGTTTCCCCTCCGTGCCTACCTCGCGGGCCACACGGGTCACCTCCGAAGCGAATGAATTCAACTGGTCCACCATCGTGTTGACCGTGTCCTTGAGCTGAAGGATTTCTCCCCGCACCGCGACCGTGACCTTCTTGGAAAGGTCGCCGTTGGCAACCGCGGTCGTCACGTCGGCGATATTGCGCACCTGGTCGGTCAGATTGCCCGCCATCGAGTTCACCGAATCGGTAAGGTCCTTCCAGGTACCGGCCACGCCTTTCACATCGGCTTGGCCGCCCAGCTTGCCCTCGGTGCCCACTTCACGGGCAACGCGCGTCACTTCCGAGGCGAAAGACCCGAGTTGGTCCACCATCGTATTGATGGTGTTCTTCAACTCCAAGATCTCGCCTTTGACGTCCACCGTGATCTTCTTGGAAAGATCGCCGTTCGCCACAGCGGTGGTCACCTCGGCAATGTTGCGGACCTGGTTGGTCAAGTTGCCCGCCATCGAGTTCACCGAGTCGGTGAGATCCTTCCATGTGCCCGCCACGCCGCGCACTTCGGCCTGACCACCGAGCTTTCCTTCCGTGCCCACCTCGCGGGCCACCCGGGTGACCTGATCGGCGAAGGAGCTGAGCTGATCCACCATCGTATTGATGGTGTTTTTCATCTCGAGGATCTCGCCCTTCACGTCCACCGTGATCTTGCGGGAAAGATCGCCGTTCGCGATTGCTGTCGTCACGTCGGCGATGTTGCGCACCTGGTCGGTCAGGTTGCCCGCCATCATGTTGACATTGTCGGTGAGATCCTTCCAGGTGCCCGCCACCCCCGTGACTTCAGCCTGGCCTCCGAGCTTCCCGTCGGTGCCTACCTCGCGCGCCACGCGCGTCACTTCTGAAGCGAACGAACGGAGCTGGCCCACCATCGTGTTGATCGTGGCTTTCAGCTCCAGGATCTCCCCTTTGACGTCCACCGTAATGGTCTTCGAAAGGTCTCCGTTAGCCACCGCGGTCGTCACCTCGGCAATATTGCGCACTTGGGCCGTGAGGTTACCGGCCATCGAGTTCACCGAATCGGTGAGGTCCTTCCACGTGCCCGCCACGCCGGACACTTTGGCTTGGCCACCCAGCTTACCTTCGGTACCCACCTCGCGGGCCACGCGCGTCACTTCCGAGGCAAAGGAACCGAGCTGGTCCACCATCGTGTTAATGGTGTTCTTGAGTTCCAGGATCTCGCCCTTCACATCGACCGTGATCTTCTTGGAGAGGTCGCCGTTCGCAACCGCCGTCGTCACCGCCGCGATATTGCGGACCTGCGAGGTCAGGTTTCCCGCCATCGAATTGACCGAATCGGTAAGATCCTTCCAAGTCCCGGAGACCCCTTCCACACGGGCCTGTCCGCCAAGTGCTCCCTCCGTGCCTACCTCCCGAGCCACGCGGGTCACTTCCGAGGCGAAGGAGCGGAGTTGGCCCACCATCGTGTTCACGGTGTCCTTGAGTTCCAAAAACTCCCCTTTGACATCGACGGTGATTTTCTTGGTCAAGTCACCGTTGGCCACCGCGGTGGTGACGGTGGCGATATTGCGGACCTGGGCGGTCAGGTTCCCCGCCATTAGGTTCACGTTGTCGGTAAGGTCCTTCCATGTCCCTGCCACGCCCTTCACCTTTGCCTGCCCGCCGAGCTTTCCTTCCGTGCCCACCTCCCTCGCCACGCGGGTCACTTCCGAGGCGAATCCGCCCAACTGCTCCACCATCGTGTTCACCGTACGAGCCGTCCGCAGGAACTCCCCCCTTAGCGGCCGACCGTCAATCTCCACGGCAATCGTCTGGGATAGGTCGCCCTTTGCCACCGCTCCGATCACGCGGGCCATCTCGCTGGTCGGCTGGACCAGATTCTCTACCAAGCTGTTCACCGACCCGATCGCCTCGACCCATGAACCCTGCATCTCTCCGAGGGAAGCGCGCTGGTTAATGCGTCCCTCCACGCCCACGACCTCGCCGATACGTGCGAGCTCCCCGGCCAGTTCCTGATTGCGGCGGATTACATCATTGAAGGTATCGGCCACTTTTCCCGCGATCCCGGTCCACGTCTCCGGCAAGCGGGCGGAGAAGTCGCCTCGCTTGAAGGCGGAGAGGCCCGCAAGCAACTCTTCTAAGATCGAATCTTCGTGAATATATTTTACCGCGATGTTTCCGTCATTGTTCCGGGAGTTGTTTTCCGTCGGCGGCGGAGAGGTTCGGCTTCGCTTCATTGCGGGGAGGCGGTTTGGGAGCGGGTCGTGTGGAACCAGCCCATTCGCAAGATGCATTCCAACGCAGCGACTTGGGAAACCGCCTTTACGGATGCGACTTTTCCGTGCCCGGCCCACCTCGTCCCTTCATAGGGCCAGTGCGAAATGCACTGCATCAGGGCAGAATGCACCACCACTTCCCCGCCCTTTGAAGAGATTGGGGGCTTTTTCTTGCACAGGTTGGTCGCAGCGTGAGAACTAGCGTTTCGTGAACCAACCTAATGAGTCCGGCGAAAGTTTGCCTTCCTGCACCGTCATCCTGAGGGCGGCCGTTCACGACATGCGCACACCGCTATCATCGATGCTTACGAGTCTGGAGATCCTGAGGCAATTGTCCCAAGGGTCTGCCCCGGCCATCAAATGTATCGAGTTGCTCGAGCGGCAGGTGATGACCCTTTCGGAGCAACTCGACTGCTTGTTGCGGGATCCCGCTTCGTTCGTGCGCCAATCCTAGCGCCCTCCTGAGCAACCGGGAGGCGCAAGCTTTGGACGCCGACCCGAAGAGAACTTCGTGGCCGCTAGAGAATAAAGCGCGGGAACCAAGTGTGATCTGGCATGCCGGTTTCCCGGTAACATCTGTCTCCCCAATCCGGATATTAGCTGGCTACTCTGCGAATGTCGGCTCGTTGGAAGGGAGCATCGTTTTCGAAGGCACCTATACGGTGGAGTTTGCGGACCC
>CBIHMP010000039.1:0-19221 GCA_966211015.1 uncultured Luteolibacter sp. | reverse complement strand
TTTCATGCCAATAGGTGAAGGCGGACGCGGGAAGATTGTCGAACCTTTTACCCTCCGGATCTGGCATCGCGGGGAAAGATCGCGATGGCTCTCCATCCCCCGAAGGGGTAAGACGTGGAATATTCCCGGCCGGGTTTTCATCCCATGCCATGACCTCCGTGCTCCCCCGGCTACTTTTCCTCCTTCTCCCGTGCCTGGGACTTTCCGGTCTGGCATCCGCGGAGCGGGAAATGGAAGCGCTCGACCGGGGGGTGGTGGCCCTGCGCCAGCCCGATGGGAAGGTGTACGTGGGCTGGCGCCTGCTCGGCACCGATCCCGAAGGGACCGCCTTCCATCTCTACCGGCTCGGGGGCGGCCGCGAGGAGCGCGTCAACAAAGCCCCTTTGACCGGGCCCACGAATGCCATCGATCCCGAACCGGGGAATGCGGAAGCCTATGCCATCCGGGTCCTCAGGGACGGAAAGGAGGGGCCGCTGGAGAAGCCGGCGGAGATCCTGCCGGACAACTTCATTGAAATTCCGATCCAGCCGCTTCCGGACTACCGGCCGGGCGACGCCTCGGCGGCGGATCTCGACGGCGACGGTGGCTACGAGATCATCCTCCACCAGGTCTCGCGCGGCCGGGACAATTCCTTCAACGGCATCACGGGCACGCCCGTGCTCGATGCCTACAAGCTGGACGGCACCCGCCTCTGGCGGATCGATCTGGGCATCAACATCCGCGAGGGCGAACACTACACCCAATTCATCGTGTATGATCTGGATGGCGACGGCCGGGCCGAGTTGGTGTGCAAGACGGCCGACGGCACCGTGGACGGCACCGGCAAGGTAATCGGTGACAAAGGCAAGGACTGGCGGAACAAGGAGGAAGGCTCCCGGCGCTACGGGCGCATCCTGAGCGGGCCGGAGTTCCTGACCGTCTTCGACGGAAAGACCGGTGCCGCGCTCAAGACCGTGGACTACATCCCCGGCCGCGATCCCATCGACGGCTGGGGCGGTTTCGGGGGAAACGGCGGGAACGACGACTACGGCAACCGCTGCGATCGCTTCCTGGCCTGCGTGGCCTATCTGGACGGCATCCACCCCAGCGTGGTCATGTGCCGCGGGGTCTATGGCCGCAGCGTGCTGGCCGCATGGGACTGGCGCGGAGGGGAGCTGACCTCCCGTTGGGTTTTCGACTCCGGGATCTCGCGCCCGCCCTACACCGCCGCCTCCCCCTATTCCGGCATGGGCGGACATGCCCTGTCAGTCGCCGATGTCGATTCGGACGGGAAAGACGAAATCCTTTATCAGGCGATGACGGTCGATGATGATGGCAAGGGACTCTACTCGACGGGTCGCCGGCACGGGGACGCGCTCCACGTGAGTGACTTCGACCCCTCCCGGGAGGGCATGGAATTGTATCTGGTGACCGAGAACGAGGAGGAGACGGTCCGCTTCCGGACACCGGGCGCGGGCCTGCACGACGCACGCAGCGGGAAGCTCCTGTGGAGCCACAGCCCCGGCATCGATATCAGCGACGGGATCGTGGCGGACATCGACCCCCGGCATGCGGGTGCGGAGGTCTGGGGCGGCCCCGGTCCCCTGCGGACCGTGAAAGGAGAAGAAATCGGCAGGCCTCCCCGCCGGTCCGATTGGGCGATCTGGTGGGACGGCGACTTGCTGCGGGAAATCTACGGCGGCTTCTCGATCTACAAGTGGGACTGGGAGAGGGGGATCGAAAACGTCGTCTTTTCCGCCTCACCCGGGGGACCGGAAGGCCGGAACCGGTATGCCGGCATGCGGCCCAATCTCGCCGCCGACCTGATCGGCGACTGGCGGGAGGAATTGCTCGTCCCCGGCCCCGATGGCAAGTCGCTGCGGCTCCACACCACTCCCATTCCCACGGAACACCGCCTGCCGACCCTGATGCACGACCCCCAGTACCGGCTCTCGGTCGCGTGGCAGAACGTGAGCTATAACAAGCCGCCGCATCCCTCGTTCTTTCTCGGTCACGACATGAAGCAGCCGCCGCGGGCTGCCATCAATGGGGCGGGTAAAAAGGGAATGACCTTGCGCCGTTAGAACAAGATGGCAGCGTGGGATGAAAGCCCATGGCATTTCCCGCCGCCCACAAGCACCTCTTCTACACCGAGATCGCAAAATTGCTGGAAGCCGGTTTCGGCATCCGTGAAGCCGCCGCGGCGATGCTGGACACGCGGCTACCCTCCTTGCAGGCAGAACTGCTGCGGGAGATGGACCGGGATCTGGAGGCGGGCAAATCGATCACCGAGGCCTTTGCCAAGAACAACGCCGTCATCAGCGATCTGGAGCGCGGAATCATCGGCGCGGGCGAGCGGGGCGGGCGCATGGGCCAGGCTTTCCAACATCTGGCCGATTATTTCGGGATGCTCGCTATCGCGCGGCGGGATGCTCTCCAAAGCATGGTCTATCCCGTGGTGCTGCTCCATCTCGGGATGTTCGTGGCCGTGGTTCCCGGTGCGCTGATCAGCGGTGAAAAGGGCTTTGCAGGGATCATGGTCCAGCTCGCGGCGGCGTTGCTGGTCCTTTATGCGCTGTGCTTCGCGGCTTGGCTGGGCATCAAGGCGATCTTGAAATCGGCGGAAGCAAACCCGCGTGTGGACGCGATGCTCAATCGTCTGCCGGTCGTCGGAAAGGCCCGCCGGAGCATGGCGATGGCGCGGTTCACCAAGGTCTATCACACCTGCCTCCTGGCCGGCCTCTCGATGCATGAAACGGTGGCCTCCTCCGCGGAGGCATCCCGCAGCGGGCGAATCCGTCAAGCGGGTCGTGCGATGGCGGAATCGCTCAAGGAAGGGGAGGCGCTGGGCCCGCTCTTCGTCTCGAGCGGCGCGTTTCCGGCGGCCTTCGCGCGGTCCTACGCCACGGCGGAGGAGTCTGGCAGCCTCGACAAGGACCTGTCCCGCTGGTCCGCCGTCTATCAGGACGAGGCAGCCCGCGGCAGCAAGGCGGTGTCGGTCGCCGTGCCGAAGATCCTTTACGGCCTGGTCATGGCGTTCGTGGTCTGGAAGATCCTCTCCTTCTGGGGCGGCTATTACGCCGCCTTGGATCAAATGAGTGAATGACCGGCCTCAGCGCCGTCTGCGCAACAGGGCGAGCATCCCGAGTGCACCGAGGAAGGCGGAAGCGGGCTCGGGCACGAGCTCGGGCGAGTGGACGATTTGCATCCCGTTGAATGCCGCGTAACGCGTGCTGTAGCCGTCGGAGTCCACCAGGACGTTTCCGCCGAGACCTGCCACGACATTCGCCCAACTGAAATGCACGTTCCCGCTGCCATCGGCTTGCACGTGGAATTTCACATACTCCACTCCCTCCTCCAGCTCGCCGTCGCCGCCGGACACGCCATCCCAGGCGGTTTGCTTGGAAATGCCATCGACGGTGAAGAGGGTATTCTGGCCGCGATAGACATTGCCGGTGAATTTGTCCCCTTGGCCGTAGAAATAGAAATCGTAATGACCGCCAGCTGACAACCCCGATACCGTACCGCTCATGGTGGCGACCAACCCGGGCCCGCCGGCATCCAGATAGGCGTAGTCCGCCATCAGGCCGGCGTAGCTTCCCCCGCCGATCTCCTGGTCTCCCATTCCCGCACTGTCATAGATGCCGTTGATGCCGAGCGAGAGAGTGATGGAGGTCGTATCGCCTTCGGAATCCAGCAGCGGGATCGACTCCACCTTGTCCTTCACCCCGTCACGGGCTACGGAATTCCAGTAAGCGGCCGCACCGGAAGGATCGGCCGCCGCGGCCGGTCCGGTCTGGGAAACGGGAACCGCACCCGCGGCGAAATCGATATTGAGCACCGCGGCCGGCGCAGCTCCTGAGAGCACGGCAAAAAACAACAGGATAGGACAAAGGGGGGATCTCATCTCAGTAGAGGGGGTGAGAGCGAGAGAGGGGGGAACGCGGAGTTTTTAAAATTTCTCCGGAGGTTTTGCAACTACGCGATCGCGTAGGATCCCCCTCCGATCACGGGTCCGAGGATGCCCGGTCCCCGTGCCCTGAAGAGGCGGCCCGGCGGCGGCGCAGCAGCAGCAGGACGCTCGCGGCCATCCCGAAAATGGCGGTCGAAGGCTCCGGCACCACATCCACGATCTGCATCCCATTCAAGGCGGCAAAGCGGGAGCCGGTGCCCGTATTGCTCGGCACTTGATCGCTCATCACGTTCACACCTTGGACGACGTTCGACCACGTGAAGCTGATCTTCCCGCCGGCATCCGCCACAGCGGTGAACTGCACATACTCCATGCCTTCGACGAGGTTCCCGTCACCGCCATCGAGCCCGTCCCAACCGGTTTGCCGGGAGGAGGCGTTTACGGTGAAAAGGCTGTTTTCACCGGACGAAGACGCGTCCGTGCCCGCCATATCGCTGCCTTGGCCGTAGAAATAAATGTCATACGTGTTGCCGGCTGCCAGACCGCCGATCACCCCGCTGGCAATCGTCACCGAAGCATTGGCCCCCGAGTCGAGCTGAAGGTAATCCTCCATGAGCTGGCTGTAGGATACGCCGCCCGACCCGCCCTGTGCGACTTCCTGCTCGGAGGCACTCTTCTTGGTATTCACAAAGCCGGAGACGGCAATGTCCCACGTGGTGGCTTCCCCGGAGGAATTCATCAAATTCTCCACGGAGAGGGCTCCCACGCTGCCGACGATATTGTTCCAGATGGCAGTGGCACCCGCCGGATCGGTAGCGGCGGCCAGCCCCGCATAGCGGTCCGCGGCGGTGGCCAACTCGGAGAAATCGATATTGACGACGGCAGCCGGTGCCGCCGCGGCGGCAGCAAAGACCGTACAGGCCATGAGAGGGGGGGAACTCATATAAAAGCCGGAAGGGAGAGAAAACCTCCACTCTCTAGCCAGCTTCAAGCCCACCCGCAAGCTCCGAAAAGCTTGGTGCCAACGAGTTCCGTTTCGACAACCTCCAACCGCTCCTCAGCGGTGGCGCCGGACCAGCAGGGCGAGCATGCCGAGCCCTCCCAGCAGAGCCGCCGACACCTCGGGCACCGAAACGAGCTGGATGCCATTCAGTGCCGCGAAGCGCGAGCCCGGCGCGAACCCGTCCGGATCGGGTCCGTTGATCGAGGAAATGATGTTGGACCAAGTGAAGGTGATCGTGCCACCGACATCCGCCGCCACGAGGAACTTCACGTACTCCACGTTTTCGGTCAGTACGCCGTTTCCGCCGCTCACGGTATCCCATCCGGTCGCCTTGCTCTCCGCTCCGATGGTAAAGCGGGTGTTCTGGCCGCGAGCCGAACTGGTACTTGAATCGGCAAAGGTCTCGCCCTGGCCATAGAGGTAAATCTCATAGGACGCCCCCGCGGTGAGCCCGGAAACGATGCCGGTCGCCGTCGCCACGGTTCCCGCGGTCGTATCGAGACGCAGGTAATCGCGCATCAAATTCAAGTGGCCGCTGGCGAGCTCCTGCTCACCGCTTGCCGCCGCGATGACTCCGGTGAAACCGGTGATGTCCAAGGTGATCCCGGTCGCTACACCCGATGAGTCGTTGAGCACTCCGGTATCCACCACCCCGGCAGAGATTTGCTGCACCCCGTTCCAAGCGGTATTCCCCGGCGCATCCGGAGCGGCAGCCAGTCCCGACTGCGTATTGGTCCCGCTATTGAAGTCGATGTTCACCACGACTGCCGACGCAGCGTGAGTCAAGACGCCGAAGGCGACAATCAGGGGGAGGGGGAAATTCATAAAATTGTCGTGGGGCGACGGTCGGCGGGGCTTCTAACGAGATCCCGAGCGCTTGACAAGCTGTAAAATAGTGCCCGACGGCTTGGAAAGCCCTCAGATTCAAGCACCGAACCGGAAGGACATTCCGAGGGTATGGTCCGGAAGGGTATATTTTATGGAGAAACGAGACGATAAAAGGCACTCCCCGCGGGGGGATCGATATCCTCATATTCCACGATCCCCTCTCCTTCCGCTCGTTCGGTGTGGATGGTGAACCAGTCCACCAGATTCGTGCTGCGCTGGAAGCGGTAGGTCGCCCCCGCCACGCCGCCGAACCGGATCCGCATGCCGCCCGTCGCACTCTTTACCAAGGTGGGTGGCGGCGCACCGGTGATCCCGTCGCCCGGGGTGATTGTAAGCGTGAGCAGCGCGCTGGTGAAGCCCCCGCGCCCGTCCTGCACGGTCAGCAGGAAGCTATCGGAGCCCGAGTAATCGATCGGAGGCCGGTAGCTCAGGCTGTCGGTGCCCATCGCCACCCAGCCCCCGGCTTCCGAGCTATCCGGCGCGACAACAAGGCTCACCGGATCGCCATCCGGATCGGAGGCACCGGCGAGGATCAGGGAGTAAGGAATGAGGATCTCCGAATTCACCGGGACCGTCTCCGCGTAGCCCGCGAAAGCCGGGGGAGCATTGGTACCGGTGCTCACCGCCAGCGCCGGCCGCGCGGCCACCACCGCGTTTTCCTGAGCCGCGAAGGAGACATCGCGGGTGGATGTGTCCGCCTCCAGGATAAAGCTGTACCTGCCCGGGCCGGTGATGTGCGTGCCCACATCGAATTCGATCACCTTTCCGTCGGTCACGTCGCCGGTGAAGACCGCGACTTGCGGGCCCTTGGCGGGAGCGGTCGCGCCGGTGATGCCGGTCTCGGTCCAGTCGTTCGAAGCCGCGGCGTAGAGCCGCAGGGTCATCGTACCGGAGGAGACGTCGTCCCCTTCGGTCAAGCGGACGAAGGCGGTGCCGGGGGTGGCGGCGTAGGAGGAGAGCCCGTCCGCCCCGCCGAGCTCGAATTGCAAGTACGAGATCCGGGTCCGGGTGGAGGATTTTTCCACGCGGAGCTGGGCGATGTTGTTGTTGCTCCCGTTCTCCGTATAGGCGTCGTGAAGGGCGGCATAGGTCTCCTGGCTTCCGGAGGGTGCCTGGATGAGGACCGTGACGTCATCGGAAGAAGAGAGTTCGGTATCGGAGGCGCTGAAGCGCAGGACGTAGCTTCCCGTGGTGCTGAAGGTGGCCGTCGTGGTCGAGGTATTCGCGTTGGAAAGAGACACCGGAGCGGGTCCGGAAACGACCGACCAGTTTCGGGTGAGGGCGAGGCCGGCGGGGAGACCGTCATCGGTGACGGTGCCGGTAAAGCTGACCTGCACGGTGCTGCCGCCAAGGAAGGCGGATTTGTCGGCACCGGCACTGACCACGGGCGCGGTATTCGTGCCGCCGCTTCCGCCGGTGGAGCGCACCAGGGCAATCCAATCCTGGGTGCCGGTGTCCGGAGGGCTGCCCAGATTTGCGGTGCCGCCGCCGTTGAGCGTCGGGCCGCTAGCCACGGCACCCGTGCGGGGATTGAACCACTTCACCGTGAAAGTCCCGCTCGCGGCGGAAAGGTTCAAGCTCGCCGATCCTCCTCCGTGAAGCTGGACCAGATAGGTGCTCCCGGTCTTGGCGAGGCAACGGTTGGCATTGTCGCCGTAGCCGCTGACCAGGGAATTCTGGTTCTTCATCTGCTCGAAAGGCACGTTCTCCGCTTCCAGGAATTGCAGGGCATGGCGGCAATAGTCCCAGAAGCTGTCGCGGCTCCTGAAATCGTTGCACGTGAGATCGGAGTTCGGCTTGTCGTAGCCGAAGTAGAATTCGCAGCCCGCTCCGCCGGCCATGATATTGCCCCACAAGGCGTTCTTGCGGGCGTCGGTGTGGCTGGTGCCCGCGTCGTTATCCGGGCGCAAGGACAGGCGGGAATCTCCCGGCTCGTCGCAGGCCACGACCCAAGGGCGATCCGCGTCCTCCGAGCGGTCCAGGTAGTCCTTCGTCATCGCGAACATGTCGGTGAAGTCGGACGCGTTCAATTGCAGCGAGAAACCGGTGAGCTTGGAGGCGCTGCCGAGCATGTTGTAGTGGTTCGAGCCGTTGTGGATGACGAGGTGGTGGTGGTACGGATCGCTATCGTGGAAATACTGCGCCCACGCCTGCTTGTCATCCAGGTCGGCGGTGCATTCTTCCCCGAGGTTCCAGTTGAGCGCGAGGTGGTGGCCGAAACGCGCGATCAGCTCCCGGTAGTAGAGCTTGCGCTGGTTCCCCAGCGCGCCGCCGTCGAGCAGGTTCTGGTTCTCGATCTCCTGGGTCTTGAAGTGGAGGTACATGCCCTTCCGCGTGCCGTGCTCGAAGACCGTCTCCCATTGGTCGAGCTTCGAAACATCCAGCCGCGAGCGCTCGGAATAGGTCGTGTAGGGGAAGACGTTCTTGTCGTCCCCGTTGATGTTCATCGTCAGGAAGGAGAAGGCGTTCAAACCCTCGGAGGCCAGATAGTTGATGGCGCCGATGAGCCCCTTGCCCTTCCCGCTTCCCCAGGTGGGATCGCCTGCCTGCCAGTCGCCCGCATGGGGGCTCCAGCTTTTGACCAGGCTGTCGCCCTGCCCGTCGGTTTTGAAATCCCCGTCGAAATCCGCGTAGGCCAAAAGGTTCTCCGGCGCGTCCACGCCCGCTTTCATGAAGTACTCGCCCGTCTCGGCGAACCGCAGGTGATGCTTGCCGACGTATTGCAGGCGGCCCTTCCCGCGGAGATCGGTGCCCGCCTTGTCGGTGGCGGCAATACTGAAGCTCCCGCTATCGCCATCGAAAAATCCCGCCGGAGATCCTGCGGTCGCGGCGGCATTCGTCGCAACATTGGTGCCGGTGCGGAAAGACGCGGCGTAGGTCCACGCGCCGGTTTCGTCGGGGGAGAAATGGACGCGCCAGACGTTGCCCGCACTCGCGGAGGTGTTCGCCGCATCGCCATCGGCCGCATAGTAGCCGGGCACCACGTAGGTCTTCCCGCTGCCGGGATGGGTGAAGGTCACGTTCAGGCGGTAGTCGGTGAAAGGATTCGGAGTCGCCGATTCGGAGGTGTTCGGACCCGCGAAGCTCAGCGTGACCTTGTGCCACTTTTTCAGCTCGCCGCTGATGAACGCATCGCCGCCGCTGGCAGGGAGGACCGAGACCGAGACCTGATCGCTTGCGGATGACCCGCTGTTATCGGTGACCGTGTAGCGGAAGACGTAGGTGCCCTCACCCAATCCGGAGGCCGTCAGGGCGGACGTATCCGCCCCGGACAGGACCGCGGCGGCGGGCCCGGAAACCTGGGTCCAGGCATGCACGGTGATCGTGCCGTCGCTGTCGGAGGAGGACCCGTTGATCACCACGGAGGAAACGGGCAGCGTGATCGCCTTGTCCGCACCGGCATCGGCGACAGGAGCGGCGGGGACGCTTCCCCCGCTGGAAACGGTCACGGTCGCATCGTCCGCGCCGACCAGCCCGGTCTCGCTATACACCCGCAGCCGGAAAACGTAGGTCCCTTGGATCAGATTGGAGGCGGTGAGATTCAAGGTGCTCTCCCCGGCGCGCGTGGCATTGCCCGGCCCCGAAAGCTGCGTCCACAGGTAGGCATAGATCTGGTTGCTCGGATCCGTGCCGGTACCGTTCAAGGTGACCGAGGTCGCGGGGAGGGTCACCACCTTGTCCACCCCGGCATTGACCACCGGCGAGCCCGGCCCGGCCGATACGGTTACCGCCACATCGTCGAAGGCGGTCAGCCCGCCGTTGTCCGTAACCGTCAGACGGAAGCGGTAGATCCCGTGAGTGAGATCCGCGACCGTCGGACTCACCGAATTGCGGCCGGTGATGGTAGCCACCGCCGGCCCCGCAACCTGATCCCACCGATAGCTCGCGATGCTGCCCCCCGCATCGCTGGCGGACCCCGCCAACGCGACCGAGGACGCCGGCAGGACAACCGACTTGTCCGTGCCCGCATGGACGGTGGGCGAGCCGGCGGGTACCTGGTCGGTCACCGTGAAATTCACCGTCACCGGAGTGCCCTCGGTCCCTCCGCCGGCAGCCGCCGAATAGGGCGTGACCGTCAGGCTGTGATTTCCGGGCGCAGGCGTCCACGGGAGGTAATCGTCCCAGATGTTATCCCCGCCGATGGTATAAGGGGCGCGGCTGTCGATTTTGTAGGCCGCATTCCCGTCGAGATTAAAGCGCACCGAGCCGAGCACCGGCGGAGAGGTATCGACCCGCAGGTTGAGATTCGGGCCGGTCGTCGCGAGGTTGATCGTCGCTCCGTCCGTGATCGGGGTGATATCGCGGTCGGTGTCCGCGTTCACCAGCATGATCCGGGTGGCGGCCGGGACGGTGCTGGCCGCCGTGTTCAAAGGAGACTCCGGGACCGCGGCGGATTTTGCGCTCGTATCGATGATCGTCGATTTGCGGAACAGGATCCGGTCGTAGTTGAAATTGATGGATCGCCCCGCGATGGTCAGGATGTAGGTGGACCCGGCGTTGAAATGGTAAACCGGCCACCGCTTGTTGGACGAGCCGCCGGCATCGAGAAGGTTCGCCCACCCCCAGGTGACGGGCGAACTCACGTACATTTTCGTATAGGAAGTGAGCAGGCTCAACGGGGCGTCGTCCATATGGGAGCCGCCCGCATCCGGACCGGCACCGAAGGTGGCCCCGTTCACCCCGGCCACCTTCACCCAGCAGTCGTTGTTCTTGTCGCTCGCCGCGCCATCGAGGCGCTGACGGGCGCGCAGATGCAGGTGGTAATAGCCGCTCTCGTTGATCTTGAATTTGTAGGTCAGCGGCGTCTTGGGGGTGTCTCCGTTCGAAGAGTTTCCCTGGAACTCCAGGTGCGCCTCGCCAGCCGCCCCGTCCACGTAGTTAGCCTCGCCGGGAGTGTAGGTTTCCCAGCGGTCGGTCCCCGTCCCCAGGAAGGACGGCGTCCGCTCCGCCTCCATGACGAGAATCCCCCCGTGTTCCTGATACACGTCATTGACCCCCACCGGAGCGGCAGAAGCAAGGGAGCCGAGCGCGGCATAAATCAAAAAAGCTCTGGTTGGCGACATGAGCTAGAAATCAGATGAATATGAAAATATAAGTATATGTAATATACAGGCGCTATTGCGCTACGGAGCAACCGAGGGGGGTATTTTCCTTCTCCCTGAAAGGCCTGCGACGGGGGATGCCGGAGGCGGAATACGCACAGGGTCAAGGCTAGTATCTAGAGCCATTCCGGATCATCGGCTAGTAAAAAAGACTAACAAAGCCGTGATGACGACGGGGGAATTCGCGTATCCCCGCCCTCGCCTTTCCCCTTTCAAGGTTCGGTGATGCGATAGAAAACACGATCCTCCACCGCCTCCTCATCCATTGCTTCGATTATCCCGTCCGGCTCCCGCAACAGCGGCTCCAAGGTGGACCAATTGATCAGATCGATCGATCTCTCCACCGAATAACCATATCCCGGAATCCCGGCAAAGCGGATCGCCGCTCCGCCGGCGACCCTCTCGACGCTGGGGGAAATGCCCGTGATTCCATTCCCGCCGATCACCGTGATATCCAGAATCGCCGATGCCGAGGCACCCCGGGCGTCCTGAATGGTAAGGAGAAAGGAGTCTTTCCCGAGGTAGTCGATGGCGGGGGCGTAGGTGAAGCCTTCTTCTCCCGAGACGATCTCGCCGCCCGCGGTGGTCGAGCCGTCTTCGATCAGCAGCGAGAGCGGGTCCCCGTCCGCATCCGAGGCCGCCGCCAGGACTTCGCCGCGGGAGAGGCTGACGGGCGTGTTCGCCTGCGTGCTGACCACGAATCCCGGAAAGACCGGCGCGGTATTGGGAGGGAGGGTGACAACGAGCGCGGGCCTAGCGGCAGCGGTCGGGCTTTCCTTCGAGGCAAAGGCGACGTCCTGGCCCGGCGAGTCCGTTTCGATGATAAAGGTGAAGATCCCGCGCTCCGCGATATGGCTCCCGAGGTCGAATTCAAGGACCGATCCGGCGGGAATATCGCCGGTGAAACTGGCGAGTTCCTGACCTTTCGGCGGGGCGGTGGCACCGTCCAGTGTGGCTTCGGTCCAATCGTTCGAAGTCCCCGCGAAAACGCGAACCTTCATTTCCCCGTCCGAGGAATCCCCGCCTTCCGTAAGCCGCAGCAGCGCCTGCTCCGGAACAGCCTCCAAGCCCGTGAGATCGAACTGGAGGTAAGCCACCTGGAGCGGGTCGATGGCTGCCACCCGCAGCCATTCGCTGTTCTCATGCACCCCTTCTTCCAGGAAGGCATCGTGAACGGGAAACAGCGTTTCCGCTCCCCCGCTTTGCGGCAGGAGGATGGTGACCGCCATTTCGTCGTGAGCCGTGAACTCGGTGTCGGTAACGGTAAGGCCCAGAATGTAGGTGCCGGGCGAAGTGAAGGTGGCGATGGTGGATGAAGTACTCGCGCTGGAAAAAGATACAGCGTCGGGACCCGAAACGAAGGACCAGGCGCGGCTCAACGAAAAAGGGTCCGGCAGCCCGTCGTCGGATGTGGAGCCGTTCAGGGTGATTGCCACCGAGTCGCCGGTGAGAAAGGCGGACCTGTCCGGTCCCGCGCTGACTACGGGCGCGCGGTTCGTCCCGCCGCCGCCGGAAAGGTTTTTCACGAGCACGATCCAATCCGCCTCCGGCGTGTCCGGAGGTGTTCCCAACGCCGTGATCGCGCCGCCTTCCACCGTACCTCCATCAAAGACGGGATCCCCCGTGCGGGGATTGAACCACGTCACGGAATAAGTGCCCTCCGCGCCCGTGAGATCGAGGGTATGGCTCCCGCCGGCGTGAAGCTGGACCAGGTAGGTGTCCCCGATCTTCGCCAGGCACCGGTTGGCGTTGTCGCCGTTTCCGCTCACGAGCGAGTTGTGGTTTCCCATCTGCTCGAAGTGGAATTCATTCCCTTCAAAAAACCCGAGGGTATGGCGGCAATAGTCCCAGAATGAATCCCGGCTGCGGAAATTCTGCAGTGTCAGATCCCCCTCCGGCCGCTCGTAGCCGAAGTAAAATTCGCATCCGCCGCCGCCCGCCATGATGTTTCCCCATAGGGCGTTCTTGCGCGCGTTGTGGTGGCTCTCGCCGGGGTCGTTGTCGGGCCGCACGCCGAGCCGGGAATCACCAGGTTCGTCGCAGGCCACGACCCATGGGCGGTTGAACTCCGCGGATCGAGTCACGTACCGCTTCGTTTGAAAGAAGGTATCGCTGAAGTCGGGCTCGTTCATCTGGAGCGAGAAGCCGGTGAGCTTGGAAGCGTCCCCCATCATGTCGAAATGGCTGGCCCCGTTGTGGATCACGATCGGGTGGTGGTAGGGGTCGTGGTCGTGGAAAAACTGCGCCCAGGTAACCTTCTGGGAGAGCGAAGCGTCGTTGACCTCCTCGCCCAAGTTCCAGTTCATCGCCAGATGATGGCTGAACCGTGCGATCAACTCCCGGTAGTACAGCCGCCGCTGGTCGCCCGTATTCCCGCCGTCCAGCATCTTCTCGTTCTCCGTCTCCTGGGTTTTGAAATGGAGATGCATGCCCATCCGCGTGCCGTGCTCGAAGACGATCTCCCATTGGTCGAGGCGGGAGACGTCCATGCGCAGGCGTTCGTCGTAGGCGAGGTAGGGGAAGACGTTGCGATCATCGCCCTCGATGTTCATCGTCAGGAACGAGAATGAATTCAGTCCCTCCGAGGCCAGGTAGTTGATCGCGCCGATCAGGCCCTTGCCTTTTCCTCCCTGCCAGGAGGGATCGCCTTCCCGCCAGTCGGTCACGTGGGGCTCCCAGGTTTTCACCAGCTCGTCCTCTTCGTCGTCGGCTTTGAAATCGCCGTCGAAATCCGCGTAGGAAAGCAGGTTCTCCGGGGAGTCGGGGCCGGCTTTCATGAAATAGCTGCCGGTGCCGGCGAAGCGGAGGTGATGCATGCCCACGTACTCGAGGCGGCCCTTGGCACGCATGTCGCGGCCGCTCTTGTTCGTCGGCAGGATGACGAAACTGCCGGTTTCCCCGTCGCAGAAGCCCGCGCTCTCTCCCGCGGGGACGCTCGTGCTCATGGCGACATTCTCACCCGTGCGAAAGGATATCGCGTAGGTCCAATCGCCCGTGGCATCGGCCGCGAAATGGATCCGCCAGACATCGCCTGCATCCGCGGAGGTATTCGCGGCATCCCCGTCCGCCGCGTAGTAGCCGGGCACGAGATAGGTCTTCCCGCTCGGCACGTGGGTGAAAGTCGCGTCCAACCGGTAGTCGGTGAAGGGGTTCGGCGTCGCCGTCTCGCTCGTCGGCGGACCCGTGAAGCTCAGGGTGAGCTTGTGCCACATTCTCAGTTCCCCCGTCACGGCAGGGGCTGCCTCCTCCTGGCCGATTGCTGCCACGGATAGAAGGCACCACGCCGTCAGGGCGGAAAGCCATGACAACCACCTCCGCCACAAGCCGGAGGGTCGCACGGATGGATCAAATCGAAGGGGGGGCATGCGTCGGGGGGACGTCGTGTAGGGGGATGAAAAGCTGCGGAAATCATGCCGGATCCGGCATTCTTTCGCGATCTTCGCCACGACGGGGGAAGAAGAAGTCTCCGATCGGGGATTTTTCAAGGGAATCCAGCGGATCGAGGAAAGAGCGGCCCCCTTCACTCACCTTGCGGCGAGCGGTTCACATCCGTGGCGCGCCAGAAATACCACGCGGCGATGGAGCGGTGGGGCCGGAAGCGCTCGCCCAGCGCCTGTAGTTCCTTCGGGGAGGGCATCTCCGGTAGCCGGTAGGTCAGCTTCCATCCCGTGCGCACGCCGTAGTCGTCCACCGGCCAGACATCCGGCCTCCCGAGCGTGAAGATCAGCAGCATCTCGACGGTCCACTTGCCCACGCCGCGGACTTGGGTCAGGCGGGCAATGATCTCCTCATCCGGCAGTGCGGAAATCGCCTTGGTGCCCGGCACCACGCCGGACAACGTCTTTTCCGCGAGGTCCCGCAGGGCGGCGGTCTTCGCGCGGGAGAAGCCGACGCCGCGAAGTTGCTCGTCGCTAACGCTCGCCAGGGCTTTCGGGCCGGGAAAGCGGCCGCCGGGAAAGAGCTTCCGGAATCGCCCGAGGATGGTGGCCGCCGCCTTGCCATGGAGCTGCTGGTGCGCGACCGCGCTGACAAGAGCCTGAAAAGGGCTCCGGGCCGTTTCGATTTCCATCGTGCACGGGCCGACCCGGGCGATCAGCGCCTTCATCGAAGGGCAGGACTTCGCCAGACGGGCGGTGGCCGCGGCGTGGAGTGAAGGGACGGACGGCATGCGTGACCGGTCCCAGCTCAGGAGATTTCCGCGGCGCCGTCAAATCCCACGGAGAGGACCGGATTCGCTGAGCATCTCACCTGTCCCGCGGCCGGCCGCCGTTCTTGCGGGGCCCGGTGCTTTTCCGGGGGCGGGGCGCTTCCTTCAGCAGGGAGGATGCAGCGGCCCGTTTCACGCGCAGGGCCAGGGTGCCTACCTTGAAGCCGTCCAGCGCTTTGATCGCTTCCGCCGCTTCTTCCTGGCTTGGCATGTCGGCGAAGCCGAAGCCCTTGGACTCGCCGGTGGCCTTGTCCATCACAAGATCAAAGGTGCGGACCTTGCCGTGCTTGGCCAGCAGCTTGTACATCTCTTCTTGGGTGATCGCGCGGTCGATATTGCGGACGAGGATAATCATGGATGAGCTCCGAGGGCGGGAGGATAGTGCGATTTTGCGGGAGAAACGAGCACCGATTTCCGCGCGGCGGTACCGGATTGTCCTTTTCTCCTCCGCTGCTTCCCCGCAAGGACTGCCCCATGTCACCGCCGTCCGAGGGTTTATCATGGCTGATCCGCATTCCGGAGGTCTTCGCCGCCCGCTCGGGGGAGATTCTCAAGGGGCTGGATGCCGTGCCGCTGAAAAAGCTCGGGAGTGATTATCACCTCGTGCGCCTCGGGAACCCGGAGGTTTTCCAGGCGTCGGAATGGGCTCCCCTGATCGGCTGGAACCTGCCGGTGCACCACGCTTGGCCTTGCCTCCCGCAAAAGATGGAAGGCTTCGTCGAAAAGGCAGCCCAAGCGATCTTCAGGAAATTCGGCGGAGCGGCTCCCCAGGCGCTCCTGACGGGCCCGCTGCAAACGGGCGCGGTGCATCCTTACTATAAGCATCTCGCCACCAACCTGCGGGGCCGGACCCTCCAGCTTTTCCCCCCGATGCCGGTTCGCGAGCCGGAGGAGCAGGATCCCGAGGCCCCCACGCTGTTCTGCCTGGTCGGGAAAGAGGGCCTTTTTTGCGGGCTCCAGAGCCCGCGGGACGCCAACGGCTTCTATCCCGGCGGCACGAAATTCATCAGCCAGGACGCGGAGACAACCATCAGCCGCGCCGGTGCGAAGATCGCGGAGGCGCTGCACTATATCCGCCTCCACCGGCCTGCGCCTCCCGCTGGCTCCCGCTGGCTCGAACTCGGCGCCAGCCCCGGCGGGATGAGTTCGGAGTTGCTCGCCCGCGGCTACAGGGTCACCGCGGTGGACAGGGCCGCCATGGATCCCCGCCTGAAGGGCCGGGAGGGTCTTGAAGTCATCCGCGCGGATGTCGATTCCTACCGGCCTGCAGGGAGCGAGCGCTTCGATGCGCTGCTCTGCGACATGAACGGGGACGCGCGGGCTTCCCTGCGGCAAGTCGTGCGTCTGGCGGCCCATCTGGAGGAGGGCGCGCCGGTAATTTTCACCCTCAAGGGCGCGGGTGCCGAGTCTCCGGAGGAACTGATCGCCCTCCGTCGGGCGGCTAGCGCCTACGCGACGGCCTCCGGATTATCCCCGGTAGCGTGTACCCATCTGACCTACAACCGCTCCGAATTGACGCTCTTCTTTGAGCGCGTGCGCGGGGACGTCTCCTGACGGGCAATAAATTTGACAGAGAGAACGCGTTTCATAGCGTAAAGGGCCGCGCCAGAGGGGTGCTGCCGGGCCTGCCCGGTACCCGGCTTCAGTCCGGGTCCCCTCCTTTACCCTCAACAACCGACATGAAACGCAACCTCACCCTCAATCCGAAAGCCGTGCTACTCGCAGCCGGTGCTCTCGGCCTGACTTGGGCCCATGGCCAGGTCCGCACGGCCCCGCCGGGCGAAAACGAGCTGATCCCGCCCTCGACCCCCTTGGTCGCGTGCGATCCTTACTTCAGCATCTGGTCGCCCGGCGACAGGCTGAACGGCGTGGAAACCACCCACTGGACGGGTCGCCGGCACCAGTTGACCAGCCTGGTGAAGGTCGATGGCAAGGCGTTCCGCGTGATGGGTGCCACCCCGGCCGCGACACCTGCCCTGGAACAGAAGAGCCTGACGGTTTTGCCGACCCGGACCATCTACACCTTCGAAGGTGCCGGTATCGCGCTGAGCCTCACCTTCACCACTCCCGCGCTCCCGGAGGACATCTCCCTGCTGTCCCGCCCGGTCACCTACCTCACCTACGATTTCCGCGCGACGGACGGCAAGGTCCACGATGTTTCGGTCTTTTTCGGAGCATCCGGCGAGCTGACGGTGAACTCCACCGAGCAGGATGTGACCTGGAAAGACGCCAGCTCCGGCGACCTCGCCGTGGTGAGCATGGGCTCCAAGGACCAGGCCGTCCTCCAGAAGAAGGGCGACGACCAGCGGATCGACTGGGGCTACCTCTATCTGGCTGCGCCTGCCTCCGAAACGGCGGCTTACGGGTTTGCGAAGCCTTCCGAACTTGCGGTGGCTTTCTCGATGAAGGGCATCTCCGGCGGTAAGGGGGAGTCCGGAACGGCAGGTGAAGCGGATGCCGCGGGTGCCGGCATCGAACTGGTCGCTACCCGCGTCGGCGCGGATCCGGTCTCCAAATGGGTGATGATCGCCTATGACGACATCTACGCCATCCAGTACAACCGCAAGAATCTCCGCCCGTATTGGCGGAAAGACGGCTGGGAGGCGAAGGATCTCCTGCAAGCTTCCGCGAAGGAGTACGCTTCCCTGAAGGAGCGCTGCGAGAAATTCGACGAGGAGCTGATGGCGGACCTCCGCAAGCTCGGCGGCGAAAAATACGCCAAGCTCGCCGCGCTGGCCTACCGCCAGTGCTTCGCCGCCGGCAAGTTCGTGGCGGACGAGAACGGGCAGCCGCTCCAGTTCTCGAAGGAAAACCACTCGAACGGCTGCATCGCGACCTCCGACGTCTTTTATCCGATGGCCCCGCAGTTCCTGCTCTTCGGCCCCAGCGTGGCGAAGTCCTTCCTGGCACCCTTTATGGAGTATGCGAAGAGCGACCGCTGGAAGTTCCCCTTCGCCCCGCATGATCTTGGCACCTATCCGCACGCGAACGGCCAGGTCTATGGCGGCGGTGAAAAGACGGAAGAAAACCAGATGCCGGTCGAAGAAAGCGGCAACATGCTGCTCCTGTTCGCGGCGGTGGCGCAAATGGAAGGCCATGCCGAGTACGCCGGCCTCTACTGGTCGCGGCTGGAACAATGGGCGGAGTATCTCAAGAAGGAAGGCTTCGACCCCGCCAACCAGCTCTGCACCGACGACTTCGCCGGCCATCTCGCGCACAACGTGAACCTGAGCGCCAAGGCCATCTGCGGCCTCGGGGCCTTCGCGAAGATGTGCGAAATGCGCGGCGAAAGCGACAAGGCGGCTGAATACTCGCGGATCGCGAAGGAATTCGCCGCCCGCTGGATGAAGGAAGCGAAGGACGGCGACCACTACCGCCTGGCCTTCGACCGTCCCGGGACCTGGAGCCAGAAGTACAACCTCGTGTGGGACAAGATTCTGGGGCTGGGGCTCTTCCCGGACGAGGTGCTCCGCACCGAGATGGACTTCTACAAGAAGACCCAGAACGTTTACGGCCTGCCGCTCGACAACCGGAGAACCTACACCAAGCTCGATTGGATCGTCTGGACCGCTTCGCTCACACAGGACCGGAAGGACTTCGACGCGCTCATCGCACCGGTCTTCAAGTTTCTCAACGAAGGTCCCGATCGCTCGCCGATGACCGACTGGTACGAGACGATCAGCGGCGAGAAGGTGGGCTTCACCGCCCGTCCCGTGGTCGGCGGGGTCTATCTCCCCGCGCTCTACCACAAGGATCTGTGGGCCAAGTACGCCTCCCGCGACAAGACCAAGGCGAAGGGCTGGGCACCGATGCCCGACTACGTGCCGCCCGTGCTGACGACCATCATCCCGGCCGGAGACGAGAAGGACGACCTGCTGTGGCACTATACCACCCGGCGTCCGGACGGCGATTGGTTCGCCACGGGCTACGACGCCTCGAAGTGGGAACGCGGTGCCGCAGGCTTCGGCGGCGGCGGTGCGCCCAACACCAGGACGCGCACCCGCTGGACCACCTCCGACATCTGGCTGCGCCGCGAAATCACGATGCCCACCAGCATCCCTGACAACCTCGCGCTTTCCATCTACCACGACGAGGAAGCGGTGGTTTATATCAACGGGGTAAAGGCCGC
>CBIHMP010000038.1:0-19225 GCA_966211015.1 uncultured Luteolibacter sp. | reverse complement strand
GAGGACGAGGACGCCCGTGAGGTGCTGCTCGCCAAGCAGCGCCGCCACCGCGAGCGCCAGCCGTTGGCGGCCAAGCGGGGGGGCAACGCGCAGGACTGGACGGTCCCCAACGGCTCCCGGCCGGGCCGGGCCGCGGGGTGGAGCTTCGCGGCTTTTCCATGAGAGGCGATGAACCAGAAACTGCGGGAATCTACGGCGACGCAAAATGCGGCTTGAGGTGCCACCTCCTTTCCATACCAATCCCTACCGATACCAAAAAGCGGTAGGTCCATTTCTCCCCAAACCAGAGGTTTCGCGCTGCGGATGACCGTCATCCGGAAACCCCTAAGAGCCAGTCGCCGGAGGGTCGAGAATAGGATTTCCGGAAAAATTTGCTGCGGATCGGCGAAAAATGTCGCATTGAAGGCCCGCTTTTGGTTTACTTTTCTTAAACGTAACAATGGCTAAACGCCCTAAAAGCCATCATCTCGGTACCATCGAGTATATCGGACCTCGCCCGCAGCCTAAAAAGGCGCAGCGAAGGCCAAATTTCCTCGGCGGGTGGGTAGTTCTCCTGATCGCGGCTGCCGCTGCCTGGCACTTCGGGAAGCCTTTGATTCCCTTGCTTCAAGCCCAGCAGGCGGTGGCTTCCGTGGAGAGTGCCGATATCCTGATCAACCAGCTCGCCGGTTCGGCCGACTTCGGTGAGCGACTTGCCGCCGCCGCCCTGCAGCGCTCCAAGGTGCCAAGCGTTTACGACAATTCCTATTACCAGATCGCGTACCCGAACGGGGACGTGCCGCTCACGCCCGACGGCAAATGGAAAGGCAAGGCGGAGGATCTGCTGATCCGCAGCTATCGCTACTTGGGCATTGATCTTCAGCAACTTGTCCATGAGGACATGAGCAAGAGTTTTTCGTCCTACCCGCAGCTCTGGTCGTCCCGGGCTCCGGACCCGAATATCGACCACCGGCGCGTGCAAAATCTCCAGCGCTTCTTCACCCACGCGGGAGCTGAAATGAAGGTCACCCGTGAAGTTTCCGACTATAAGCCCGGCGACGTGGTGGTTTGGATGCTTGCCAATGGCGACCTTCATACCGGTGTCGTCGTTCCCGGCCCCGGCACCCGCGGCGGGGAAGCTTGGGTGGTGCATGATATGGGCTCGGGCCCGAAGTGGGAGGACATCCTCACCAATTTCCAGATCCAGGGCCACTACCGCTACACCGGCCCCGCCCCCGAGGTCGTGATTCGCTGAGGGAGGCGCAGGTCGCAATCCCGATGAGCGGTCCCTCCCGCTTTCTCCTCCGCTGGTTTCCGCCGCCCTTGCGCGGTGCGTGGAAGCCTCCGGGATGTCGCAAGCGCTTCCGGATTTTTCTTCTAATGGGTCAGTCGAATATGGCCGGCTACGGCTGTGTCCGTTCCGACGACCCTTGGCAACCCGGCGATTTTGATCCCCTGCCAGGGGTGGTTGTGCTTGGCGGCCAATGTACCCTCCAATCCGCGCTACCGCGCGGGCGGACCCGGTGGAGAGCAGCCGCACACCCGCTTCACCTGAATCAGCGCAGTGCCTCTTTCGGCCTCGGGCTCCCCTTTGCCGCCCGCCTCAGGGAGGAAATGCCGGATTCAATGATCGGCCTTGTTCCTTGTGCTTGGGGCGGCGCCCCCATCGATCTCCTCGGTCCGGGCTCTCCGCTCTACCGGAATGCCGTCCACCGCGCCCGTCTCGCAGCAAAGTCGGGCGTGCTCTCCGGCGTCCTCTGGCACCAAGGAGAGACGGACGCCGAGAGCGACACCACCGCGCCTGCCCACGCTGGAAAGCTTTCCTCCCTTATCAGGCAACTTAGGACCGACCTTGCCGCCCC
This sequence comes from uncultured Luteolibacter sp., assembly GCA_966211015.1. GTDB lineage: Bacteria > Verrucomicrobiota > Verrucomicrobiia > Verrucomicrobiales > Akkermansiaceae > Haloferula. Next base: position 17,384 of record CBIHMP010000038.1, on the reverse strand, counting down.
TGAACTTCCTTTCCTCATAGGCGATCTCGCTGGCTTCGGGGACGAACGCAGGAAAGCGACCGGCATCGCCCGCAGGGAAACCGTCCGCCGGGGTCTCTGCCGGGTAGCGGCAGAGGATGCGCACGCCGCGCTCGTCGAAAGCACCGGACTGGGTGGAATCGATCTGGTCCATTTCGGCCGGGAGGCTCTGATCGAATTCGGCCGCCGCTATGCAACCGTTTTCCTCTCCCGTTGGAAGTCGGGTTGAGGGAACCGTGGCTCCTACTCCGACAGCTCTACCCTCACCCGTGCGAATCGAGCCGGACCATCCGACGGCCAGGAAATGATCCGCTTCACAAACCCCGGGACCTCGGGAATAAAGGGCTCGGTGGCGGAGACGGCACCCGCGGGAAGCGTGGTGGCACCGGCAAGCCCCGCCAGGTCTGTCGCCGTCTCGATTTGATACGAGAGGCCGCGGCCGACGGCATCGCTCCGCTCCGGGTAGCTCAATGCGACGTTGCCCGCCTGATGCTCGAGAACAGGGCGCAGGGAATCCCCTGAGGGGAGCGTCATTCCGCCGGACAAGGCATCCCCGCCGAAGGCATATTCCAGCAGATTGATCAGGCCGTCGTCATCCGGATCGTCGCTCTGCGCAGGTTCCGGAAGACCCAGCGACCAAGCGGCGTAGCTCGGGCCTAGAGCGAAGGTGGGCTGAAAGTTCGTGGCGGTGGCGGTGTCCGATTGAATTGAAGCATCCACCGTCAGCGCGGCGACGTTCGGCAGGGTGACCCATGTCGCCACCACATCGATATCCTCCGCAGCCGCCATGGTCGCCTTGCGAATCGACCAAGAGCCCGGGCCGGTTGATTCCACCACCCATCCCGGCGCATTGACCGCCGACGGGGCTTGGCCCGCGGGGAAGGCGATGACAAGTTCTGCGTTGCCGGTGAGCGCTCCGCCGCTGTTTGCGAACGTGAAAGTCACGCTTCCGGGGTTCACCCTGCGCAAGGTCCCCGGTTCGGAGACAGTGGAGAGGGAAAGCGTCGTAGGGGTGTAGTATGCCGGACGCATCCGGTACCCTAGCGGTGCCATCTGAACGTCAAGCTTGGCAACGTAATGGGGAATGAAGGTGTCGTAGTTTTCGATGATGTTCCCGTTCTCCTCAACCAGGCTATGGGAGCCTACCAAAACAGGAAGCCCGTTCACACTTGAAAAGGAAGTGGCACCAGAGTCTCCCGGGAGCAGGCGACAATCGTTGGCGACTCCGATCTGGGTATTGTAGTCGAAGCGATACAGCTTGGTGACGCCTTGGGATTCAGGACCATCCAAGTCCACATTGGTGAAGCCCGCAATTGTCCCTTGTCCGGCTTGGGGCCCCGTGCCTACAGAATTAAACCCGAACACCATGAGGTTCATTAGAAGGTAGTCGGATTCATGTGGCAAATTCAGATAGCTGAAAGGCTTTATGGTGGTGGGGACAGGTGTTCCAAGAGTAGCCGCTGTTAGATCGCTGTCGCCGGAAGCGTCGCTAGTGATCGCCGTCTTAGCGATAACTACACTCTCAAAAAGCACTCCATTCGAGTCGACATATCGGATTAGTTCTCCTTGGTTGAGTTCGTGATGCGTCGCCCAAACAAAATGACGCGGTGACACCAACGCGCAGTATTTATGCGCTCCCAACGCAAACCATCCCAGACCAGTAAATTTCGTCGCGTCGTAAAGGAAGGTGGGGTTCATCACCGGTGCCCCGGGAAAGGCTGTAAAGCGGTTGTGAACCGCCGGATCATGCGCCCGTATATGGAGGGCGGTTGCAGGTAAAGTGATGGCTGCCAGTATAAGAAAGAGCAGGGGATGATTCACACGGGGGGACGCTAGCCGCACCTTTCTTCCGGTGCCAGCAATCTGTTGCACGCATCTGCCCGTTACCGGGATTCGAATTTCAGGAGCTTTCCGTGCAGGTGCCGCGCTTGCCGCAGCTAGGCCAGACCGCTACTGGAGGGAAATGAGTTTACGGACGCGCGACTTTCATTATGAGCTCCCGGAGGAGTTGATTGCCTCCCGGCCGCTGGAGGAACGTTCCGCCTCGCGGATGATGGTGGTCAACCGGGACTCCGGCGAGATCGAGCATCGGATGTTCCGCGATTTGCCCGGCTATCTGGGCCCCGGCGACCTGCTGGTTTTGAATGATACCAAGGTAATTCCCGCCCGTGTGCTTTCCGACGACGGCAAGATCGAGTTGTTGTGTTTGAACCGGCTTTCCCCGACCGAGTGGCGCTGTCTGGTAAGGCCGGGGAGAAAAATGCGCGCCGGCAGATCGGTGACCGTCGGGGGCATCGCGGGAACCGTGGCGGAGGTGTTTGACAACGGGGACCGCATGATCCGCTGGGCGGCCCCGATGGATCTGGACCGGCACGGCCACCTCGCGCTGCCGCACTACATGAAGCGCGAAGACGAAATGTCCGACCGTGACCGCTACCAAACCGTTTTCGCCCGCGAGGAAGGAGCTATCGCGGCACCCACCGCGGGCCTGCATTTCACCCCCGGGATGTTGGCAACCCTGCCGCACGAATTCCTGACGCTGCATGTAGGTGTCGGGACCTTCCGGCCGGTGCAGGTGGAGAAGCCCGAAGAACATGAGATGCACTCGGAGCGCTATCTGCTGCGCGAGGCCGTGGCACGGCGGGTGAATGAGGCAGAGAGAGTGGTCGCCGTGGGAACGACTGTCACCCGGGTGTTGGAGCATCTCGGGAAACGCGCGGAAGCAGGGCAGCGCCTGACGGAAGCCGCACAAGAGGGAGAAACCGATATTTTCATCTACCCCCCCTACCGCTTCCGGGTGGCAGGCGGTTTGCTGACGAATTTCCATCTCCCTGAGAGTACGCTCATCATGCTCGTGAGCGCTTTCGCAGGGCGGGAGCTGGTGATGGAGGCGTATCGTGAAGCGGTACGAGAGCGATATCGGTTCTACAGCTACGGGGACTGCATGCTCCTTCTCTAGAGCGGGATTAAAGCCTCTTTTCACGCGATCACGTAATGAGCAGCGGCGTAAAATCGGACATGATGGCTCTGTAAGCAACGCCTTCCCCCCGAGCTGCGCTTTACGAATCCCCCCGAAAAATCGTCTCCTCGCGAGGCGAGATCCCCCACGGGAAACCCGCTGCCTTCGTTCCCCCAAACGGCGCCAGCGGGTTTTTCTTTTAGCGGAAGGAAGCCGGAACCGATCACCACGACATCGCGATAACCTCTTGCCAGGCGGCGGTACCGGTTGTTTGCTCCGCCTGCTGTCAGGGGCCGTGGAGGTTCGGCAGGCGAATCCCGCCAGGCCTTGATCGGAGCAACGGTAGTTTGTCCGTGCTTGCCGCGGTACCCTGGCAGCACTTTTTCCCGGAGCTGTGCGGGGTAAGCCGCCGCACACCGGGGGCTTCAGTCGAAATCCAGGTAGATCTCCGTTCGCCGGTTGGCTCTGCGGCCCTCCGGGTTATCGCCGCCGGCCTCCGTGAAGTTGGGCCTGCGCGGTTGAGATTGGCCCCGGGCGACGGTGATGATCTGGTCTTCGCGGACGCCTGTTTTCACCAGGAAGTTCTTCACGATCTCGGCGCGCCGCTGGGAAAGCTGCTCGTTGTACTCCTCGGTGCCGAGGGCGTCCGTGTGACCGGAAATCGTCAGTTGCTTTTCCGCATCCGTTTTAAGGATCTGCGCCACGATTTCGAGCTGGCGCTCGGTGCGGGGGGCGAGAACGTCCTCATCGAACCCGAAATACAGGACCAGGGTGTCTCCTCCCTTCGGGTTCTTCACCAGCGGGGAATAATAGACGTCGCCCCCTGCCACTCGGCGTGCGTAGTCGGCGAGGAGTTCGTCCAGATTCACGTCCGAAACCCTCCAATGCCCGCCGTCCCGGGGCTGGCGGAGTACCAGCGAAAACTCGGCGGCATCGGTGCCGTCGGAGGTCACGACGCGGGCTAGATAGCCGGCGGTGTCCGGTCGCTGGAACATCGCCCGCAAGGGCTTCTCCGGCCGCAGTCGATAGTTGCCCTCTTCAAAGAGGATGCACAGGCCCGCGATCTTCGCGTCCGAGACGCCCGCGGTTTCCACGAAGCCCTTCGCCAGCTCGAATTCCTGGCGCAGGGTCGCCTGGAGGAAGGCATCGGCAATGCCCAGTGAATCGACCAGCACTGCCTTCGGCACGGGCTCCCCGGGACCCGGCGGGAGGGTCAGCGATTGTACCGACCACTTTCCGGCATCCTTTTTCAGGTCGAAGAAAATGCGGTCCCTGCCGGTTTCCGCACCATCGAGCCACAGTGCCCAGCGGGCGCGGCTGTTCAATTCCAGCTCGCCCACCTCCTGCACGGCGTCAGGACGGCGGAGCTTGACCCGGCGGCCGGCGGCCATTCCGGCGAGCCGTTTGCGCGTCGTCTCGTCCAGTGCGTCGCGCCCGATAAGCTTGCCCAGCGTTTCGAAATCCGCCGCTTCCAAGGCAGTCCCGATCTTCGCCAGCAGCTCGGCCGGATTGATCTCGGCGACCCCCACGCCCGCGTTTGCCAGCGCTGCCTCGGGATCCTGCGGTCCGTCCACCACGGATTCCTCACGTGTCGCGGGAATCGGCTCGGGTGCCGCTTCCGGCGCGGACTCCTCCATGGCGCTCCCCGCGAGAGGCGGAGGCGCGGGCGGAGGCGCGGATTGCTTCGAACGATTGACGTAAAGGAGCGCCACACCTCCTGCCAAGGCGACGGCACCGGCGAGGAAGGCCAAGGGAAAGCGGGAATCGGTCATGGCGGGAAGGATGAGTCGCACGCTCCGGTTGAAAGGGCGCGGGCAAGGCTACGGATGCCCTTTGAACGTTGCAGGGGCAACCGCTTTATCCTGAAAGCGCGGGAGAAAGCCGATTCGCGCAGCCAACCTTATTTGTCCTTCTCTTCCTTCCGGGGAAGGACGGGGAGATCCGTACGCATATAAATCCCGTCACGGAAGAACTGCACGCTGGCGGCCTGCACCGCCGCGGTGGAGGAAAGGTAAAGATAGAATTCGGGGGTATTCGTCACCCGGGTTTGGTTTACCCCCACGATCAGATCACCCGCCTCAAGCCGGCCGGAAGCCAAGCTACCCGCCCGCACGTTTGCGACGACCACGCCGGTGAGGCCGCGATAGCGCTCTTCCGTGGTCAGATCCCGGGCTTCCACGCCGATAGCCGTGAGCACTTCGGAGGGATCCCGCGTTTTGCCCTGGCTCACGGAAGCCATTTCGGGCTGGCTTTCGGCAATCGTTGCCTCGAGCGAGATTTCCGCTCCATCCCTGCGGACGAGAATCGGGACGGCACGGCCTACACGGGTGCGCTGGACGAGGGTGATCAGTTGGCTCACGGAGCGGATCGGCTCCCCGTCGTAGGCGAGGACAATATCGCCCTCCTTCAGGCCGGCGGCTTCCGCGGGACCGCCGGGCGCGATGTAGCCGACGATGACGCCGTTGCGCGTCTCCCCCATCCGCAGGCCCAGATAGCCGCGAATCGGGCGCCCGCGCTCCAGAATCGCGAACAGCGTGTCTTTCACGTCATTGGAGGGAATGGAGAAGCCGACCCCTTGGAAGCCGGGATTGAGGCGATCCGGCGTATAGATTGCTGAATTGATACCGATGATCTCCCCCTGCAGGCTCACGAGCGGACCGCCGGAATTACCCGGGTTGATCGCGGCATCGGTTTGGAAGAGGTCGCGCTGCGTGTCCGAGAGCGAGCGTTCGACTGCGGAAATAATGCCTTGGGTAATCGTCTCCCCGAGGCCGAAGGGGTTCCCGATGGCGAACACGATCTGGCCTTGGCGCACCTGGGATGAGTCCCCGAACTTCAGAGGCCGGAACTCCACCCCCTCCGCTTCGATTTTCAATACCGCGATGTCGAGCTGGGGATCCTGGCCGATGAGAGTCGCGGGATAGACCTTTTTGTCGTAGAGCGTGATCTGGATCTGCTTTTGGCCGGAGATCACGTGCTGGTTGGTCACCACATGGCCTTCCTTGCTGACGATCACGCCGGATCCCTGGCCTTGGGTGGGGACGGAGCGGATCCGCTGGCGGCCGAAGCGGTCGGGGAAGAGCTCGCTGCGGACCCCGGCGGTATCGATGCTCACGACGGAAGGCACCACGGCCTCGGTCAGCTTCGAATATTCAGCGTCGAGGCGGGCGAGAAGTTCGACATCGCCCAGATCGAGCGGCGGGCGGTCCGGCAGGGTGAAGCGTTCCGGGCGGTAGCCGGGGCCGGACGCACCGCCCCCACGGGCGAAAAGACCGGCAATCCCTTCGGAGCCGTTTCGGATCAGATATACGGCCGCGAAAGCAACCGCGAACACGGTCGCCAGTGCCAACAAGCGTCGGATGCCTTGTTGCATGGGATGGGTAGCAAGGGGAAGACTGCGCGTGAAAGAGGACGCGGGAAAGGCCGCATGGCAAGGAAATCCTCCGGGCGGGAGATTTGGGGAAAAGGGCTACTGCTGCCCCAGGGGCTTCGGAATCTTGAATTCCGCTCCGTCCCCGGCGGCTTCCGTGAGCTGGCGGAGGACGGCGAGATATTCCGACCAAGCGGCCTGGTGCGCGGCAGTTTGTTTCAAGCGCAGCTCCGAGGGGTAGTCGGGGTCCTGCTTGTCGAGCATCCGCGCCAGCGTGCGCACGCCGTCCGCCACCGCGACGGCCGATTTGTGAAGATCGCGGTCGCGGATCTCGATGACGCTGAAAAGCTCGTCGAGCTTCTTCCGGCTTTCTTCATGGATCTCGTCCAACCGCTGGGTCAGGAGATCGGCGGTGGAGCTTTCCCTGAGGTAAAGGATCGGCTGGAGCGCGTTGCGGATCTCGCGGGCGAGAATCGCGCGCTGGAGGAAACGCGGGCGGCTGCCGGAGCCTTGCTGGGCGAGCAGCCGGGCGGAAGCGTGCTGCGGCATCGATGCGGCGAGCTTGTTCAGCCGTGCCTGGGGGGAAGGGTGAGCCAGAAAAGGCCCGAGCGCCTTCCCTTGCCCGGCCTTTCGGATCTCATCGTAGGCGGAAAGGGCTTCGGCAAAGAGGGGCTTGGACGTGGCGGAGGCCAGATCACACAATTCGTCCGCCGTACCAGCCAGCAGCACCTCGTTATCCATGAAAAACGACGCATCGTCGAGAACCAGGAGCGCCGGGAGAAGCTCCTGGGCTTTTGCCGGGAGAATGATCCTCCTGCCTTCCGCCGAGGCTGAAAGGTGGCGCAAGGTGCTCCAGAATCCCGGCGGCAACTCCAGCTTGCCCTCTTCTCCCACCACGGCGAAAGCCACTGCCGAGGTCGTTTGTCCGGTGATCGCGGCGTCGAGCAGAATGACCGCCGTGCCGGACAATACCGTGCCGTTCCGTTCGGCATCGTAGGAACCTGCGCCCTTCCAGGTGAAACTGGCGACGAGCCCGCCCTGGAGGTTGTCATGCCGGCGGGCGATAGCAGCAGCCACATCCCGCGACGCGGCAGCCAATGCGCCTGGCTTTTCAAGGCCCCAGCGAATCTCGATTTTGCCGCTTTCCGAGCCGGATGAAACCTTTGCAGCGACCGGAACCAGGTTTAGGACCGCTTTCTTCGATTCCACGTCCACGGACCACAGGGGAGCCGGAGTCGAGCTCTCCGCCAGCATCACGGCAGGAGGTGCATCTTCTTCCTCTTCCATCGGTTCAGGTTCGGGCTCCGGCGGCGCTTCCTTTTTCCGGAAAGCGGACTCCGGGGCTACCCAATCCTTCCAGGCACCTTGTTCGCCTTTTTCCCGATAGGCCTTGGCTTTCGGGTGATCCGGATCGGCGAGCACGAGAACATCCGCAAGGCAGGCCGCAAGCGCCTGCCCGTGGGGACCCGCCTCCGGCATTTCCAGCCAGGCAAGGATCTGCCACGCCCGGCTGCGGCTGCGCTGGAGCTCCTTTTCATCCGCGGGCACCGGCCGGTCACCGGCTTTCATTTTCTCGATAAGGTCGCGCGCCTGCCGGTTCGCGGGATCGAGCGCCAGCGCCAGCGCGGTCATCTGGGCGGCGGCGCGGAGGCCTGAGGCGTCCTCGGGCAGGCGCGCCCGGGTCAGCACGGTGACTTGGCGCGAAAGGGCGCCGATGGTATCCACATCCACCGGCAGCTTGTCCCGGCGGAAAGGTACCGGACCCTCCGCGGGCGCCACGAAGTCCGCCCGAACCACCGCCAAGGACGCCACCAGGGCGAAAACCAGCCATCTCATCCGCGTCATCCTAGCGTCCGGATACGTGGTTTCGCGAGCTGGAATTTCCAGCCTCTTTGAGGATTGGAAGATCGGCTTTGGATGATTCTCTTCTCCCATGCCGCTGCCCGCCGATCTCCACCTCACCACCCGCGAGGAAGTGATGTTTTTCGATACCGATATCGGCGGCGTGGTCCACAACCTGGCCTACCTGCGCATGATCGAAACTTGCCGGACGAAGCTGGCGGGAAAGATGGGCATGGATCTCCGGTCCATGGCGGAAACGAAGGTGTACCCGGTGGTGGTGCGCACGGAGATCGACTACAAGCGCCCCGCCACCCTCGGTGACACCCTGCTGATCCGCGGCACCCTGGACGAGATGCAGCGGGCGAGATTCTGGTGTGCTTTCGAGATCCGGCGGGAAGGCGACGACGCGCTGCTGATCACCTGCCGCCAAGCCTTGGCACTGGTCCAAATGCCCTCGGGCAGACCGCTGCGGATGCCGAAGGAGTGGCTGGAGTAGTCCCGGAGCACGGGATTCCCCCCGCTCAGGAAAGCTTGGCTTTCGCGGCTGCCTCCAATTCCGCCAGCTTGTCGCGATACGGTGCCGCCCCTCGGGCTTGGTCCGGCTTGCCACCACCCTTGCCACCGGCAATTGCCGCCAGGTCGCGCAGCAGGTCGCCTGCCTTGTGCCCGGCGGCTTGGGCGGCATCTCCGCAATAGGCCCCGAGGTGGAGCTTCTCCCCGTCGTCCACGATGAGGAAGCCCCCACCCGTGAACTGCTGCTTCTTCAGCCCGTTCAGGAGTTCCTGGAGCAGCGAGGAGTCGGCTTCGAAGGTGGCGATAATGGGTCCTCCAGCGGCGATGAGTTCCGCGAGGGCGGCATCGGCCTGTTTGGCGGCAGCCCCGGCTTGGAGCTTCTTGAAACGTTTCTCGGCCTCGATGGCGGCTTCCTTCGTCGCTTCCAGCGCTTCACGGCCCACGCGGAAAGCATCGTTGATCGCGCGGATGTCGGCAGCGGCGTAGTAGGAATCGACGTCCGGCAGCGGCGCGCTGGCACCGGGCACGCCGGCTTCCCCCAGCGCGGCGAGCTTTTCGTTGGCGATGTGAAGCTTCGCCTCGGCGGCCTTCGTGTCGGCTTCGAGCTGCGCGGCCGTTTCGCGGAGATAGGCGAGCGTGCTTTCGCCGCAAACGGCTTCGATACGACGGACGCCGGACGCGATGGCCCCCTCGCTCTTGATCTTGAAGAGGCCGATCTCGCCGGTATTGCGGACATGCGTACCGCCGCAAAGCTCCATCGAGTAGCCGGTGAGATCCCCGCGGCCGCCGCCGATCTGAACGACGCGGACGAGATCGCCGTATTTGTCGCCGAAGAATTGCATGATGTCCGGCCGACCCTTGATCGAGGCATGCGGGACCTCCTTCCAGGACACCGGATCGTTCTCCGCGATGCAGGCGTTCACCTTCTCTTCCATCGCCGCGATCTGGTCGGGCGTGACGGCGGCGCTGTTGAAGTCGAAGCGCAGGCGGCTCTCATCGACCGAAGAACCCTGCTGCGCGGCGTCCTTCGAGACGACCTCGTGGAGTGCCCAGTGGAGCAGGTGGGTGGCCGTGTGGTGGGCCTCGATGGGGCGGCGGCGGACTGTGTCGAGCTTCAGCGTTACCTTGTCCCCGGGCTCCACCGGAGCGGAGCCGTCGATGATATGGGCGCGGGCCTTGCCGACCTGCTGGACTCCGGTGACGGGGTACTCGGTGCCGTTGACCACGAGAGTTCCCGTGTCTCCGGACTGACCGCCCATTTCGGCGTAGAAGGGAGTGTAGTCCGTGATGACGAAGAGAGCGTCTTCCTGCGGGTGGACTTCGAGGACGGTAGCTTCGGTTTGGTCGGCGTCGAAGCCGGTGAAGGCGGTGACGGCTTCCGTGGAGATATCGAGGGCGCGGACGACGGTGGATTTCTGGGCGGCACGGGCGCGCTCGCGCTGCTGCTCCATGAGTTCTTCAAAGCGGCCGGTGTCCACCTGCAAGCCGCGCTCGGCGCAAAGCAGCTCCGTGAGATCGACCGGAAAGCCGTAGGTGTCGTAGAGCTCGAAGGCATCATCACCGGAGAGGGTCACAGCTTTGGAAGTATGCCCCTTCCAAACAGCGGCAGAACCCGCTTCAATCAGGCTGCCAGTTTGATTGTAGACTCCCCACTGAGCTTCCGCGCTCGGCGGATCGAACATATTAGAAAAGGCGAGCCCTCCTTGGCGAAGAGTGTCATTGATGCCCCTTAGTGCGTGGCCTTCGAAAATCTTGAGCCCGCGATCCAGCGTCTGATTGAAGCTCGCTTCCTCCTGCTCCAGCGTCGTGCGGATCGTGTCCTGGCGGTTCTTCAGCTCCGGGAAAACCTCGCCCATCTCCGCCACCAGCGTCTCCACCAGCGCGCCGAAGAAGGGCTTGTCGCCGGAGAAGCCGAGCTGGCGGCCGTAGCGGACGGCGCGGCGCAGGATGCGGCGGAGGACGTAGTTCCGGCCGTTGTTCCCGGGCATGATGCCATCGGCGATGGAAAAGGACAGCGTGCGCAGGTGATCCGCGATCACTCGGAAGGCGATGGCGTCCTTCATCTCCTCCGTGAAAGCGGAGCGGTCGGCACCAAGCTCCGGGTAGATATTCACGTAGGTCTTGCCGCTCAGTTCCTCGATCTTGCGGAAGATCGGCTGGAAGACATCGGTGGCGTAGTTGCTGGGCTTCTGCGAGAAGTCGGTGAAGCCCTTCGTGTTCTGGATGATCGAGCAGGCGCGCTCGAAGCCCATGCCGGTGTCGATGTGCTTCGAGGGCAACTCGCGGAAGGAGCCATCAGCCTCCGCGTTGTATTGGATGAAGACGAGATTCCAGATCTCGATGCAGAGGTCGGAGTCGTTGTTCACCAGCAGACGGCCTTCCATCGGGTCGCCCGCGGGGGTGAGGTTCACGTGGAGTTCGGAGCAGGGGCCGCAGGGACCGGTCTCGCCCATCATCCAGAAGTTATCCTTCACGTTGCCGTTCACGATCTGGACGTCCGGGTCGCAGCCCTTCGAGCGGAAAAGCTCCGCCCAGATGTCCCAGGCTTCCTGATCGAATTCACCCGGGTCACCGGGCTTCGGCGCATAGACGGAAGCATGGAGACGGTGAGCAGGCAGGCCCCAGCGTTCGACCACGAGCTCCCAAGCCCACTGGATCGCTTCCTTCTTGAAATAGTTGCCGAAGGACCAGTTCCCCAGCATCTCGAAGAAGGTGTGGTGGTAGGTGTCGTAGCCGACATCCTCCAGGTCGTTGTGCTTGCCGCCGGCGCGGATGCACTTCTGCGTATCCGCCGCGCGAGGGGGATCGTAGGGAGCCTTTTCGACGCCGAGGAAGTAGGGGACGAAGGGGTTCATCCCGGCATTCGTGAACAGGAGGCCGGGCGATTGCGGCAGCAGGGAGGCGGAGGGCACGATGGTGTGCTGCTTCTCGCGGAAGAAATCGAGGAAGCTCTGGCGGATCTCGGCTGCGGTCATGGGTCGTTGAGGCGGAAAGGGCGGCGAAAGTGCGCGAAAGGCCGCGGCGAGTAAAGCCCGGGAAAGGGGTGGATCGCGGGCGTTTTGCCCGCTCGCGAAGGCCGCTCGCGATGCCGGGGCCCGCCCCGCGGTCGAGGCTGCCTCACTGCCGGATTTCCACGCGGTCGCCCAACTCAGTCAGCGTGAAAAGTTTCGTGGCATGGGCCGGCGGCACCCGGATACAACCGTGGGACGCGGGATAGCCGGGCACGTTTCCGGCGTGAAAGCCGAAATCCCCGCAGCTCAGCCGCTGGAAAAAGGGCATGCTCGCGTCGTAAATCGTCGAGGTCCAGGACCGGTACTTGTTGGTGATCGCAAAGGTGCCGGTGGGCGTCGGGAATTCCTTTCTGCCGGACGAAATCTTGGTGGTGAAAAGCTCCAGGCCGGAGGAATCGAAGAGCCAGGCCTGTTGGTCGGAGAGATCCACCAGGATGCGGCGCTGCTCCGCCTCAGGATCTTTCCCCAGCATCACTCTCATCATCTTCACATCCCCTTTCCGCGCCGCGATATTGATCGGCCACATCTTGTTGCGCCGCGTCCACACGTCCGTCTTCGCCCCGGCCGCCAGAAGCACGCGGGCGGTTTGCGCATTGCCGGAGTCGGCCGCCAGCATGAGCGGGGTGATGTTCGCGTCGTTGCGCAGCAGCCAGCGCATCGTGCCGCCGCGGACGCGGGCGAGGAAATCATTCGAGACCGGGGGCCGGATCGCCGCGTTCGGGTCGGCACCGCATTTCAGCAGCATGGCGGCCAGTTGCGCGTTCCCCAGCGTGACGGCGAGGTGCAGCGGCGTCTGGCCCTCCGCAGCGGCTTGATCCGGCGCTGCGCCGCGCTGGAGGAGCAGGGAAGCCGAGCGCGTGTCGTGATGCCGGATCGCCGTGCCGAGGGGCGTATCGAGAAAGGGTGCGGGCAGCGGCCTGGGGAGCCCGCAATGGGCGATGAGGAGACTCACCTGGTGGGACGCCCTCTTCCGGCAGGCTTGGTAAAAGAGCGCCTCGCCCTCCGCTCCGTAGGAAAGGAAGAGGTGGAGGAAATCGGACCGGTCGTCCGCCAGAGCGGCTTCTACCGGCCGGCGTCCGGCAGAGTCCCGCAGCTCCGGGGAGATCCCGAGGCCGAGCAGCAGGCGGCAGACCTCCAGATCGCGGGCCGTGTAGGCCTTCCACAAGGCGGCCGCCCACGAACCATCAGGAGGCCGCGCTCCCAATCCCACGAGCTGCTTGGCGAGAGACAAATGACCGGCATCCATTGCGGCCTGCAGGGGAACCTTGCCGCTGCGGTCCGGGAGATTCGGATCGGCACCCGCAAGGACCAGCGGGTGGACAAGATCGCGCCAGTCTCTCCGCAGCGCGGCCACGAGCGCGGATTCATTCACCGCGTTGACCGCCGCCGCATCCGCTCCCAGCTCCAGCAGCTCTGCGACAAGATCCTTCCGCCCCGCCTCGATCGCCACGTGCAGGAGCGGGTTTCCGGCAGCGTCTTTCTGGTGCGGGTCTGCCCCGCCCTCCATGAGACGGCGGACGAAGATCAGGCGGCCGTGCCGGATGGCCCACGGCAGCACGCGGTCGCCGTCCGGCGTCATCCCTTCCGGCGGGGCACCCCCGTCCAGCAAGCGCTGGGCCACCGCCGCCTCACCCCGGTGAACGGCTAGCGAAAGAGGTGTCACGTCTTCCGGGCTGGCGGCGGCGAGGTCCGCGCCCCCGTCGATCAACGACCAGATGATGGGGACCTCGCCTCGCCCGATGGCGATGTGCAGGGGGGTGTTTCCCGCGTCATCGCGCTGGCCGGTATAGACCTGTGCTTCCAATAGCAGCCGGGCGAGCTCCGCGTCCCCCGCCTGCACCGCCTGCAAAAGGGCAGCGCCGCTCGGCGGCACGCCCCGCTTCTCCAACTCGCGCATCGCTTCCTTCCGGGGATTCCGGCACGCGGGTACGGACAGCACCAGCAGGGCTGTCAGACCGATCCGGGCGACGATACGGAGCGGAGACACGGCAGGGCGGCACATATCACGGCCCGCCCCGCGGGACAAGTTCCATGCGCCAACAAAGCCGTGCCCCGGATCTTGCGCACGGCGTGCGGACCGGTGCAAAATGCGATATGGACGGGAAGGAGGGTCGGGCCGACGACGCGCAGGATCATGTGGAGTGGCCCTGGCTGCTGGGTTCCGCGACCCTATGCGGCGCGGCCACGCTGGCCGGGATCTTGCTCCAGCGCACCGGTGCGCCGCCGGAGGTGGCCCAAGGGCTCTATGCCACCGCCTACCTCGCGGGCGGCTGGGATGCTGCTTTGGACACCGTGGGCAAGCTCCGCCGGGGCCGGCTGGACATCCATTTCCTGATGCTGGCCGTGGCCGCCGGCGCGGCAGTGATCGGCGCCTGGTGGGAAGGGGCGGCACTGCTTTTCCTCTTTTCCCTCAGCGGGGCCTTGGAGGCCATGGCCATGGCCCGCACCGAGCGGGAGATCCGCAGCCTCTTCCGCGAAGCGCCGAAGCGGGCCCTGCTCGTCCTGCCGGACGGCTCCGCACGGGAAATCGCGGTCCCGGAACTGGAAAGCGGCATGAAAATCCGCATCCTGCCCGGGGAGCAATTCCCCGCCGACGGGCGCGTGACCGGCGGGGAAAGCGCCGCGGACGAATCCACCCTCACCGGTGAATCCGTGCCCGTGGAAAAATCCCCCGGCGACACCGTTTTCGGCGGTACCCTGAATACCTGGGGCGTGATCGAGGCGGAGGTGCTGCGGGAGCCCGGGGACAGCGCCCACGCGCGCATCATCCGTCTGATCCGGGAGGCCCAAGCGAGCAAGGCTCCCTCCCAACGCTTCACGGACCGCTTCGGCACCGGCTACACCGTCGGCATCCTCGGCCTGGCGCTGGGGATGTTCCTGTGGTGGCACCTCGCGCGGCGGATTCCCGCCTTCTTCACGGCGGACGGCGGCAGCTCCGCCTTCTACCGCGCGATGACCTTGCTCGTGGTTTGCTCCCCGTGCGCGCTGGTGATCTCCATTCCCAGTGCGATCCTCGCGGGCATCGCTGCGGGTGCCCGGCGCGGCATCCTCTTCCGCGGCGGGGTGGCGCTGGAAAACCTGGCCACCATCCGCCGCCTCGCCGTGGACAAGACCGGCACGCTCACGAAAGGCGAGCTGGAGCTACTTGCCTGCGAGGCCCAGCCGCCGGGCCGGGAGGATGAGCTGATCGCCGCCGCCGCCGCGCTATCGCGGAATTCCACCCATCCGCTCTCCCGGGCGATCGTGAAGGAGAGCCTGAAGCGCGGGCTGGCGGACGCAGGGGAAGTCTCGGATTTCGAGTCCCTCGCAGGCCAAGGGCTCCGGGCCATGATTGCCGGCGTGCCTGCGACCCAGGGACGGCGCTCGATGTTTGCGGGAGACGCCTGGCTCTCGGCTCTGCCTGCCCCCGCGCCCGGTCTCACAGAGGTGCTTATCAGCCACGGGGATCTCCGCGGCCGCCTGCTGCTCCGGGATGCCCCGCGCCCGGAAGCCGCGCCGTTGATCCGCCGGCTCGCGGAGGAAGGCATCCGCGTCACCATGCTCACCGGGGACCGGGAGGAATCCGCCGCCCTGATCGCGCGCGAGCTGGGTCTGCCGGACTACCGTGCGGGCCTGCACCCGGAGGACAAAGTGGCGGCCATCCGCGAATGGCGCGCCGCCGGGGAAAAGGTGGCCATGGCGGGCGATGGCGTGAACGACGCTCCCAGCCTGGCTGCCGCGGACATTTCCATCGGCATGGGCCTGCGCGGCAGCGACGCCGTGCTGGAGCAGGCGGACATCGTGCTAACGCATGACCGGCTGGAGAGGATCGTGGATGCCCTTCGCCTGAGCCGTCGCTGCCGCCGCATCATCCGGGAGAATCTGGCTATCTCGCTGGGCGTTGTGATCCTGCTCGGCATCGCTGCGATGGGAGCGTGGATTCCCCTGCCAATGGGGGTGCTCGGTCACGAAGGCTCCACGGTCATCGTGGTACTGAACAGCCTGCGCCTGCTGTTTTTCAGTAGTTCGCGCGCATGAAGGATTCCTCCGGCGGCGGCGGGGCCTCGGCGGCGCTATCGACTTCCAGCACGGGCACGAAGCCCTCGCCTTCATCGGGATAGCGCATGGTGCCGGTGAGTTTCATCCAGGTGTTTTCCTCCACCTGCGGCATCTCTCCCTTGAAGCGCACGATGATCGGGATCGCGCGGCTGTCGGCGGCACAGCAAGTGATGAAGAGGCGGTAGAGCCGGCGCTGCTTCGGCCCGCCGTCGGGGTCCTTCACCAGACGGCCCTCCGTCTCCACCGGCATGCCCTCCACCAGCTCCCGCATTTCGGGATCGCCGCTGCTGAAAAACAGCTCCATCAGGCTGAAGGCGTGGTAGCCCTGCGCGTTTTTCGGGTGCTGTTTTTCGACAACCTCTTTCGTCAGTTCCGGCATCGAACTTCCAAGCAGCAGCGAGGTCATTTCGGCGGGGTTCTCCAGAAGCCCTTTCCGCGTGAGCGAGCCGAGCGAGAAGGCGTCCTTCGTCCGCGCCACGCTCACACCCAGCGGCAGCAGCAGGATCAGGAAGGCTGCCAGCGGATGGACGTCCAGGCTCTCGTGATCGTGCGTATCCTCCGGCCCGTGGTCGTGGCCGCAGGACGCCTTCTGATTCGCCGTCAGGAGATTGAAAAAACCCACCACCAGCAGTCCCAATCCCCCGCCCAGCGTCAGCGGCCGGAAGTCCGGGGCCAGATACTTCGTAATCCTCCCGCTGGCGTAGAAATATACCAGCACCCCGCCCCAGGCGATCAGGGCGATCGAGAAAATTACGCGCTGCAGCTTCGGATTCACGGCTTCGCGAGGGATAGGATGATGGCTTGCCAGGCGATTGCCGCCGCCCCGATGCCGATGAAAAGACCCAGCGCCAGCTGAATGATGAAGCGGCGGCGCAACACGGTCTGATAGAGGAAAAGCAACTTCACGTCCAGCATCGGGCCGAAGACCAGGAAGGCCAGCTTCGCCCCGTAGGTGAACTTGTCCAGGGTGGCCGCGATAAAGGCATCCGAGGTGCTGCAGAGGCTCAGCACGAAGGCCAGCGTCATCAGCGCCGCGGGGGCCGCGATATCGTTCTTCGCGAGGGTATCCAGCCACTCTGCTCCGGGAGCGATGCCGGTATTGAAAAGCGCGGTGATCGCCACGCCGATGGTGAAATACACGCCCACGTCCACGAAATCCCGCATCGCCGAGCGGAATGCCGCCACCAGCCGGTTATCGTCCTGATGATCGTGGTGGTGATGATGTTCGTGGCCGTGGTCGTGGCCACAGCAACCGCCGCCGTGGCCGTGGTCATGATCGCCATGGCCCTCGGCGGGGGCATGGGCTGGTTCGGGTTTTGAAAGGCTCTCGACCAGCCTCTGGCGCAGCAGCTTCACCAGCGGAATGCGGGACACGATGAGTCCGACGGCCACTGCGACCAGAAAACCGAGCCCGAGGCGGGAAACCGTCATCACGAGGCTGGCGGAAAAGGTGAGGTCCGGCCCGAAGGGGATCTCCGGCCCCTTGAAAGCCTTCCAAGTGCTGAGCGCCGTGATCGGATTCACGATGGGAGCGGCCAGCATGTAGGTCAGCGCGCAGGAGACCGGCAGTCCTTTCTTCACCAGACGGCGGATCACCGGGACCACCGCGCATTCGCACACCGGGAGGATCCCG
>CBIHMP010000037.1:0-19271 GCA_966211015.1 uncultured Luteolibacter sp. | reverse complement strand
AGCGCGCGGCAGAGCCCGGCAAATTCCTTCGTATTCGCGAGCTTCTGGTACTCGGTGCTCTGGCGGGTCTCCAACTGCCCGCTTTCTTGTTCCGGTTCCGGCGGAGGCAGGACCGACCAGCTCGAAGGGATCTCCGGCATGCCAGCGCACAGCATCGGAAAAGCGCCTCCCCCGGGCTGGAGGCCCAGTGCTTGCCGCAAGACGCCGGTAAGACCGGGATCGTCCGCGATGAGTTCGCCGTCCTCCCGCGCGTCGAAACGCAGCTTCACTTCAGGCTTCACGTCCTCCTTCAAGGTGGAGCCGGGCAGAGGGCGTTGCGCCTCGTCCGCGATCCAGGCGGCGGCCGCGGCGTCGATGCGCCAGAGGGCCAGGCGGATGCGTTCCTGCTCGTCCGCCTTAGCCTCCATGCGGGCGCGTTCCTTTTCCGTGGACACCACGCCGCGTGTCAGGGCCGCCATGGCTCCCATGATCAGCACCGCGCAGAGAAAGAGCAGGCCGTGGACGAGGCAGTTGGTTTTCCCGCGTCTCATGGGTTGCCATGGAATCTCCATCCCTTTCCCCGCACCGTCACCAGTAGTTCCTGATCCCGGTCCCTCAGCTTCGTCCGCAGGTGCATGATGTGCATGTCCAGCGTCCTCGTCTCCGTACGGGCGGGGTCCAGGCCCCACACGTGCCGCAGGATTTCGTCCCGCGAAACGACCCGGCCGGCCGCATCCAGCAGATAGCGCAGCAAGCCCAGCTCCCGCTCGGAAAGCAGCCCGTCCGTCCCGTCCTTGAAGCGGATCTGTCCCGAAACGAGATCGACGCGGCCGCCCGGAAGCTCCCGCTCTTCCGCCGGAGCGGGGCGTTCGCAGGTCCGGCGGAGCACCGCCTCCACCCGTGCCAGCAGCTCGCGCACGCTGAAGGGTTTCATCACGTAATCATCCGCCCCCAGACCGAGGCCGCGCACCCGGTCGTTCTCCTCCCCGCGGGCGGAAAGGATGATCACCGCTTGTCCGGGACGCTGCCTTTTCAATTCGGCCAGGATCGAAAAGCCGTCCCTTCCCGGCAAGACCAGGTCCAGCAG
The DNA here is from genome assembly GCA_966211015.1 of uncultured Luteolibacter sp. Taxonomy (GTDB): domain Bacteria; phylum Verrucomicrobiota; class Verrucomicrobiia; order Verrucomicrobiales; family Akkermansiaceae; genus Haloferula. The sequence goes on along the minus strand of CBIHMP010000037.1, from coordinate 18,205 downwards.
CAGCAGCCGGTAGTTCGCCCGCAGCGCCAGATCCAAACCGGTCATCCCGTCGCCCGCTTCCAGGGTGTCGTAGCCGCCGTAGTCCAAGGCGTCCACGACCCCGCGGCGGATCGCGGGGTCGTCTTCAATGACGAGGATGGTCTGTCCGGACATCGGGCGATCCAAATCCTACACGGAAAAGCTGAGGTGGAGCAAGAGGACTACTTGGCGGATTCCCCGGCGAAGGGGATCTTCGTCGTTTTGATGTCCAGGAGGGGCGCCAGCTCATGGACATTCGTGTAGCCGTATGCATGGAGGGTGATGAAAACGGGAATGTTCAAAGCAGCAAGACCTGCTTTCGGTGCGAGCAGCCGGGGTTCGCCGGAGAAGTTATTGTTACAATAGATAAGGATCCGCGTGTGCTTCTCGGGAATCAGCTTGCGTAGGGATTCTTCCGTGAAATCGGCGAAGTTCAGGTGCTTTGCGCCCTTCACATGGAGCTGCTCGTACTTCTCCCGGCTTCGGGCGTCCAGGATCACGGTCTTCGGGTCTTCTGCATGATGCAGGAAATCTGTTTCCGAGATCCGCCGGGACTCTCGCAGAGCAGTGATTTTTTGGGATAGGCCGGCGAAGCCCGCGTAGTCGATCCGCGGGTTCTGCGGTTCCTGGCCGGCGACGACGCCCGCCGCCATCAGTGCCAGACCGACGATGAAAAGGAGAAAACCGGTAAGCTTCATGGATGACTTCTAGCCGTTTGCGCCGCGGGTTTCCGTCAAGGCTGTGTAAAATCGGCCGCCTTCACCTCCTTTCAGGAGCGTAGCCGCGCGACCCGCTCGTCCTTGCGCGGCCAATCTTGGGGAAGATCGCTGGCATTTCCCTTTGCCTCCGGCGCTGCCGTGGATCACAGCTAGCACGTGTCTTCCGTTCTCCGCCGCACCGGTGCATTCGCCCACAGGAACCCGCGGTTGTATGTGCTTTTCACCGTCCTCTACAATGCCAGGGCCTACTACCCGGTGCTGGCGATTTTCTTCACGGATCTCGGGCTGACTCTCGACCGCTTCGTCTTCCTGAACCTCATGTGGGCACTGGCGATCTTCACGCTGGAGGTTCCGTCCGGGGCCTTGGCGGATACCATCGGCCGCAAGAAACTGCTCGTTTTCTCCTCCGTCGTGATGGTCTTCGAAATGGCCATCCTTTTGCTGGCACCGAAGGACGGCGGAAACCTGCTCTTTGCCCTCTGCATCCTGAACCGCCTGCTTTCCGGCACCTCGGAAGCCGCCGCAAGCGGTGCCGATGAGGCCATCGCCTACGACGCGCTGCCCGAGGAGGGTCGGACAGAGGCTTGGGACGAGGTGCTGGCAGCCGCGATGCGCTGGCGGGCGGCGGGCTTCCTGATTACCATGGCCCTCGGCGGGCTGCTTTACGATCCCACCTGGTTCGCGAAGATCGGCGTGGCCATTCCCGTGGAGATCGCGCACCGCCTTCCCGTGGCGGTCGTCCTGGTGCAGGCCCTCGCCTGCGTGGCAATCACCCTGCGCCTCGAGGAGACCCCGCATGCGGCCGGCAGCGTGGGCAAGCGCTGTGCTTCCGCTTTCCGGCTGACACTGGAGACCGCCAGGAAAGCCTTCACCACCCGCAGCATCGCCACGGTGATCATAGGCGGGCTCCTGATTGATTCCGTGGCGCGGAATTTCGCCACGGTCACCAGCGAATATTACCGGCTGATCGGGTATCCGGAGTGGTCCTTCGGCTTCATCGGTGCCGTCGGCGGCGTGTTGAGTTTCTTCATACCTGCCCTCGCGCGGTGGCTGAATGCCAGATTCTCCGCCCTCGGGGTGCTCGGGATATCGGCGGCCTTGGCAATCTTTTCGCTGGCCTTGCTCGCCCCGGCATGGCGCTGGTTCGGTCTCCTTCCCGCGATGCTCCTGATGACCTTGCTCGGCTTGGTCGGCTTCACCGTCGGCCGCCATCTGCATGCCTCCGCGGAATCCTCGCAAAGGGCCACCCTGCTCAGCGTGCGCGGCCTCGCCTTCAATCTCGGCTACGGCTCCTTCTCGCTCGGATTTTCCCTCCTGCTCCTGCGCATGCGGGAAACCGCGGGCGACGAGGCCTTCAAGGCCGCGCTGCTATGGCAGCTTCCCCTCGTGGCCGTATTGATCGCTTGGTTCTTCCTCTGGGCTCTCCGGGGGCGGAAGACAGAGCCCGCGTGAGGAACGATCCGGAGGCTCTGGAGCCTACTTTTTACCCAAGGGAAGCCTGCGGACGATGAGACCCGCGACGATGCCGGTGAGGATCACGATCCAGAAGCCGGGCATGCGGATCACCTTCTCCGGCGGGCTCATGCCGAAGATCGCCACCAGCGTGGCCAGCGGGAAAAAGAATGCGGCCAGCCGGTTCAGCTTGCGCGCTTCCATCGCCGCTTCGTAGGCGAATCGGGATTGCTCCTCGGTGTTCTCCGCGAGCGAGAATTCCATACCCGCCTTCGCGTCCTCGGCCACCAGGTCGATGGCCCGTTCCAGCTCCACCGCGCGGTCGCGGAAGTTGATGAGCCGCCGCTCGTCCGGTCTCGCTTCGCGAGCTTCCTGCATCACCGTCTGCAGGTTGCGCGTGGCGCGGAGCAGGGGCGTCACGTGCTTCATCACGTCGAAGTACTGCCGCGGCGTGCCGGCTGCCTCCACGGCCTCGTCCAGCACGTGGATGTTCTTCCGGTAGGTCTCCATGTGGGCGTCCAGCGCCGCCAAGCCCCCGCCCTCCGGGAAGCTCTTCCACTCTCCGGTCGGCTGGTTCCAGAGGAGTACCGGCTTGCGGACCTCGTTGTCCTCCGGTTCCGGCGCTTGGTGCAGGATCAGCAGCAGATGCCCGTCCTCGTCCATCAGGCGCTGGCGGCCTGCGGCATCACCGAGCCGCCGCCGGATCGATTCCGGCAGTTCCCACGCCTTGGGGATGAAGGTGGGTCGTTTCGTTTCCACGCGTCCGGTCTAACCAAACGCCCCGTCCCAAGCAAGTGCGCGACTCGTGGGAGATCCGGGTGTTTTTCCAATCGAGATGAGAGCCCTGTTTCTGATATTCATGTTCGCTTCGCTGGGAACCGCGGCGGCGGAGGTGCTCCGCGACCTTCCATATGCCGGAAAGGGCAGTAGGCCGCTGCAGAGGCTCGATCTCTACCTACCGGACGGAAAACGCGAACAGCCGCGTCCCTTGTTCATCCTGATCCATGGCGGCGGGTGGTCCACCGGCGACAAGGCCCACTCCCGCTTCGCTGAGCCCAAGATCTCGTGGCTCCTCGAGGGCGGCTACATCGTGGCTTCCATCAACTACCGTCTCGCTCCCGCCGTGAAGCATCCCGGCCAGGTCGAGGACGTCTGCACCGCCATCGCTTGGGTGCAGCACCACGCCGCGCGTCACGGCGGTGACCCGCGGCGCATCTATCTCCTCGGTCATTCGGCCGGGGCACATCTGGCTGCGCTCGCCGCTGTCGATACCCCCCGTCTCAAAGCTGCAGGTGCAAACCCTGCGGCGATCCGCGGCGTCGTGCTATTGGACGGCGCGGGCTACGACATTCCCCTGCAATACGGCACCTTGAAGCAAGACGGGGTGATGGAGGAAATGTATCGCCATGCTTTCACCACGGATCCGGTCAAGCAACGCGACGCTTCGCCTGTGCACCGCATTTCGTCGAAGCCACCGCCGTTCCTCATCTTGCATGTGGAAAGGCGGCCCGACTCCCGCCGCCAATCCCGCCTGCTCGCAGCCGCACTACGGGACAGCGGCGGCACGGCAGTCCTCACCGCCGTGGACAAAACCCACGCCACGATCAATGCCGACTGTGGTAAACCGGACGATCCGGTGACGCGTGCGGTGGCGCATTTCCTCAAGCCGTGAGGACTACTCGAAGAACGTGTCCTCGTGCCGGTAAGGCGGCGCACAGCAGCAGAGAAAGCGGAGCGTTTCCGCCGCGGTGATCTGGTGCCATGCTCCTGCGGGAATCAGGACGGCATCCCCCGCACCCACTTCGCGCGCTTCGCCACCGATCTCCATCCGCCCTGATCCCTCGAGAATGAAATAAAATTCCTCGCTGTCCCGGTGCCAGTGACGCTGCGTGGAGCCGCCCGCGGGCACGCTCGCTTCGGCGAGGCTCTGGTTCTTCACCGGCGCGTTCGAGAGATCGAGGATGCTGCGGATGGTCGAGCCGTCTTTGGTGGTGAAGGGAGCCTGGTCGGCAAGCGCGCGGATTTCCATTCCCCTCGCTACCCGATTCTCATTCGCCGAGGAATACGAATTCCTCCGCCATCTTGTTCAAGGACAGACGCGCCGTGGGCAATGCCTCCGCCAGATCCCCGAAGAGGCGGCGCGGGGCGTCTTGCGGCGCGGCCCGGTTGTCCGCGGCGTCCCGGAATGCCCGGCGCGCGAAGTCTTCGTAGAACTCGACGCCCGGGGCTCCGCGGCGTTGGCAGCGGCGGATCAGGAACCCGGGAAAGAGTCCGGTGAGAACGAGGAATTGGTTGCCTGCCTCCAATTGCAGGTGGAAACGCATTCTGCCGTGCGCGGATTCCAGGATGGCCACGAAGTCGGCGGCGTGGGTCAAGCCGGCCGGGAGGCTCCGCAGCGGATCCCCGGTGTCGCTGGCGAGCCGCTGGACCATCACCCCTGCCACGTAATCCGCCATCCCGGGATCGCTGATCCCGGCCTCCAGGAAGGAGTGCCGGACCAGCACGTAGAAGTAGAAGGCGGGGGAAACCCGCAGCGCGGAAGTGGAGTCCAGCAGGGACCGCAGGACGGCCTTGAGATCCAGCATCTCCCGCAGCGCCTCGGGGTCCTCCCAGAGGGTCCACAGATGACTCCTTTCACCCGTCGGTGAGAGGACCGAACTGAGGAACGAGAAATCCGCGGGGGTAAAGCGGTCGCGAGAAGAGGGGAGCCAGCTACTCATCCTATCCCCTGTCATAGCAAGAGCGGGGCCGGAATAGCGACAAAAATTTAAGGCTTCCTTACTACATCGGAAGAAATCGCTGCTACTACTACAGAAATACCTTGACAGGAAATTGCTAATTGGGCTTGCCGACGCCTGTTTCTGTCCGTACACCCGCCGCCCTCGCGCCAAGCGCGGGCTAACCACCGACAAGAAACCATGACCCGGACCCTAAGATCCGCGGCCCTGGCCATCGCCGGAGCCCTAGTACTGCCATCCTGTGCCACCCGGGCAACCGCCTCCAACCGGTTGACCCCTGGCCAAACGGAATGGGAAGTTTCTTCCGTCCAGCACGGGAAGGCTTCCTGGTACGGCATCCGCTGCAACGGCGGAACCCGCACCGCAAGCGGCGAGCGCCTCAGGGATGGTGCCGCTACCGCCGCCCACAAGACCCTGCCCATGGGAACCCAGGTTCGCGTGACGAATCTGGCCAACGGCAAATCGGAAGTCGTGCGCATCAACGACCGCGGTCCCTATTCCAAGGGCCGCGTCATCGATGTGACCGAGGGCGTCGCCCAACGTCTCGGCTTCCGCGGCCGGGGGATCGTCTCCGTGAAGGTCGAGGTGCTCAAGAAAGCCGGGGAATAGACTCCCCGGCCACTGCCCCCTCCCGGCAAGTAAAACGCCCTCTCCCGGTGATCGGGAGAGGGCGTTTTAATTTTGAAACCATACCAATACAACTCCCGCCGGGGGAATCTCCAGAGGAGATCGCGCACCCGGCGGGTGGTTGTATTGGATAAGCGGGGTTTCTCAGGCCCCTGTGTTCTCCCCCCAGAGAACATCTAAGCAATGGCATCCCCCATGCCAATGTGCGCGCTGATGCATAAACAATTGATTGTAAGCGCAAACGGCGTCGGGTCGCAAAGATCGATCATCCCTAGCGTATATTTTTGCCCGCAAAAAATTCAAGGAAAGTGAAAATTCTTCAGGCCAATTCCATCCAATTTTCTCATCCGGGGGCATCCCCGGGGCAGCCGGAAACGGTCGCGCCCGGTGGAAGATGCCTTCATCCAAGCCCAGGGCCACAGGTAGGAGGGCGGAGGGCCCGCTCAAGCTCCCGTCCGGAGGATGGCGAAGGCCACGATGTGAGGTATGCAGAGCAAGAAGCACCAAAGGAGCATCGCCCTGAAGCTCTCCTTCGCCTCCAACGAGGACCTGCCTTTCGCTCCGAAATACAATGAGGCGAGGTTCAGGAGGTAGAGAGCCAGATAAACCGCAACGATCCACGGCACCTCGATCATATCGAGGAAGTGGTGGGCGATGCGGCCCGCGGCGAAGCCACAACCGGTCACCAGCCCCGCCGAGATGCTCAGCTCGGGAAGATAGTTGCGAAGCAGGTCCGGCACGGAACGCACCGACCATGGATCCCGGCCTGTGAGGAAGACCTCCGGCTGGAGGGGCACGAACTGCGGCAGATGATGGCTCCGGGGCCCGAAATCCAGCTCTCCGGAGATCCGGGGGCCGGTGCGGGTGGTGGCGGTGATGTCGTCTTCGAAAGGATCGTCAGCGCGATTGACTACTTTGGCTGTCGTTCGGGGGGCGGGTGAAGGCATCACCTCCAGGATAGAGGTCTTCGCGGCGGCTGGTCTGCGTGCCGGGGCGGCGTCTTCGTCGATCACCGTGAGGACGGCCGTAACCGGAAGCGGCGGCGTTGCAGGAAGGGGGTGGAGCCTTTGCATTGAGGGAGGTGCGTGACGTTGCGGTCCCCGCGGGAGGAGCCTGCTACGGATACACGCCTCCCCGCCGGGGGGACCTCGTGGAGATCGCTCGCCCGGCGGGTTGGTGTATTGGATAGCGGAGCCTCGCGGCTCCATGTTCTCCCCCCAGAGAACATGGGTCGTGCGGCATTCGCCATGCCAACAATACCGACATCCGCGAGCCACTCATGTTCAACTAAATGAGACAAAAGACGTGCTTTTGAGTCGAAGGACTCAACTTATCATCTCTGCAAGTATTTCAGGAGACCATGAAATTCATGCAATGTTTCGGAACTCTACTTGGATCCTAAGGACCGAAGCGCGGCGGGAATTTTGCCCGGTCGCGATACGGGGAACCGCCTTCCGGGAGCCTCGTTATTTCAGGCCGTGACGCTCCAGGAGGTTGTAAACCGAGCGTTCCGAGATCCCGAGTTCCCGCGCGGTCCGGGCCTTGTTCCTGCCGCTCCTGTGATACGTCTGGATAAAGGCGTCCCGCTCCAATTCCTGTAGGGTGAGAGAACGTCCGGAGGAGGCTCCGGGGCTTTCCCGGCGGGTTTCCAGAAGCGGAATCAAATCGACATCCTGCAGCTCGCTCTCGTCTGTAAAGGCGGTGGCTCGTTCCAGCACGTTCTCGAGTTGCCGGACATTCCCCGGCCAATCGAAATCAAGCATCGCCGCAATGGCAGCAGGGCTAAGCGACCAGGTGCCGACCCCGCGGCGCTGCGCGATCTTTGCGAGGATCTCCGCCGACAGCTCGGGGATGTCCTCCTTGCGCTCGCGCAGGGAAGGCACGTGCAGCTCGATGATATTCAACCGGTAGTAGAGATCCTCCCGGAAGTTTCCAGCTTCCACCCGTGCGCGGAGATCCACGTTGGTGGCTGCAATCACCCGCGTGGCGGTCTTCAGCAGCTTGTTTCCGCCGACCCGGAAGAACTCGCGATCTTGCAGGACGTTGAGCAGCTTCGGCTGCAGCTCCGCCGGCAGATCCCCGATCTCGTCGAGGAAGAGCGTGCCTTTCGAGGCTTGTTCGAAGCGTCCCGCCCGGGAAGCGGTCGCCCCGGTGAAGGCACCGCGTTCGTGGCCGAAAAGCTCGGATTCCAGCAGTTCCCGCGGCAGCGCCGGACAACTTACCGTGATGAAATCTTCGCCGGCGCGAGGGCTCAGGCGGTGGATCTCCCTCGCAAAATACGTTTTGCCCGTTCCGCTCTCCCCGGTCAGCAGGATCGTGCTGTCGAGCGCGGCCGCTTTTTCAAGCTGCCGCAGGAGTTCGCGCACCCTCGCGCTGGAGCTCTTGAGGCTGGCCGTTCCTTTGCCGAGGGAGCCGGTCGCCGTGACGGGCTTGGTTGCCGGCTCTTCTTTCTTCTCCCGCCTAAATCCTTGGAGCAAATCAAACAAGCGCTTGAGCTCAAAAGGCTTCGTCAGGTAATCGGCTGCCCCCGCGCGCAAGGCCCGCACTGCGGTCTCGGCATCGTTGAGGCCGGTGAGCATGATCACCGGGACATCGGGGATTCGCTCACGGATGCGCAGCAGCGTCTCCAATCCGTCCATATCGGGAAGGCCGTGGTCGAGAACGACCGCCCTAATCCCTTCGCTCAAAGCCTCCAGGGCGCCTTGTCCGGTGAACGCAGAAAATGGTCGCCACCCCTGATCTTTCGCTGCCATTGCCAACAGTCGCTGGATCGTGTCGTCGTCATCCACGAGAAGCAGATTAGGGGTATCCTCAGGGTAACGGGGCATCAGCGACAGTGAAGGTCAACGCTCAGGAGATAGTGTCCAGTGTGAAGATTTACGTGAATACGTAATGTTACCACCCCGTGTTTCCTTGGGGCGGGTTTACTCCTGCCGGGCGAGGGAGATTTCCAAGGCCCGGAGCAGGGCTTCCGCTGTGAAGGGCTTGGGCACGAAAGCGCGGACGCATTCTCCCGCTTCCCTCGCCGCCGCCTCTTTGTTGCTGATCCCGCTGGCCGCAATTACCCGCACTTGCGGATCGATCTCCGCGAGGGCGCGGATCGTTGCCGACCCCTCCATCCCCGGCATCATCATGTCCGTGACGACTACGGAGATTTCTCCGCTGTGCCGGCGGAAGATCTCCACCGCCTCCATGCCATCGGCGGCCACCCGCACCCGGTAGCCGAAGGACTCCAGCATGTGTCTCGTGATGCGGCGGATCGAGGGCTCGTCGTCCACCACCAGCACCGTCTCGCCGCGCCCGCGTGGCAGGTCCAGCTTTCCCCGGTCCGGCACCGCCTCCGCCGCCACGGGGAGCGCGGGCAGCACGATCAGGAAACAGGAGCCCCTGCCGTGCGCGCTGGCCGCCCGGATGAAGCCTCCGTGGCTTTTGACGATGGCCAGAGAGGTGGAAAGGCCCAAGCCGGTGCCTTTGCCGACTTCCTTGGTGGTGAAAAAAGGTTCGAAAATCTTGTCGAGCAGCTTCGCGGGGATGCCGTGGCCGGTGTCCTCCACCCGGATCAAGACGTGCGGTCCCGGCTTCACCGAAGGCTCGGATGCCGTGAAGCGGCCATCCAACTCGACATTCTCCGCCGTGATGACGATCTCCCCTCCCTCCGGCATGGCGTCCCGGGCATTCACGCAGAGGTTGAGCAGCACCTGGTGGAGCTGGGTGGGGTCCCCGGTGATGGCCCAGAGCGCTTGAGGCACCTGCGCGCGCATCGCGATGTTTTTCGGGAAGGTATCGCGGACGATCCTTTCGACGTCCCCGATCAGGTGGCGGGGGCTCAGTTCCACCCGGCGTCCTTCCATGCCCCGTGCGAAAGACAGCACCTGATTCACCATTTCCGCCCCGCGCTTGGCACTGGCGGAAAGAGTCGCCAGCAGTTCGTGGCCGCGCTCGGTGCTCACGTCCGATTGGAGCAGTTCGATCGACATGCTGATCGGTGCCAGGACGTTGTTGAGGTCATGGGCGATCCCGCCCGCCAGCGTGCCGATGCTCTCGAGCCGCTGGGATCTCAGGAATTGTTGCTCCAGGCGTTTGTGCTCGGTGATGTCGGTATTGATGCAGAGGATATTCTTCGGCGCATCGTCGGGGCCGCGGAGCAGGGTCCATCTTCCTTCCACGACGAGTTCGCGGCCGTCTCGGTCATACTGGACGAGTTCGCCGGTCCACTCGCCGGTACGGATGACCTCCGCCGTGGCCTTCCGGAAAGCCTCCGCGTCCCGGTGGAGAAGCCCCTCCACGGACCGTCCCATGACCTCGCGGTGGCCCCAGCCGTAGAGGCGTTCCGCGCTCTTGTTCCAGTAGGAAATCCGGTGGTCGAGCCCGCGGACGAGGATGGCGTCCCGCGCCCGGTCCAGGAGCGACGCCTGTTCCCGGATGTGGGCATCCGCGACCTGCCGGTCCAACTCTGCCGCCGCGCGTGCGGCAAAGATCTGAAGGGTGGACTGGACCAAGGCCTTCTCCTCAAGAGGCGAGGAAAAGAAGACAACCATGATCCCTGCAACGGAACCGCCGCGGTCGAAGAGGGGAATCCCCGCGTAAGCCTGGACGCCGTAATAAACCAACAGATGATCTTCAGGGAAAAGCTCCTGGACGCCTCGGTCGAAAACGCAGGCGGTGCCCTCGCTCACATTCTCGCAGGGCGTTCCCGCGAGCCCGTAGGTCACGTTGTCCATCAGCTTTCCCTCCAGCACGAAAGAGAGGGTGGTGATTTCCAAGGTCTTCTCATCCAGGCTCCCGATGAGGCCCCCGTGGGCTCCCAGGGCTTCCACCATATTGAGCGTGAGGAGATTGAAGAACTCCGTGCCGGTCCCGCTGGAGACCGACTGAGCCACCTTCAGCACCACGTCCTCCGTCCGCTGGCGTTCCAAGCGCGAGCGGATCGTGCCGATTCCCAGTGCCAGATCGTCCGCCAGCTCCTGGAGCAGCTTGATCTCGTCCGCGCCCACGCTCCGGATCTCGGAGCCGTAGAGACCCAGGAAGCCGAAGGTCCGCTCTCCGCTCCGTAGAGGCAGGCAGATGACGCTCCGGTAGTCGCGGGCCAGCGCGGCTCCGACCCAGTGGAAGAAGGTGTCGTCGGCCTCCACGTTTTCGCAAACCACGGCCTGTCCCGAGCGGATGCTCCTCCCTCCGGGACCTTGGCCGGTCGGCGAATTCTCATCCCAGGAAAGGCGGATCTCGCTTAAATAGCCGTTTTCCACCCCGGCGAAGGCCATCGGCTTCACGGAACGCTCGGGGTCGTCCAGCGCGTAGCCCACCCAAGCCATGCGATAGCCGCCCGTCTCCACGGCCACGCGGCAGATCCTGGTGAGCAAATCCTCCTCGCCTTCCGCCCGGGTCACCGCCTCGTTGCAGGAGCTCAGCATCTTGAGCGCACGGTTCAAGCGGGCGAGGTCCAGTTCCGCCTTTTTCCGGGAGGTGATATCGGTCATTCCACCCACCATCCGCACCGCCTTGCCGCTGCCGTCGCGGACCACGAAACCCCGGTCCAGGACATAGGCGTACGTGCCGTCGGCTTTCAGGAAGCGGTATTCGCCCGCCCAAGCTTCGCCCGCGCCTCCGATCCGGGAGCGGATGGCGGAGACGACCCGCTCGGCATCGTCGGGGTGGATGCGGCTCGTCCGCGAGGCGCTGGAGCTTCCGATCTTGTCACGGCGGTAGCCGAAGAGCGTCTCGAAGCCTTCGCTCCACCAGATCTCGTCCGTCGTCAGGTCCCAGTCCCACACGGCGTCATTGGTGGCGCGCGCGACGATCTCGAAGCGGCGCTGGATTTCCCTTACCGCCTCTTCCGCTTTGCGGCGCTCGGTGGCTTCCAGGGAAAGCGACACCACGTTCGCCACCGCGGCGGCGAAGGTTTTCTCATCCCCGGTCCACAGCCGCGGCGGTCCCACATGTTCGCTGCAAAGCACGCCGTCCACATGCCCGCCGACATGGATCGGCGCGTCGAGCATCGAGGTAATGCCCAGCGGCCGCAGATACGTTTTGTGGAAATCGCGGGTCCGCGGATCGGCGAGGGCGTTTTCCACCGCGATCACGTCCATCTCCTCGAGAGCTTCGAAATAAGCGGGGTACGACGCGGCGGGCAGTTCCATCCCGCTGCTGTGGTGGTGCGAACTCATGTCGTAGAGATCGGCGCAACGGATGGCGGTCCGATCCCCGGTATAGCGCCAGATGCCCACCCGGGCCACGCCAAGCGCGCGTGCGTGGGCTTCGGTGATCCGGCGGAAAGCGGCGTCCTGATCATCGGTTTCCATGGGTTGGATCCCGGTGAGCGCGATCAGGGCGTTCCGCTGCCGGACGTAGCGTTCCTCTCCGGCACGCGCGCCTTCTTCGGATTGCTGGCGGCCGGTGATGTCCCGCTGCACGGCCACCATGTAGGCGGGCGCTCCGGAGTCGCCCGCTACGGGGACAATGTCGATCTCGAACCAGATCTCCGTGCCGTTCTTGTGGTAGTTCAGCAGTTGCGCGCGGCAGGCCTCGCCCCTCTTGAGCGCGATGCGGATGCGATCCAGCTCCGTCCGCTGAGTCTTCGGTCCTTGTAGGATCCGGGGTGATTTTCCCAAGACCTCCTCCCGCGCGTAGCCGGTCTGGCGGACGAATGCATCGTTCACGAAGACGATGCGCGGTCCCGGTTCGTCGATCGGATAGGCCTCCGTGATGATGACGACGTCATTGATCCGGGAGACGCAGGCTTCCAGGAGGCGGAGCTGTTCGCGCGATTTGCGGGGCTCCGTCACGTCGCGGAAATACACCGCCATCCCGTCATCGGAGGCATAGGCCCGCACTTCGAGCCATGCGTCGAACGGAGGATGGTAGAACTCGTCGAGGACCGCGCTGCTCTGCTGCCGCATCGCCTCCTCCCAAGCTTGGCGCAATACGGAGTCGCCGATGCCCGGGAATTCCTCCCAGATCACCTTCCCGAGCAGGGAGGCGGCCGGGTGGCGCAGCAGCCGCTCCGCCTCGGAATTCACGTAGGTGAAGCGCCACTCGCGGTCCAAGGTGAAGAAAGCGTCGGTGATTTTGCCCAGCGTGGCGGCAAGCCGGTCCGCGAGGCGGCGGGAGGATTCCTCCGCTTCCTTCCGATCCGTGATGTCCTGGCAGGCGCCTTGGATCCGGAGAAGTTTGCCCTTGGCATCCCGGACCGCTTCGCCGGAGCTGCGCACCCACAGGCGCTGTCCCTTCGCTGTGATAATTTGGAGTTCCTCGTCGAAGGGCGTGCCCTCCTCCGCACAGTGCTGGAAGGCGGTGTAAATGCGATCGCGGTACTCCGGAGCGTGAAATTCAAACCATTCGCGGATGCCGGGCAAATGGCCGGGCGGCACCTCGTGAATGCCGCAGAGCTCGTCGGACCAACCGATGCCCCCGTTGAGGAAATCGACCGTCCACCCCCCGATCCGGGCATTCCGGCCGGCGATCCTGAGCAGCATTTCCTGCTCCCGCTGTTTCTCGATCGTCCGGCAGCGTTCGATGGCCAGGGAGACCAGATTCGCCTCCGCTTCCATGCGCGCTTGATCTCCTGGCCGGGGCTGGCGCTCATCCCGGAAATATCGGGCCAGCGTGCCGAGCACCGCGCCATCGGCAGAGAAGACGGGCATCGACCAGCAGGAGCGCAGCCCGTGGCGTACTACCAGATCCCGGGCGGAGGCCCAATCGGGGTGGGTCGTGATGTCGGCATGCGCCACCGGCAGGCGCGTCGCAGCGGCCGTGCCGCAGGCGCCGATACCGGGCACCATGGGAAGGTGCCGCAAGGCGTCGTTGTAGTTTTCCGGCAGGTCCGGTGCCGCGGCGAGGGTGAGGTAGGAGCCCCCGGGATCGGCGAGATAGATCGCGCAAGGCCCATCTGCTCCGCCGGCGCGGCGGGCGATCCGTTCCAGGACTTCCTCCAGCGGCAGGCCGGCGAAAATCAGTTCCAGGACTTCGACTCGCCCGGCGCGGACGTCTTCCGGCTCCCGGTCCAGCCGGTCAGCTTCCGTGTCTCGCGTCGGCGTTTCGTTCATTCTGGCTCCCGGGACCATCGCATGCGACGGATGTCCCCGCGCGGCAAATCAATAAGGATACGCAGGCGGATTCAGCCTTGTTACCGCTACCCGGGCGAAACGCGCGGTGAAGGCGCCCGCCGGACCGGTGATCGTCGCCGTGGCGGTGCGATTGGCACCGGTGGCCGGAGTGAAAGCATAGCTGATGTCCGTGGTGCTGGTCACCGGCGTCCAAGTGACCAAATCCGGCGAAAGCTCCACCGTGTATTTCAGGTTGGCACTGGCGGTTTGCAGCCCTCCCGTGGGATTGGCGGTGGCGGTGCCGATGGTGGGAAAGGCGATCTGGAAGCTGTTCGCCGTATCAGGCACCGGCATCGCCCTCGGGCCTGCCGTGTTCGAGCCGAAGGCGGTATCGAGAAGATCGATCCGGCCGTTGCCATTGTTGTCCAAGGTCTCGTCGGGGATATCGGGGTAGGCGACATAGCCCTCGCCGAGGAGACGCCGGTAGAGGAGATACGGGAGCCCATCCGAATCGAAATGAAGCCCTTGTAGGTCAGCGTCAGCTAGGCCGCTGCCGTTGTTAGTAAGTGTTACGAGGTTGTGAGGAGTGAAGGTGGTTTCGCTTATCGCCTGAAGATAATGAATTTTCCTAGTGCTGCCATCGTACCACGCGACCCTCTGCCTGTTATCCTTCGGGCTTGTCGCGACATGGATGCTTCTTGGTTTTGCCCCCGTCACGGACGGTTGAACTTGAGAGGCGGTACCTGTACTACCCAAGCGTTTCAGCGTGGTGCCTTCAAAGAAGAAGACCCGGTCCGCCGAATTGACGCGTGTCCCCCTGAGCGTGTTTTTGACATTGTTGGGGACGCGGGGAATGGGATTGGCGATATGTGGAATGCCTTGGCTCACTAGTAAGTTTGCCTGCATGAGTGCGGTAGCGTTACCCGACAGAGGAGAGAAAAGAGTAAAATAGATGTTGGCCGAGTCGTAGCCCGAAGGGACCACGGCAGTGGCTCCGATCCGCGCGCCCGTATCCTGATTTGCCTGATTTCGGTTGAAAATTTGCTCGTCGATTTGCCAGACCCCATTGCTGTTCCGCCGCCCATAGCACAATACCTCGTTCGCTCCCGGTGACCAGACGTAGGCTATGTGGAGATTTCCTTGGGGATCCAAGGCCGCACTGATTCCGCCGAAGCCGCCGGAACTGAAAACCGGGTCCACCAACGAATCGGTCACCCCATTCGCCGAGAACTCCAGCATTTTCAGACGGAAAGTTCCGACCGCGAGATGAGGCCCGATTAAGTAGCCCCGATCCGGCGCATTCGGAACCGGGACGAAGAATCCCTCCTTATTCAATCCTACGGCCATGGCCGGGCTCGCTGCCCACACCGGGGGTCCCCCCGTAAGGACCCGGTGGTTGACGGCACCGTTTGCCATCCCTTTTGCCACAACTCGGGGATTCCTTGCTGCATCCGGCCAAAAAACCCACTGGTTATTTGTTCCCGCGTTGGTGAGTGCCACCTTATCCCACATCGCCGGATCGAGGCTCGCCCGAACTCCGGATATGCCGAGGAGAAAGGCGGCGACTGCGGCGGACCTATTCATGCGCCCGCCCATGCCATGCCAAGCCCGGCGGCGCAAGGACCGCTGTGTGAAATCATCCCGTGAGGCAGCGGAAGACCCGAGGGCCTCAGCGGTCGTGTCGGGGAGCGAGCAGGAGGAAGCTGTTCCGGATGCGGGGGAAGGAGACCACGAGATCATCCGGATATATCCGCCGCTCGGACGCGACCGGTTTCCGGGATGTCGCACTTCATGTGAAGCCGGGATCATGTTTTAAACTCGCGCGAAGATTCTGCCGCGCGGTTTGACCTTTCCCGATCGCTCCGCTTCCTTGGAAGTGTTCATGAAACGGGCCGCCCTTTTCGCCATCGTTGCTTCCGCTACCGCCGGGGCCTCGCCGAAGCTCGACTTCGCGTACGGCATCCTTGCCGGGCAGCGCGGCGACAGGGCGGCGGAGGCGGCCGCGATGGAAAAGGCCCGGGCGGGTGATCCGCTGGCCTTTCCCTTGGTGACACGGGTGGCGGAGCAACGCCATGCGGCAGGCGATCTGGAAGGGGCCTCCACCCTCTATCGGGAATTCGCGAGGGACCAGCCTCTCCGGCTGGAAGGGCAACTGGCCTATGCCGACTTCCTGCGAAGCGCTTCTCCCGACGATGATTTCGCGGCGAAGATCGCGCGCGATACCCTGGAGGCCGCGCTGAAGAATTTCCCCGGTGATCTGGACGTCCGCAGCCGCCTCTTCCGGATCTACGAGAGCTTGGAACAGCGGGACCGTTCCCTCGCGGTCTTCGAGTCGCTGGCGGGTCCGGACGCGGGTATCCGGGAAACCCTAATGGCCGTGGACATGGCGCGGACCCTTTTCCCGAAGGATGATGCCGCTTCGCGGTCCCGTATGGACGATTTCCTGGAAAGGGCCTGCGGCCGCTCGCCGGAGAACCGCCTGCTCGCGCGGACGGCCAGCGAACACTTCCGCACCACCGGCCGCCTGCCGGAGGCGGTCGGGATCCTTGCCGACCACGTCGCCGCCGCTCCATCCTCGCTGGAATTGCGCACGCGGCTCGGGATTCTCCAACTCGCCGCGGCTCGGGAGGCGGAGGGAGAAGCGACGCTGCGGGAGGTCCTGGCGATCCATCCGCAGCAAGCGCTGGCTCATCAGACGCTGGCGAAATTGTACCGCAGGCAGGACCGCCCGGCGGAGGCGCGGCCCCACGCGGCGGAAGCGCTGAAGCTCCGTGGCGGTGATCCTTCGGAGTTCCTGGCCCTCGCGGATGAGTTCCTCGCTGCTGACGAACCCCGCGAGGCGCGCCTGTTGCTGGAGAAGGCGGTGTTTTTCAATCAATCCGACGCCGCGCTGGCGGTGAAGCTTGCGATTGCCACCCGGCGTGATCCGGAGACCCGGGAGCGAGCGACGCTCCTTTTCCGGGAAGCGGAGAATCTCTCCGGCGTGGAAGGGCCGGCCGGAGACCCGGTTTTCCTCCAGGAATTCGCGGAGACGCTGCTGGAGAGCGGGCAGACGCGCCCGGCTGAAGAGCGCCTCCGTGCCGCCATCCGGGCTTTTCCCGCGGAGCGGAAAAAGGAGACCGCGGGGGCCTTGCGGCGGCTCGCGGGGATCTGGCGGCAGGAAAAACGGAACGGCGAGGCGGCCGAATCCCTGCTCCAGCGCGCGGATTCCCTTGATCCCCCCTAGCCGTTAAGGGGTTGCAGGCGGGACGGAGTCAGGGTATTGGAAGCGGGCCAGCCAGTCCCATGAATCATTCGTCGTCCCTTCTGAGCGTGCTTGCCAGCGTGCTCGCCCTCATCCTCGCCAGTTGCGCCAACAAGTCCGTCACCCTCGGGCCGGATGGCAAGCCGATCGATTCCCACGGGAAGCCGGTCAATCCTTTCCCGCCCGGGACGTACGAACATTTCAAGGCGGAGCCGGATTACCCGAAGACGATGAAAGTCTGGAAGAACGACCAGCTTCTCCCGAAGACGGAGCCCGCCAATTCGCGGCTGGTCATTTCGATTGCGAAGCAGCGCGCCTTCTTGATGTTGGGCGAGGAAGTGGTGATCGATTACCCGGTTTCAAGCGGCCGCAGTTCCCATCCGACGCCTCCCGGCAAGTACACGATCCTCGAAAAGGACAAGGACAAGGCCTCCAACTCCTACGGGAAGATCTACGACGCCGAAGGCAACGTGGTGAATTCCGACGCGGATGCCCGCAAGGATCCCATCCCGGAAGGCGGTAAATTCGCCGGAGCGCCGATGCCCTACTGGATGCGCCTGACTTGGGACGGTGTGGGCCACCACATCGGCAATATCCCGCGCTCCCGGCGCCCGGTTTCCCATGCATGCATCCGCGGCCCCGGTGCGGTGGTTCCGATCGTATTCGGCAAGGTGGCGAAGGGGACTCCGGTGATCGTGGAGGAATAGGGCCCGCACCCGGGCGCGAAAAAGCCCCGTCCGCTTGGCGCGAACGGGGCTGGTCCTGAAACGGAAACTCTTATTCTTCCTCCACGAAGGCATCGTGGCCTTCTTTCTTCCCGGCTTTCAGCGTGTCCACGAGCTTGGCGACGGCGTCCAAATCCTTGGCGAGGAACGCCGATTCCACTTCGCAGAGCGCCACGAAGAGCTTGCCCATTTGCGTGCGATAGGCGGCCAGCGCCTTGTCCTTCGCCTCTCCGGCGGGCATCTTTTCAAGCATCGAGGGGACCTGCGGGATCGCTTTAAGCACGGAGCCCTGGGCCTCGCGGGCTGCCGCGGCTCCCTTCACGGTGTCCGTTTCGCGGCGGAAGGCCTTGTAGGCATCATCGAGCTTTTCCATTTCCTTGGCCAAGGGGCTGTCATCGGCGCGAAGGGGCAGCGGTGTCGCGAGGGACGCCGCGAGGAGGAATGCTGGGAAAATCAGTTTCTTCATACGCACGCGCATACAGCGTTCGTCCCGCCGTACTGTCAAGGGGAGGGGAGCGGAAGCCGTGCGCAGGGCAATTACCGGTGCCGATGATAAAAAACGCGGAGGAAGACGCTTCCGGGAATGTGAAGGCGACATTTTTCTGTAGTTCCTCGCCCTGGGCGTCGGCTGGACGTTGAG
>CBIHMP010000036.1:0-19423 GCA_966211015.1 uncultured Luteolibacter sp. | reverse complement strand
CGCCTTGATCACGCGCGCCATCAGCGACTTGCGGTCGAGATCGCTGAATACCGGGCACTCCATCAGGCGGCGGCCGAAGTTTCGGGCCTCGTTCACGTCCATGTTCCCGACGATGTCGCCGAGCAGCTCCTTGTCCTCCGCGAGCAGGGATTGCAGCCGGGTCGTCTTCCTCGGGCCGTCGCTGAGGTGATCGGTCTCCAGAAGGTTGAGGATACAGGCACCCACTTCCCCGCTGAAAACGCGGGCGGCGCTGCCGTTGCGTTCGCGGCAGACCCAGATCAGGGCGTCCGTGCCGAGCGAGCGGCGGGCCAGGGCGGAGACGAGGTGCGTCTCCAAGGTCTTCATATGGCCCTTCTCCTCCAGCAGTTTCGCGATCTCCGCGACGCCGCGGGAGCCGACCTTGTCGAAGATCCCCGTCAGCACCTCCACCCAGCGATCGCCGAAAGCAGCGGCAAACTCCTCGTAGATCGCCCGCTGGCGCCCTGCGGAGAGGGCGGTGAGCGCATCGGACAGCCGGTGTTCTTCCGAAGCGAGCACGTCGGAAAGACGCAGGGACTCGGCGGGAAGCTCGATGCCCTTGAAGCCGCGGATCATCTCATCCCGTGCGGAAAGAAGCTCCAGCGCGGGCCCGAGCTGGATGCGCACGCTCTTCGCGGCAGATTCGTTGATCCCCGCCAGCAGGCGCTGGAGCGCCGGCGGATCGTCGCGGAACAGCGCGAGGTCGAGCGTGATCGCCTCCAAGGCCTTGGACATCGTCCGGAGATCCCGCGCCTGCTCGAAATCCGAGACCAGCGCATCGGCCGGACTCAGGTCTCCCGCACGCAGCGAGAGCGGCTCGGTCCGCCGGGACGGGACGATCACGCGCTTGCTGTCGCGCAGCGAGCGCTTGGTGCTGTCCCACCATTTCTTGAAATCGTTGGCCGAAACCACGCCGCCGGTCAGTTCCCGCTCGAGCGCGTCAACCGACATCGTGCCGCCGTGGCTTTCCAGCAGATGGATCACCAGGCCCACCGGATCGGACTTCGCCAACAGGCGCAGATCCTCGAGCTGCTCCACCTTCTTCGCGCGGAAGTCCCCCGAGTCGAGCGGTTCGGTGCGCTGGATCGCGAACTGCAGGTCCATCACCTGGCCGCTGCTTTGTTCAAAGTCGATCGTGACCTTCTTTCCGGACAAATCCCAATCGATCACCTTTCCGGCACCCCAGGCCTTGTGAAAACAGAATTTCCCCGGGGAAAGCTGGTCGAGACGCCCCGCGACGGCTTGATTGATTCTTCCGGCATCGAGCAATTTCGCCAAATCTGGATGCATGCCGGGGCAAAATGCGAACCGGCACCGGAAAACGCAAGGCCCTTCCCGACCATTTCACGCTACCTCACTTGCCCGTCAGGTCTTTCCGCGGAGGGAGAACCCGCTTCCGCGGCTCCCGCGGGGTCAGGTTTCCCCGCATCGTGTTCGCCAGCGCGCGCTCCAGGGCACCCACCCGCGGCTTCCACGGGTCCGGCACCAGCGAGACACCGCCGGGGCCCGCCACCGGGCCTTGGAAAAGGATCTTCCCCGCCCTGGAGGTGATCGTCACCTCCGGCACCCCGTTCACCAGGATCAGCACCGCCTTGCCGTCCGGCATCTCGATTTCCGCCGACTGGCCGGCCGGATTCAGCGCCTTCATCGGAACGTCAGGCGAAGCTGTCCCGTCCTGCGGCGGGAGCTTCGCCAGCAGCTTCTGGTCCGGCATCTTGCCGAGTACCACCGGGAAAGACAGCTCCTTCCCGGAGCGGTAAATCCCGAGCTTCACCTCTTCCCCCACCTTTCTCAGGCGCAGCAGGGCGAAGATCTGGGCCTCGTTGGTCACCCATTGGTCGTCCAGCTTCCAGAAAATATCATAGGGCTTCACCCCGGCCTTCTCGGCAGGGCCCCCGGCATCGACCGAGCTCACCACGAAGCCGAAACCGGGCGGGAGATCCGGAACATGGGCACGCAGGGCGTCGTCCATCCGGCCCACCTGAAGGCCCAGCCACGGCGTCTCGAGGGCTTTCCCGGCTGCGGCTTCCTGCGGAGCGGGCCGCGCTTCCTGCGGGCGCGCATCCTCCGCGGCCGCGAGGCCGGCGAGCGCGATCAGGAAGAGGGTGGCGGTTCTCATCATTCGAAAAAATCAAAAGGCCGTGACCGGCATCAATACCACTTTCTCGTGCGGGCTGGAGACCGTGACTTCGTAGCCCGTCTGCACGTCTTGCACCCGGTTTTCATTCACCACCCGGAAGCGCCACGCGCGATGGGCGATGCCGTCGCTTTCCCACACCAGGTCTTCCGGTTCCGCGGCTTCCACGCGCTCCACCTGTTCCAGGAGAAGCACGCGGTCTTCATCAGGGAAGATGTTTCCGGCGGGCACCACTCCGGACTTCTGGCCGGTGCCGGGGCTCGGGCTGCCTGTCCCGGGGCCTGCCAGCGGGATGCTCAAGGAGAGCGCGACTGCTGCCGCGGCGGCACCGATGCCTCCCGCCCAAGCGAAGTAGCGGCGCTTCGGCGGTGTCATCTCCACCACCGCCTCACCGGCGGCGAGGCTGTCGATCAAATCCTCCAGATTGCGCTGTCCCCTCTCGCTCAGGGCCGAGGGCACCAGCTTCGACAGCGCCTTTTCGATGTCCTCAGGCGATTCCATGGCGGTCCTCCTTCACACGACGCATGTCCTGCGCCAGTTGTTCCAAGGCATAGCGGTAGCGCGATGCAGCGGTATTTTGCGAAATGGCGAGAGCCTCCGAAATCTCCGCAAAGGTGAGGCCGCCCCAGATTTTCATGGTGACCACTTCCCGCAGCTTCGGGCTCAGTTTCTGGACCGCGTCCCGCAGCCGCACGGCGTCCTCGTCGTCTTCCAGCGAGGGATCCAGCCAGACGTCGGTGAAGTCGTTCAGGTAAATGATGGATTCCTCCCGCTTTTTCCTGCGGCTTTCCGAGCGATGGTGATTCAGCCCGCAGAAGCGGATGGTGGAAAATGCCAGCGGCAGATCCGGCACGCCGCCGCCCTTGTCCTGCTGGTAATTCCACAGCCGCAGCACGGCCTCCTGCACCAGATCTTCCGCGTCCTCCCGGCTGGGAGCCCATCCGCGTGCGAAAAGGAGCAGCCGGGCGCCGTATTCGGACAGCCAGGCCTTCCATGCCGCGGACACGCAAACCTTCATTCGATGTGAAAATGCCTCGGACGGGCCCGTTTGTCTGCAAAATCTTCCGTCGCCACATCTTTACGCCGCGCCGCTTGCGGCTAGGATGCCTGCGGAATAAGCGAATAAGGCCCGAAGGCCCCGCTCCCATCACCATGAAACGCCGCCACCTGCTCGCGCTGATCCTTTCCATCCCTACCCTCGCTTCCTGCGAACCTGAAAAAGCCATGCCCGCCGACGCCAAGCTGCCTGCCGACGCCCCGAAAGTCCCCGAAGGCTCCGAGGTCATCACCCTCGGGGCCGGTTGTTTCTGGTGCATCGAGGCCGCCTTCAAGCAGATCGACGGCGTCCATTCCGCCACTTCCGGCTACATGGGCGGCACCGTCGCCAATCCCACCTACGAGCAGGTGTGCGACGGCACCACCGGCCACGCCGAAGTGGTGCAGGTCGTTTACGATCCGAAGAAAGTCAGCACCGAAAAGGTGCTCGAGTGGTTCTGGGAACTCCACGACCCGACCACCCTCAACCGGCAGGGCGCGGACGTGGGCACCCAGTACCGGTCCGCGATCTATTATCACACGGACGCTCAGAAGGCGGCCGCGGAGGCCTCGAAGAAGGAATTCCAGCCGCACTTCCCCTCCCCGATCGTGACGGAGATCACGAAGGCGGAGAAGTTCTACCCGGCTGAGAATTACCACCAGGACTACTACTTCCAGAACAAGACCAAGAACGGCTACTGCCGCCTGGTGATCGAGCCGAAGCTGAAAAAGCTCAAGCTGGACCACTGAGGAGAGGCGGCTCGCCTATTCGCGGAGCCCCGGGTCGCCCTACTCCTGGATTCCGTCCATCTCGGCGCGCATGCGCTCCATCAGGCGGTCCATGTCCTCCAGATGACGGCGGAGCCGGTCGGCCGAGCCGGGTTCGATGGGGACCGCTCGCGGTAGTGTGCGCGGTACTGCCCGCGGTCGACCGGGGGCCGCCTCGTTCATGGCGGACTGCTGCTCCTCCTCTTCCGCCGCCTTGGCCGCTTGGACTTCTTCCGGAGTCGCCGGATCCTTGGCGAGCAGCTTCACGAGATGCGCCGAAGGAATGATGAAGCTCCGGGTACGATCCGCGCGGGCGATGGAAATCCCCACCACCGTGCCATCGAGATCCACCACCGGACCGCCGCAACGGCCACGGTCAAGCTGCATGTCCGTCTGGATCACCGAAGGAAAACCGGTACGGACGAGGCTCAGGGTGGTTCCCATGCGCTCCATCACGCGCAGGCGTGCGTTCGGGAATTGGGGCAGTTCCTTCTTCCTTCGCTGCAATTCCGCCTGTGTGGCGGCTTCCGCTCCCTCTCTCCGGTAGCGGATCTCCACTTTTTCTCCGGGCCCGCGGCCGCTGAGGGCATTTTTGAGTTCGAAAAGGCTATCTACTTTCCGGTCTGCCACGGCCAGGATGATATCCCCCGCCTTCAGGCCGGCCGGGAGCGCCCCGCCCTCCGGATCGATTTCCGAGATCCTCACGCCTTCGCCCCGGTAGTCCTGATCCAAGAGCACCCCCAGGAACGCCTGGTCCTGCTCCCGCAGGGATCGCGCTTCCACGGCGACCACCCCGATGCTCGCCGGCGTGTCGTCCGGCGAGGCGGCGACGAGGAAGCGCCCGAGCTGGGGCGATTCCCCGGTAGTCAGTTCGATCGGCGGGAAATGCGTCCCCTCGACTTCGAGCAGGGCGAGATCGTCTTCCTGATACACTCCCCGCACCTTCGCCTTTGCGGTCGTCCCATCCCCCCCGACGACCTGAAGAGTCCCGCGCGCCATGGCGATCTCGCTCCACTTGGTGAGCACACGCGTCCCGTCCCCGATCACGGTGCCGAAGGAAACCGGGCGGTTTCCCCGGCCGGTATTCGCCCACACCCATACCGTGGAAAGCACCGCCTTCCGGGCGGAAGGGCTGATCGCGTCGAAAAGCTGGACCGTCTGCTCGTGGACCGCGCGCGTTTCCTCGGGCCGCACCAGTGAATCGGGATCGATATCCCCGGAAGGCCGGCTCCTCTGCGCGGAGGCCGCTGCCAGAAGCCCGACCTGAGCGAAAATCAGGAGAGAACGGGTATTCATCGTTGATTTGAAAAGTGTCATTGATCGAGCTGTGCCTGGGTCATCAGGGTAACTTCGTACTCGAAAGGCCGCCCGTCGCGGACGCCGCCCACTTTGACTTTATCCCCGGGCTGTTTCTTCACCAGCAATCGGGTCAAGCCCGCCCCGTTGGTGACATTCGTTCCATCGATGGTCCGGATGATGTCGCCCGGGCGCAAACCGGCTTCGCCGGCGTTCCGCTTCACCGAAGCGACGACCACCCCGCCGCCGCGCACCGGCGGGCCCAAGCCGATACCGAGGAAGGGCCGCTCGGGGTTGAGGAAAGGGTTCATCTGCAGCTCGCCCCAGACTTCCCCTGCCAGCAGCCGGTCCCAATCCTCCTTGAAACCGTCCACGCCCGCGTGGTTGTTGTTTTTCAGGGACTGTCCGATGGAGGAATTGATCCCGACCACCTTGCCATCCAGGTCATAGAGCGGCCCGCCGGAATCACCCCCGATCAAGGTGCAATCGGTGGTGAGGAAATTCCCCGGCCCGTCCGAAACCACCCGGCCGAAGCGGACCGGCGGCGTGCGGGCGGCGTCGAATCCCGCCGAATGGCCCATTGCGATCACCCAATCCCCCGCTTCAAGCGGCTTCGATGTCCCGCGCTCCATGTAGGGCCAAGGCCCTTTCTCCTCGATCTTCACCAGACCGATGTCCTTGGAGAGATTCGCGCCCAGAACTTTACCGGTGACCTGCTTTCCGTCCGGAAAAACCACCATCACGCTTTCCGCGCCTTCGATCACATGGGCGGCGGTGAGGATCAGGCCATCGGGCGTCGTGATGACGCCGGAGCCCGAAGCCCCGGAATCCTCCGAAATCAAAGCCACGGTGGCGCTCATCGCCTTCTTCGCGACGGCGGCGATCCGCTCTTCGAGCTTGCGCACGTCGCCGATCGTGCCCACGGGATCCTTCGCCCCGGCGGGGCAAAGGGAAGCGGCCGCGAGCACCGCTCCGCTCACTCCTTGGAAAAATCTCCTGTGCTTCATCGCTTTCTCACACGTCGAAGCGACACGGTCCCGCGTCCTTGTCTGCCGCACGATATCGCATTCGCTTCCCCGGATCATCCGCGCTAATCTCTCCAAGTCCATGCCGAAACCATCGCCGAAGGATTCCAGCAGCCCCACCGGGAAGCTCTCCGACACCCGCTCCTCCAATCGCAAAAAGGCCCCCGCCGCAAAACCCGTCGGGCTCGGTTCGGTGATCCTTTTCTGGCCCTTCCACATCTTCCACGCCTTCCTGAAGCCTCTCCCGGCCTTCATCCGCTTGCCGCTCCGGGTGGGGGGCGATCTCGCCCTCACCGGCCTCTACATCGGCCTCGTCATGGCCGTCTTTTATTTCGTCCGGGCCCAGCCCTACGACATGGCCAAGGTGGCGGAAATGCCGCAGCGGACCATCGTCTATGACCGCCGCGGCCAGGAACTCGGGCGTATCCACGGTGAAAAACGCGACGTGATCGCCCTTTCGGAAGTTTCGAGGGATTTCCCGGCCGCCATCTTGTCCCGGGAGGACGAGCGTTTCTACAATCATGGCGGCGTGGACTGGATCGGCGTGGGCCGCGCGATGCTCGAGAACCTCAAGCGCGGCGGCATCGAGCAGGGTGCCTCCACGCTCACGATGCAGCTCGCACGCAACAGCTTCCCCCTGAAATCCAAGTGGCTCGATTTCTCGGGAAAGTTCCAGGAGCTCGACCGCAAGCTGCTGGAGGTGGCCGTGGCCTACCGGATCGAGAGGAACTACTCGAAGGATGAGATCCTCCAGCACTACGTGAACCGCATTTTCTGGGGCCATTCCATCCGCGGCATCGAGGAAGCCTCCCGCACGTATTTCGAAAAACACGCGAAGGAACTCACCCTTTCCGAGTCCGCCCTGCTTGCGGGCATCGTCCGCGGGCCGAACGCCTTCTCGCCTTTCAACGATATCGAGAAAGCGGTCCGGGAACGCAACAGCACCCTCGACCGCATGGTGGTGGCCGGTTCCATCAAGCCGGAGGAGGCGGAAGCGGCCAAGAAAGATCCCATCACCGTGCGCCCGGAATGGCGGCGCATTTTCCACGATAGCTACCCGATGGACGCGATCCGCCGCGAACTCGAGCGGAACCTGGAGGAGGAGAACATCGAGCTCGGCGGTCTGGAGATCACGACCACCATCGACCACCGGATCCAGAAAAAGGCCGAGGAAGCGCTCGATGCGAAGCTCCGGCAGATCGAGCGTTCCCCCGGCTATCCCCACCAGACGCGGGCCCGGTGGAAGGAATTGCCCGCCGATGCCAAGACCCGGCCCGAGTACATCCAGGGCAGCATCGTCGCGATCGAGAACCTGACCGGCGCGGTGCTCGCCATCGTCGGCGGACGGGATGCCGACGAGTCGAAATTCAACCGCGCGCTGCAGGGCCGCCGCCAGATCGGCTCGGTCTTCAAGCCCTTCGTCTATCTTTCCGCCTTCGACAGGGGCGTGCGACCGGAGACCCTCATCAGCGACGGGCCGATCTACCGCGGGGAGATCAAGGGCGCGGGCACTTGGAGCCCGCAGAATTCCGACGGGAAATGCGGCGGGATGCTGCCCGCCGCCACGGGCCTGATCCGGTCCCGCAATACGATGTCGGTGCGGCTCGGCAACCGCGCGGGCATCGACAAGGTCGCGGAGACGGCCCTTTCGGTGGGCTTCGAGACGCCGATGCCGAAGATGCCGACTTCCTACCTCGGCGCATGGGAGGCCACGACCTACGAGGTCGCCTCCGCGTACACCGTCTTCCCCAACGGGGGCCGCCGCTATCCCCAGCGGATCATCGATGAAATCCGCGACCGCAAGGGGAACATCCTCTACAAAAACGACAGGATATCCTACGAGGCCACCCGCCCCGGCTCCGCCTGGACCGTTTCGAACATCCTCCGCGAGGTCACCGAGCGCGGCACCGCCGCCTCCATCAAAACCCTGGGCTTCAACAAGCCCTGCGGCGGCAAGACCGGCACCACCAACGACTACAAGGTCGCCTGGTTCGCCGGCTATACCTCCAGCATCACCTGCGCCGTATGGGTGGGTCTGGACACGCCGAAAAAGACCATCGACCGCGGCTACGGCTCGACCCTCGCCCTGCCCGTCTGGGTGGAGATCATGAAGACCGCCGACAAGCTGGGCTACAAGGCGGAGGGGCTGAAATCCCAGCTCTCTTTCGTGGAATGCCGGCTGTGCCGCGAATCCGGCAAACGCGCCACCGCGGGCTGCGAGAATGCCAGCGAAGCCTATACCGACAATGTCCCGGCCGACCTGGCCCCCGCGGAAAACGACCTCTGCCCGGTTCACCCTGCCCGCGCCCTGACAGTGGACGCCGAGGAAGTGCGGGACGACGACCCGATGCGCGCCCAGCCGGTGCCGGAGAGTGAACTGATCATGGAGGAGGAGGAAGCGCCGCTGAAGGCGCTGCCGGTGGGAGAGTGAGGCGGGAAAACGGTCGGCGATTTATTGACGATTGATTATTGGCGCTCCTCGCGGCCTCCTTCCCAGCCCGCGCACTCTCCGATACCCGATCATCCGTCTCCCGTTTCCCCGTGTCCACCTGGCGTCCCATCCGTAGAACCCCCTCCTGGCTTGCCTGGATGCCCGGGTGGCTGATGACGGCCCTGCGCTGGAGCTTCTGGATGGGGATCGCCGCGGCCGTGCTGGGGCTGGCCGTGGGCAGCTATTATTTCTACCTGGCAACCCGCTACGACCTCGCCGAAGTTGCCAGCCTGCCCGCGCATACGGCGATTTTGGACAAGGACGGGAAGGAACTCGGCGGCGGCGGCGGGAGCAACCGCCGGCTCGTCACCCGCGCGGACATCCCGGACTTCATGGTGAAGGCCCTGCGCGCCCGCGAGGATGCACGCTTCTTCGAGCACTGCGGTGTGGATTTCCGCGGCCTGGCCCGCGCCACGGTGAGGAACGTGAGGGACGGCGACTTCACGCAGGGAGCCTCCACGCTGAGCATGCAGCTTGCGCGGAACACCTTCGAGATCCGGCAGAAATCGATCAACCGCAAGCTGCTGGAGATTGCCCTGACCTTGCGGCTGGAGTCCCGCTACGGCAAAGACGAGATCCTCGCCAACTACCTCAACCGGATTTATTTCGGCTCCGGCTGCCATGGCGTCGAGCTGGCGGCCCGGACCTACTTCGGCAAGCCGACCTCGGGCCTCAACGAGGCGGAGAGCGCGATGCTCGTCGGCATCATCCGCGGGCCTCACATCTTCTCGCCCTTCCGCGATCTGGACGCGGCAAAGGAGCAGCAGTCCCAGGTGCTCGCACGGATGATAGCCATGGGCTTCGTGGACGACGCGGAGATCGCTCGCATCAAGAAAGTTCCCATCGTGCTGGTGCCGCAGGAGCAACGGGGCTCCGAACGCTCCTACGCGCTGGAGGCGATACGGGACGAGCTCCAGCAGATCCTCGACGACGAAGACATCCGCGACGGCGGCCTGACCGTCCGAACCACGATCGACAGCTCCTGGCAGTTGCGGCTGGAAACCGACCTTTCCGAATCCCTGCGGAAGATCGAGCAATCGAAGGACTGGAAGTACCCCGTGCACGCGGATCATCGGGCCGGGGAGGAGCCGGCCTACCTGCAATGCGCGGCGGTCACCTTGGAAACGAAGACGGGAGCGATCCTGGCGTTGATCGGCGGCCGGGATTTTCTCGATTCCCGGTATGACCGCAGCAGCAACGCGAGGCGCGATCTGGGAGCCGCCTTCGAACCGTGGATCGCCGCCGCCGCCGCCGAGAGGGGCCGGCTGGTTTTGCCCGGCAAGCCGGTCCAAACGGGGCGGCAGATCGGCCCGAAGGAAACCATCCGCATTGCCAAGCGCTGCGGCATCTCCGGGCCTTTCCTGGAGACCGAGGATCTCTTCCGCGGCAGCGCCGCCGCCACGCCGATGGAGCTGGCGACCGGCCTCGCGACCCTCGGAAACGACGGCAAACGGCCCAAGCCTCACCTGATCCAGTCGATCTCCGCTCCCGACGGAAAAATCCTCTATCAGACGACGACCTCCCTGACCCCGGCGATCGGCCGCCAAGCTGCGCGCGAAGCGGCCGCGCTGCTGGAGAGCACCTCCGGCACACGGGTCCATGGCGGTGCCACCGGCTCCGGCAGGGATGCTTGGCTCGCAAGGCTGGGACCGGCGGGATCGACGGCCATCTGGGTCGGCTTCGACAAGGCGCAGCGGATCAGCTCGGCGGCGAAGCTGGACGCCGTGCTGGAAGACCTGGCCGGACGGCTGGGGAACTGACGGCCACCGTTCCGGTGCGACAGGCGGCTCCGCCGCCCTTGGACTGCGGCAGCCTGCTGCCGCTTTTCTTCCCCGCAGCCTGCTGCGGGGCATGGGGAGATGATTCGCCGCCCTTCCGGAACCGCGACGCAGCGGAGATTGTGAAGAAAGGTAAAGCCGTTGCGGAGCCGGCCTCTGTCACCTCTGTCACCTCTGTCACCTCTGTCACCTCTGTCACCTCTGTCACCTCTGTCACCTCTGTTGCCTCTCCGGCCTCCGCTGCATGACTCCGTGGTAGATCGAGAGTTTGCCCAGGCAGATCCCGTCCTTCCCGGCCAGCAGGCTGGCCTTGCCAAAAAGCGGCAGCAGGCTGCCGCAGTCCAAGGTGCGGCCGGGGGCGCAAGGGCGATCTCTCCACTATCCCGTCCCTGCTACGGGGCCGTGGCGGCGATTCACGATGGTCCCGCCTCAGTGATTCCACGTAGGCTCTCCGCCTAACCGTTATGCGCCCTCTTGCTAACAGCTTTGACTCGCACGCGTGGAACGGGCAAATTTGCCCGAGATGAAGGCCCTTCAGTTCGAGCAAGCCGTCGAAAACGTCCTCAAGCGCGACAAGCGCTACGACGCCTTGGCATACCTGTTTCTCAAGGAGGCGCTCGACTTCACGCTCAAACGGGCCGCCGAAGGCAATGGCGGCGAGCCCCGTCATGTCTCCGGCACGGAGCTGTGCCACGGCTTCCGCGATCTCGCGGTGCAGGAGTTCGGGCCGATGGCTTCCACGCTGATGCGGGAATGGGGCCTGCGCGAGAGCGGCGACATCGGCGAGATGGTGTTCCATCTCATCGAGGAGCAGATGTTCGGCAAGCAGGACAGCGATACCAAGGAAGACTTTGCGAATGCCTTCGACTTCGAGGATGCCTTCGTGGTCCCCTTCCAACCGAAGCAGCGGCGGCAGCGGGAGCGTTCCCTCTCGAATTGAAGCCGCCTCAGGGCACTGTCTTCCCCGTTTTCAAGACCGGCTCCAGCGTCTTCCAGACGTTGTCGGCGACTTTCTTCTGACCTTCTTCCGTCGGATGGATCCGGTCGGCTTGATTGAGGGCTTCCACCCCGCCCACTCCCTCCAACAAAAAGGGAACCAGCGCCGCTTTCTTTTCCTTCGCGACCTTTGAAAAGCTCTCCTTGAAAGAGCGGGTGAACTCCGCGCCCATGTTGTCCGGCATCTGCATGCCGGCGAGGACCACCTTCACGGCGGCGTTCTTCGCGCGGGCCTTGTCGATGATGCCCGCAAGGTTTGCCGCCGTCTGTTTGGGAGAGATGCCCCGCAGCCCATCATTGCCGCCCAAGGCGACGACCAGCACGTCCGCCCCCTGTGCAAGCGCCCAGTTGACCCGCCGCAGGCCGCCCGCCGTGGTATCCCCGCTCACGCCCGCATTCGAGACGGTGTAGGGCAGGCCCGCCGCGTCGATCTTCTTTTGAAGCAGGGCCGGGTACGCTTCCTGCGGATCGAGCCCGTAGCCCGCCGTGATGCTGTCGCCGAGAATTACGATCCGCTTCTTTCCCTCATTTGCATTCTGCGCGGTCGCAGGGAATAGTGCGGAGACGGTCATCACGAGCAGCCAGAACGCAAAGGTCTTCCAAGATGTCATCTTCTTCCGCCTCCAGCCTTACCCATGAGCCAAACGCTGTCAAACCGCCCATCCTGGAAGTCCGGAAGCTCCGGAAGGTCCACCGCACCGCCAGCCACGAGCTGACCGTGCTGCGGGATATCGACTTCAGCCTCCAGGAGGGTGATACCTGCGCGATCATCGGGCCCTCCGGCAGCGGAAAGACCACCCTGCTCGGGTTGTGCGCGGGCCTCGACGATGCCACCAGCGGCTCGGTTCTCCTCGATGGCGAGGCGATGGAGAGGATGACGCAGGATCAGCGGGCCGCGCTGCGCAACCGGCTCGTCGGCTTTGTTTTCCAGAGCTTCCAGCTCATCCCCACCCTGACGGCAGTGGAAAACGTGCTGGTCCCGCTGGAGCTCCGCGGGGAAACCGGCCGCCAGAAGGAAGCGGAAAGCCTGCTGGCCCAAGTGGGACTGGGCGATCGCCTGGATCACTACCCGCTCCAGCTCTCCGGCGGCGAGCAGCAGCGCGTGGCGCTGGCACGCGCCTTCATCCACCGGCCGAAGATCATGTTTGCCGACGAGCCGACCGGCAATCTGGATGCCGAAACGAGCGAGCCGATCGTGGAGATGCTTTTCCGGCTGAACCGGGAGGCGGGTACCGCCCTGGTCCTGGTGACCCACGATCCCGCGCTGGCCGCGAAGGCCCGGCGGGTGGTGAAGATGAGCGGCGGATCCATCATCGCGGAGGAGGAACATGCAAGCTTCTGAACCCCGTCCCCTGCCCTCGACCCTGTGGGGCGCGCTCTTCCACCCGTGGACGTGGCGGATGGCCTGGCGGGACAGCCGCTCGCAACGCGGCAGGCTGGCGATCTTCTCGCTGGCGATCGTCTCCGGCATCGCCGCGCTGGTGGCCATTCATTCGCTCAAGGCCAGCGTGGAGAAAGGCATCGGCACGCAAGCGAAGGCGCTGCTGGGCTCCGATCTCCAGATTTCCTCCCGCCGCCCCTTTCCGGCGGAAGACCTTGCAAAGCTCTCGGCGATGGCGAAGCAGGCGAGCCGCGAGACGAGCTTTTCCTCGATGCTGTTTTTCCCGAAGGCGGATGCCGCGCGTCTGGTACAGATCCGCGGGATCGAGGGCGGCTATCCCTTCTACGGCACCGTGGAAACCGAACCCGCGGATGCATGGCAGCGGTTCCAGACGGAACCGGGCATCCTGTTGGAACCGGCGATGCTGGATCAATTCCAGGCCAAGCCGGGCGACACGGTAAAGCTGGGAGAAGTCGAATTACCGATTCTCGGCGTGGTGACGAAGCCTGCGCCGCGCGCCAGCCGGTTCAGCGGCTTCGCACCCGAAGCCTATGTCCGACATGCGGATCTGGAGCGCACGAAGCTGCTGGGAGTGGCCAGCATGGCTACCTACCTGCTGCACCTGGAACTGCCGGCCGGCGGCACCGACCGGCAGGTGAAGGAAAAGATCCGCACCGGCTTTCCGGAGAATCCCTGGCGGTTGGAAACGCCGGACAACCGCCGGGAGAATCTCGGCGATGCCCTTGATAACTTCCAACAGTTCCTCGGCATCATCGCGCTGGCCTCGCTCGTCCTGGGCGCGATCGGCGTGGCGGGCGCGGTTCACGCGCATGTCGTTAGGCGCGTGCCCACCATCGCGATCCTGCGCTGCCTCGGCTGCCCGCGGCACCTCGCCTGCGGGATCTATTTCGTGCAGGCGGGCGTGTTGGGATTGCTCGGCGCTTTGCTGGGTGCCGCCCTTGGCATCGCCTTGCAGACCGGGGTGCTAGCCTATTTCCACGATAGCCTGCCGATTTCGGTATCGCCGCGCCCGGAGTGGAAGGTGGTGGCGCAGACCACCGCCTCCGGCTTCGCGGTGTGCTGCGGCTTCGCGCTGCTGCCTTTGCTGAAGATCCGCCGGGTCTCGCCCGCGGTGACGCTGCGGGGCGGTGCCACCTTGGAGGGGCACCCGCTGCGGGCGCTGCCGGTCTATCTGCTGCTCGCCGGCCTGCTGGTGCTGCTGGCGCTCAACAACGATCCGGATTGGAAGCGCTCGCTTTCGCTTGTGGGCGGTCTGGCAGCGGCGTTTGCCATCCTCGCCCTCGTCGCGCGCGCCCTGATGTTCGTCACGCGCCGCACCGTGAGCTCCCGCTGGCCGTATCTGCTGCGCCAAGGCATCTCGAATCTCCACCGCCCGCGGAACCAGACGCTGCTTTTCCTGCTTTCGCTCGGGCTCGGCACCTTCCTGCTGGTGACCATCCTGCTGGCTGGAAACCTCATCCACCAGCGGCTGAACATCACCCGATCCGCAGATAGCCCGAACCTCTATCTGGTGGACGTGCAGCCGGATCAGGTGGCGGGCGTGCGGGAGATCCTGGCGCAGCAGAAGCTGCCGCTGCTGGAAAGCGCGCCGATGGTGACGATGCGGATCGAGTCCGTGCGCAGCGTGCCGGTCCGGCAGGCCGCCGGGATTCCCCGCTGGGTGGCGCGGCGGGAATTCCGGTCCACTTACCGGGATTACCTCAATCCCACCGAAACCCTTGTCGCCGGGGAATGGCACACGAGCGTGCCGGAGCCGGGCAAGCCGGTCCCGCTTTCCCTGGAGGAGCAGATCGCGAAGGACATGCATCTCGGCATCGGCGACGAGATCGCGCTGGATGTCCAAGGCATCTCCATCCCCGCCCGCGTGACCAGCCTGCGGAGGGTCGATTGGAGCCGCTTCAACCTGAACTTCTTCATGGTCTTCCCGCCGGGCGTGCTGGAGGACGCGCCGGGCTTTCATGTGGTGACGACGAAAACAACCTCCGCCGCAGCCTCGGGGGAACTCCAGCGCGCGCTGGTGAAGGACTTCGCCAACGTGTCCGCGATCGACCTCACCCTGATCCTGGAGACCGTGCGCGATATCCTGGGGAAGATCTCCGCCGTGGTTTCCGTGCTGGCGGGCTTCACCGTGCTCGCCGGGCTGCCCATCCTCATCGGCACCCTCCTGAACGGCCGCGACGTGCGCCTGAGGGAAAGCGTGCTGCTGCGGACCCTCGGGGCCTCCGCCAAGCAGGTGCGCACGATCCTGGTGGTGGAGTACGCAACTCTCGGCCTGCTTTCCGCGCTGACCGGGGTACTGCTCGCGGTGGCTGCCAATGCGGCGCTCGCGCTCCTGCTGTTCGAGGCCTCGCCCTGGCCCGACCCGGGGTTGCTGCTCGCCGCCTTCGCCGCCGCCACGGGTATTTCCGTCTTCGGCGGACTGGCCCTCAGCCGTGGCGTCTGCCATCACGCTCCTCTGGAGATCCTCCGGAGCGGCGTTTGAGGGCAACCGTCGGAAGCGCGACCCGCCGGCCCTTGTACTCTCGCGAGTTAGCGCGATCACGTAGGCCCCTCCCCCGCGATCCCGGAATGGAAAAGCGCCCTAAATCGGGGCATTCTCCGGGTATGAAGTTCGCGCTGCTCCTCCTCACGGTCCTCGCCCCTGTCCTGCCGCTCTCCGCGCAGACTCCCGGCGGGACCCAAGAGATCGTGGTCGTCACCGCCACTTCACCGATGATCCTTGCCGAGCAAAAGGAAGTGCTCGCCGCCAGTTCCGCATTGATCGCCGCCTCGGTGGATCTCCGCGCCGACGGCACGGCCCGCACGACCCACCACATCGGCACCTTTACGACCCGCATCGAGCTGACGGGCCTCGCGATTTCGGAAATCGTCAAAACCCCGGTGACGCGGGCCGACGCGGAGAAAGGCATCGTCCGCCGCTACGTCGCGCGACTCGCCTGCAGGTCCCACCGGATCTGGGACGGCCCGATGGCGAGCTGGTCCGAGTGGCGGCGCGAAGGCTATGGCTTCTTTCCTTCTTCGGTCGTCGTCGAGGAAATCGGCGGTGCCCTCCGGGCCCGGGCCACGCGCATTTGCGACTTCAGCCCCGGCATCGATTCCACGATGGCCGCCGCCCGGTAAACCGGGCCCTCTCCGGATTCATCCGCGGACTCATGCCGCGGATCGTTTTCAAGGCCTTGTCCTGAAAGCTTGCCATGGCTGGTTTCAGATTTCGGGCGAGGCCTTGAAAACCACTTCCCCCAGCCCCGCTGCACCCTTCTCACCCCCGTCTCGAACTTAAGGGGAGATCGAGACGAATGGAAAACCCACCCGCCGGTCCGGAGCTCGCTCCGCGACCGGCGGTTTTCTTTCGCGACGCGGACGACCCGCGCCAAAAACCGATATGCCGCATTTCCCGGGAATCGGGGAGAGGCGGAAAACTCCTACACGGACGCGTGTCATCATGTTTGAAATCGCCGACCGGCGGCGTTTCAGGACCAAACATGATCGCACGACGAGCCGATCAAGCTACTTTGTCCCCATTTCAGTGTTTCATGCCTGTGTCCTTCCGCTTTTTCCTGATGCGGCCGGTCCTCGCCCTGTGCATTTGCACGGTGGCGCGGGCGGACGATTTCGCCATCACATATGACGAAAAAATACTACCGATCCTGGAGGATCATTGTTTCTCCTGCCACGGCGAAGGCGAGGACAAGGGCAAGGTCAGCTTCGATACCTTCGGCTCCACGGAGGAGCTGATGAAGCAGACCGGGCTCTGGGACCATGCACTGCGGAACATCCGGGCCGGGCTGATGCCGCCCGCGAAGAAGAAACGGCCCCCGGCCGAAGATCTGGCGATCCTGGAGGAGTGGATCAAGCGCGGCCCCCTGAAGCTCGACCCCGCGGATCCGGATCCCGGCCGGGTGACGCTCCGCCGCCTGAACCGCGTGGAATACCGAAACACGATCCGCGACCTCACCGGCCATGACTTCCGCAGCGACGAGGAATTCCCCGCCGACGACACCGGCTACGGCTTCGATAATATCGGCGACGTCCTGAGCACTTCCCCGCTCCTGCTGGAGAAGTACATGCAGGCCGCGGAGATCATCGTGGAAAAGGGCCTGCCTCTGGAGAACCGGGTAACCCCGCAGCGGAATGTCCCCGCCGGACTCTTCCGCGGCAAGGGCGAGGGGCGGCCCGGCGACGGGGAATACCGGCTTTCCCTCTACGACCCTGCCGACCTCACGGCGGAGCTGAAGATCGAAACCGCAGGCACCTACCGCGTGATCCTGAACGCCACCGCCCGCGGATCCTTTTCCTACGATCCCGGCCGGGCGACGGCGACGTGGTCCGTGGATGGCCAAAAGCTGCTGGAGCAGGAGATGAAGTGGAGCCCCGCCCAGAAGATGGAATCCGCCATCGAGGTGAGATGGGACCCGGGGACGTATCCGCTTCATCTGACCCTGCAGCCCCTGGTGGACAAGTCCCAGCAGCCGCCGGATCTCGGTGACGGACCGCCGAGCGTGAACCTCCACCTCAACGGCATCACGCTGATAGGTCCCCAGGAGCCGGAGCACAGGGTGCATCCGCCGAATTACCACCGCTTCTTCACCCGCGACAGCGTGCCTTCCGATCCCGCGGAACGGGACCGCTACGCCGTCGAAATCCTGGACCGCTTCGCCACCCGCGCCTTCCGGCGTCCGGTGGACGATGCCACCGTGCAGAAGCTCGCGGGTTTCGCGAAGCAAACGATGGAGGCTCCGGGCGGCACCTTTGAAAAGGGCATCGCGCGTGCCATCTCCGCCATCCTCGCCTCCCCGCGATTCCTCTTCCGCATCGAGCACACCATCCCGACGGACGATCCGGCCGCCCATCCCCTGCTGGACGAATATTCCCTGGCCTCGCGGCTCTCCTATTTCCTCTGGTCCACCACGCCGGACGAGGAACTTGTCCGCTTGGCCGGCCAAAACGAGCTCCGGAAGAACCTGCACGCGCAGGTGAAGCGCATGCTGCAGGACGGCCGCTCGGATGAATTCGTAAAGAACTTCGCCGGGCAGTGGCTGCAAACACGCGATGTCGAGAGCGTGAGCATCGATGCCCGGGTGGTGCTGGCCCGCGACTCCGGCACCGAGAGGGAGAACAACGAGCGTTTCCAGAGATTCCGCGAGTTGAACCGCCAGATCGACGAGGCGGAGAAGGCCGGCGACAGCGCGAAGGTGGCGGCACTGCGGGAAGAACTCGGCGAGATCCGGAAGAAGTTCCGCGGCCAGCGGCGCGTCGAGTTCGGCGGTTCCCTGCGGACAGCCATGCGGCGGGAGGCGGAGATGTTTTTCCGCCACCTCCTGCGGGAAGATCGCAGCGTGCTGGAGTTGATCGAAACCGACTCCACCTTCCTCAACGGCGAACTCGCGGCGCACTACGGCATTCCCGGCGTGGAGGGCGGAGACATGCGGATGGTGAAGCTGCCACCGGATAGCCCGCGCGGCGGAATTATCACGATGGGCTCCGTCCTTGCCGTGACCTCGAACCCCACCCGCACCTCGCCGGTGAAGCGCGGGCTCTTCATCCTGGACAACGTGCTCGGCACGCCGCCGCCGCCCGCTCCGCCGGATATTCCTTCCCTGGAAGCTTCGGAGAAGGGCGCGGACGGGCGCGAGCTCACCCTGCGCGAGGCGCTGGCCATGCACCGGGAGAAGCCCCTCTGCTCCTCCTGCCATGACCGGATGGATCCGCTCGGCCTGGCCTTGGAGAATTTCAACGCCATGGGCCTGTGGCGGGACAAAGAACGCGGCCAGGCGCTGGCCTCCCCCGCGGGAAAACTCATCACCGGCGAAACCTTCAGCGACGTCCGCGAGCTGAAGCACCTGCTGGTCACCGCGCGCCGGAAGGACTACTATCGCTGCCTGACGGAGAAGCTCCTGACCTATGCCATCGGCCGCGGGCCGGAGCCCTGCGACATCACGACCGTGGACTCCATCGTCGAAAAGCTGGAGCAAACCGGCGGCAAGTTTTCCACCGTGATCACCGGCATCATCGAATCCGCCCCCTTTCAAAAACGCCAACGACCTTCGACATGAACGCCTCCGTCAATCGCCGCCGCTTCATCAGCGGCATGGGAGCCTGCCTCGCCCTGCCGTCCTTCGAGGCCTTCCTGCCCCGTGCCATCGCCGCGACCGCCGCGTCCCGCAG
Organism: uncultured Luteolibacter sp.; assembly: GCA_966211015.1. Lineage (GTDB taxonomy): Bacteria > Verrucomicrobiota > Verrucomicrobiia > Verrucomicrobiales > Akkermansiaceae > Haloferula. The sequence continues at coordinate 312 of CBIHMP010000036.1, read as the reverse complement.
CATCGCCACCACGGCCACCGGTGCCCCGCTGCGGATGGCTTTCCTCTATTTCCCGAACGGGGCGATCCAGAGCCACTGGCGCGCGTCCGGCAGCGGTGTGGATTTCAGGCTCGAGAACACCCTCGCCCCGCTGGAGGCCCTGAAGCACCGCGTGCAGGTGCTCTCCGGGCTGGAGCACCTGAATGCCGATCCCGGCAACGATGGAGCCGGCGACCATGCGCGCGCGAACGGAACCTTCCTCACCGGCGTGCGGGTGAAGAAGACGGCGGGCAGCGACATCCACGCGGGAATTTCCGTGGACCAGATCGCGGC
>CBIHMP010000035.1:0-19757 GCA_966211015.1 uncultured Luteolibacter sp. | reverse complement strand
GGCAAAGGGGGCTGCCCCGCTTGCGCCCCGTTCACCAAGCCGAGCAGCGGTGCGGCGGTGGCGTTCAACCTGCCTGCGGACCAGATGCACCTGTACCAGCCTTACGGGCCGATTCTCCTCGCAAAACCCGAGCTCGACTTCGGCGCGCGGGACAATGTCGATCCTCCCTTTCCCGTCTCGGGGAAGGACGGGGCTTTTACGATCGAGGCGCTCGTGAAGCTGGATTTCCTCCCTCATGAATCGAAGGGCCTCGCGCTCGATATCGCGAGCATGGACGACGATAGCCCGGAAAACCGCGTCTTCATTTTCCGCATCGAAAAGCCCGGCTTCCTCAGTTTTCTCCCCATCTTCGGGGACGCCGTGCGCGGGGGAGGCCTGGCCACGATACCCTCCCACGGCGTCCATGCGATCCGGACCGGGGAGTGGTACCACGCCGCGGTCGCCTACGACGGCCGTGAAACGGTCGTCAACAACCTGAAGCTCTACTGGACCCGGCTGGGGTCGGGGAGCAAGGAGGCGAACCTCATCGGCCAAGGTACCCTGACCGCCGATCTTACCGCCGGACTGGGCGATTTCGCGATCGGGAATTCGGGAAAATTCAGCTCGGTCAACGGGCCCTCCGAATTTTTTCCCGGCTCCATCGATGAAGTCAGGATCAGCAGCGTGGCAAGGGAGCCCTACGACTTCTGCTTTGTGAACGAGGAAACGAGGCGTCTCGCCGACGAGCTGTCCAGGCGGGAGCCTCCGCGCCCAAGCAAGCTGGAGATGATGCTCCACCAGGTGCTGGTGGGCGAGCTGCCGGTGACGATGCCCGATCTCGGGCAGCCTCTGGTTCTCGGAGCCGGGCTTCACCGCCTGGATTTCGATTTCGGCTTCCTCCCGGGTGTGAATGCGGATCCCCTCGCCGTCCGCTGTCGTTTGGAGGGACTGGACGACGAGTGGTATCCCTCCGCCCGCGGCATGACGATGGAGTGGGAGATGCTGGATCAGGCCGGAGCCTTGCTTGCGCGGAGCGTGTTTCCGGTGACGGGTTCAAGCCGCGGCTGGGAGGTGGACGCGCTCAGCTCGCCATTGACCCCGCGGATCGAGCCGCTCTTTGTCCCGGAGATGACGAGGAGACTGCGCGTTTCCATCTCCTCCGGCACCCCCGACACCACGGGCACCTGGGTTCTGGACAACTTCTCGCTGGCGCGTTCGACCGAGCCCGAGGTCAATCTCTGGACAAATGGCGGGGTCGATGCCGGGGAACGCATCGAGCAGATCGGCGGCGTGCCTACGGGTTGGGAGCGGCGGGGCACCGAGCCCGCCATCGCGCGGGTGATGCAGCTCATCGGCAACTCGGCTCTGGGCCTGCTCGATGCCGAGCAGGGGCATTCGGCGATGTGGACTTCCACGCGGGAGATCGGGGTAATGCCGGGAAAAGGGGGCGAAACTTTCCTTCTGGGCTGGTCGGAAGCCTTCAACGTCATTCCGGGGGCCTCCTTGCGGGCGACCTACATGAACGTCCCCTCCGGTCGTTACACCTTCCGCGCCATCGCGATCGGCACCGAGACGGGCCCGGCGACCGCACAGGTCGTGGTGCCCATCGAAATCCGGCAGCCATTCTGGAAGCACGGCTGGTTTTTGCCCGCCGTGCTCGCGGCGTGCGGGCTGGCGATCGGGCTCCTTTTCTTCGCCTTTTACCGGCGGCGCGCCCGGCACAGGTTGGCGGCGATCAAGCTCCAGCACGCGCTCGAAAAGGACCGCGCCCGGATCGCGCGGGACATGCACGACGACCTGGGCACGCGGGTGACCGTGCTGAATCTGGCGGCCTCCTTCGTGAGGCGGGCGATCGACGGCGATCCCGAAAAAGCGCGCATGCAAGTCGTGCGGATGGAGTCCGCCGCGCGCGATCTGGTCAACGCGATGGACGGCTTGGTGTGGGCGGTGAATCCCTCGAACGACACCCTCGATCACCTCGCCGTGCACCTTTCGGCTGTGGCGCAGGAAATCTTCCGGGACAGCCCGGTAAAGCTGCGGATCGATATCCCGCAAAATCTTCCGGCTCTCCCCGTGATGTCGGATTTCCGGCATCACTTCGCCCTCGGGGTGAAGGAGGCGCTGCACAATGTGCTGAAGCACGCGGGACCCTGCGAAGTCATCTTCAGCCTGCGTCTGGATGGCAACGAACTGATCGCCGAAGTGACCGACAACGGGCGGGGATTCGACCCCGGGGCACCGCGGGAAGGAAACGGGCTGCATAACCTCGCCGCACGCTTGCAGGAACTCGGCGGCTCCTGCTCCATCGAGTCGGTGCCGGGGAAAGGCACGCACGCGGTCTTCCGTTGCCAGCTCCCGGAAGTTGCGGCATTCCCGGGAGCATGAATTCCGCGAAGCGCACCATCGCCATCGTAGAAGACGACTCCGCCCTGCGCGAATCGTTCCGGGAAACCATTTCCAACTCGGAACGGTGGATAGTCACCGGTTGCTTCGGCCGCGCCGAGTCCGCTCTGGCCGGAATTCAGAAAGAGCCGCCCGACGCCTGCGTGGTGGATATCCAGCTCCCCGGGCTTTCCGGCATCCAGTTGCTCAGGAAGCTGAAGCCTCTGTGCCCGCAGACCCAATTCCTCATGGTCACCGTCTTCGAGGATGCCGACCGCGTCTTCGAGGCCCTGGCTGCGGGCGCTTCCGGATATGTGCTGAAGCGGGACATCGACGCGAAGCTGCTGGAGTCTCTGGAAGATGTCGTGGCCGGAGGCTCGCCGATGTCCAGCGGCATCGCGAGGAAGGTGGTACAGCACTTCCAGTATCCGGTGGCGGAGCCGGACGAGGAGTATCATCTCACTCAGCGGGAGCGGGAAACGCTCGATCTTCTGGCTAAAGGATACTTCTACAAGGAGATCGCGCATGAATTGGGAGTGAGGATGGAAACGGTCAGTTTCCATTTGGGAAACATCTACCGTAAGCTCCATGTGCGGACCCGGACGGAAGCGGTGCTGAAGTATATGAAGCGGGATCCGGACGCGTCCGCATAGGCCCTCCGGCTCGAATCTCCTTTTGGTTTCTGTTGTATCGCATTATACATTAGATCGTTACAACGACCCTATAGGAATACCTAGGTATTCAGGAATCCGCGAATGGGATAGGGCTTCATGCTCCGTCCGGGGTCTCCCGGCGGGAGCAACCCATGAAACCCCAGACATCCCCAGCGGAAGGTAACACGGAAGGCGGTGCCACGCGTTCGGGCGACCATGCACCGGCCCCCGTTGTCGTTCACCATTTCTCCTTCGAGGCAGCCGATGATGATTTCCCCCCGGGGATCACTAAGGCGATCCGGAAGATCCGGGAGGAATACTCGCGGCCCCTCACCGTATCGTCACTCGCGAGGGAATGCGGCATGTCGGTGCGCTCCCTGCACCGGCTCTATCGTTCCGTCACGGGAAACACGGTGGGCAAGGATCTGCTCGCCAGGAGAATCGAGGCCGCCGCGGACATGCTCCGCGGGGACGACCTGAAGCTCGAGCCGGTGGCAATGGAGACGGGGCTGCGGAACGCCAAAAACCTGTGCCGTCTCTTCAAGGACCGTTTCGGCCTTACCCCCGGCCAGTGGAAGGAATCCTTCCACGGCACCTGTGCCCGGAGCGCCTGAAACGCGGTTCCATTCTTCCAAACCCAATGAAGATCCGTCGTTCGTCCACTTTCTTTCTCTTTCCGGGCCCGACACCCGGGGACGGGGCCGTCATTGCGCGGTTGGGTTTTCCGCGCGATGCCTGTTCCTCCCCGGGTGCATCGCGGGGCTTCGCCCTGGTCATCACGCTCTCGCTCTTCGTCCTGCTAACGCTCCTGGCGGTCGGCCTCTTGGGATTGGCGTCGATCTCGCTGCGCACCACGAGCCGGGGGGACGATGCTGCCCGTGCCCGTGCGAATGCGAGGCTGGCGCTGATGCTCGCGATCGGCCAGCTCCAGCGGCAGGCCGGTGCCGACACCCGCGTCACCGCGCGGGCGGACATCCTCGCCGAAAACAACCCGCCCGTTCTCGGCGCGTGGAAGAGCTGGGAGGGGGCGGACCACGATTCGCAGGGACGGCCGGTTTCACCGGGCGACTATTCCTCGGAAAAGAAGGAGCGCTTCCTCGCGTGGCTTGTCTCCACGGGTACGGAGGATCTTCCTGACACGTCCGCGGGGGCGGGGCGCGTGGCGCTCCTGGGTGCGGGAAGCGTGGGTGACGGCCCGAGCCGGGAGAGCCTCCAGATCTACCTGGAGCCTACCAAGCTATCGGATGCCGGGGGGGACGGGGCTTTTGCCTGGTGGATCTCCGGTGAGAATCAAAAGGCGCGCCTGCCGAAGCCCTACCTGCCGGACGAAGATAACGCGGCGCGGTGGTCGGTGATCGCGAAGAGCCATTCCGCCGTCGATCCCTCGTCATTCCGGATGGAGGATCTGCTGGAAGATGCCACCCCTGCCGGCAAAGCGGTCAGCCACCTGAGCAGCGATTTCATCGGCGAGGAGAAGCAGATGCGCGTATCCCGCGAGTTCTTCCACGATCTATCCGTCTCCTCGATGGGACTGCTGACAAATACGGCGACCGGCGGGTGGAGGAAAGACCTCTCCATCCTCACGGAAAACTGGACCTCGGTGGCCAACTCGAACCTGCCCTTCTTCCGCGCGACGCCCGTGAAGGATATCATGTTCACCAAGCCGACCGCAGCCAGTCCGACGGCGGCGAGATCGATGATCTACCCGTGGTCCTCGTATCGCGGCACGAGCGAAATGCCCATTTACCGCCATGGAGCCGTGAGCAGCTGGGAGAACCTCAAGGACTATGCGACGGCCTACAAGCGGATCTCGCCGAGTGCGTCGGGCAGCAACCGAATCGCGACCGCCGCCGTGGCGATCGATGACTCCGGGAACACGTTCGGCTTCCTGCACAAGGTTCGCATCCTCCCGGTGGTCGCCCGCATCCAGTGGGTCCTGTCCCACACCGCCGCGCCGGCGGCCTCTCCGGCGGGAAGCCTGGAACCGAGGCTGCTCGTGACGCCGGTGATCACCATGTGGAATCCCTACAGCGTGCAGATCAGCACCTCTTCCACGCTTTCATTTCACATCCCGAAGCCCCTACCGGTGGCACTGCGCTACACCGTCAACGGTGCCGTCACGCCCACCCACACGTGCCTGACGACCGGCAGCACGAACAATCTTCCCGCGATGTCCACGGCAGCCTCCCTGCAGTATGAGATCCCCTCGACCTTCACCCTAAAGCCCGGGGAGACGCGGGTTTTCAGCCCCCAGAATGCCACCGCCGTTCCCGCCACGACGACCCTGGTGCTCGCCCAAGGCTATCGCTCGAAGGGCGGCCATTTTTTCCAAGTAAAAGGCACCGGCGGAAAACCGATGGCCGTCGGCGGATCCGCCACGATCAAGGCGGATGCGAAGTTCGACACCGCTTACACCGATATCAGCCAGGGAGTCGGCATCTACATGGACATGGTCTCCGGAGGCCAGCGGCTGCTAGCCTACCGGATGATCTATACACCCTCGATGGCCAACGAGATCTACAAGCCGCTCACGGGCTTGGCCGAGGCCGGATTGAGCGCCTCCATGAGCAACCCCGTGCCCTTCCTCTCGACGGTCTTCGGAGCCCGGATGGCGAGCAGGACGCACATCCCGGCGAAGGGCTTCATCCAATCGAGCCCCCTCGTGAACTACACCGCGATGGGCTCGAAGGACGTGGCCGAGACCACCATCGCCCGCCATTACGGCGGCACCTACCACCCGGTCAATTCGCCCTTCGATTACAGCTTCATCAAGCTGGCGCCGAACGACAGCAACCTCCCGAATGCGAGCGACACCTCGGGGCGCGGCTATATCGTGACAGGATTCAACAAATCCGACGGCCTCTCACGATGCGTGATCGCGGAAATACCCACACGCCCCTTGCAATCGCTCTGCGAGCTGCAGAACTGGGATCTCCGCTACGAGAATCCGATTCCTCCGTATGCATTCAATCTCATCGGCAACAGCGACGCCACTCCCCTGCTGCCATCCGCCGCGGTGGTGAACAGTGCCGACGCCAGTCTGCCTACGAACCTCCAGCATGACGACAGCTACTGCGCCAATCACATCCTCTTCGACGATTGGTTCTTCTCTTCCATCGCACCGGACCCCGCGACCTTCGGGACCGCCGGCCGGAATATGCAGAAAACGTATGCCGATTTCGTGACCGGAGAACGGCCGCTGGGAAACCGGGCATACCTTCCGATCGCGGAGGACGCGGGCTTCGCCTCGATTTCGGAGACCAATGCAACCACGCTCTACAACGACAATGTGAGAGGCCCGCACGCATGGAAGACGATCGCGTCGCGCATCGAAGTGGAAGGGATGTTCAACGTGAATTCCACCTCCCTCACGGCGTGGCGTGCCTTGCTCGGCCACGCGCGCAAGCAGCGGGTGCCTTACATCCGCGAATCCGGTGCTTCCTGGAGCGTGGTTCTTTCGGACGAATCCGACCATCCGTTTTCGCGTTTCTCCATGGCCGGAGATGTCGAGGCGAAGGAGCAAGGTTCCTCCGGTGCGTTCCCGGAGGCAGCGGAATTCGCGGGCTACCGGGTGTTCGACGACAAGATGATCGATGCCCTCGCGGAGGAGGTCGTGGCGCAGGTGCGGGAGAGAGGCCCCTTCCTGTCGCTTTCCGAGTTCATCAACCGCCAGCTTTCCTCCGGCGACCTGGCGCTGGCAGGGGCGGTGCAATCGGCCCTGAACGAACTCGCGAAGCAGGGTTCGACCAATCCTTATTCGGCCATCGAACAGCTCTCCAACAACGCCTCCGCGGTTCCCGCGCGTGCGGCCGAGGCCGAGTACAAATTCCCCGCGGCGGCGGAAGGCGAGAGCGCCTACGGGCTGCCCGGGTGGACACGGCAAGCAGACGTCCTGCGGCCCATCGCCCCGATCCTCTCGGCCCGCGACGACACCTTCACCATCCGCGCGCATGGCGATGCCCGCGACGAGGACGGCAAGATCGTCAGCCGGGCGGTCTGCGAAGCGGTGGTGCGCCGCACCCGCAATTACGTGGATCCCGCCGATACCGCGGATCTCGCCACCCCGCCTTCTTCGGCGATTAACAAGGCCTTCGGGCGGCACTTTGAAATCGTGAGCTTCCGCTGGCTATCCGGCTCGGAAATCTGAACCTTGGTCCCATGCGTCTTCCTCTTCTCGTCCTTTCTCTGGTCCTTCCCTTCACCGCCACCGGGCAGGAGAAGCCGGGCCGCATCTGTCGCATCCTTTTCCTGGGGGCATCGGATACCGATCCCGAGAGCCTGTATCTCCACGATGGCAAAGCTTCGCAGGAGGTGGAGCTGCCGCGGATGAATTTCTCGAAGCCCTACGTGCTGCCGCCGGGAGCCCTCACACTGCGCCTGCTGTCATCTCCTCCGCCGGAGGAGCAAGCTCCGGCAGCATCGGCACCTTCCGCCGCTGTCGCGGAAACCGCGGGCGACATCTACCTCCTCGTCAGCCCCGACCCATCGAACAAAACGGTGCCAGTGCGGCTGCAGGTGATCGATGCTTCGGCGGATCGTTTCAAAGCCGGCCAAATGATGTGGTATAACCTCACCGCCCACGACGTAGGAGGACAGGTGGGAAAGCAGAAGCTCGCTCTCAAGGCCCGCTCGCGGCTTATCACCGACGCTCCGTCGGGCGGAGCAGAGGAATACAACGTCAACCTTTCCTACCGAGTGACAGGCAAGGAGTCGCTGTTTCCCCTCTGCGAGACGCGCTGGGTTCATAATCCGGCCGCCCGGACCGTGCTCTTCGTAATCAACGAGCCAGGCAGCCGCGCGCCCCGGGTGATGGGCTTTCCCGATCATCCGGCGGATCCCGCCAAGAGCCCGTGACGCCGCATCCAACAGCTTTTTACACCCATCCATGCAATTCCGTCTCTTCACCGATCCCATGCGCGCCATCGCCGCACCGGTTCTTGTCATCTCCGCCATCCTCTCCCTCCCCAGCACGCATGCCGCGGAATGGACGCCGCTATTCAACGGCAAGGACCTCTCCGGCTGGACGGGCGATCCGCGTCTCTGGCGCGTGGAGCAAGGGATCTTGACCGGCGAAACCGACATGGAAGCCCGCAAGGTTGCCACCAATACCTTCCTGATCTGGAAAGGCGGCGAGCCGGGCAATTTCGAACTGGAATACAAGGCACGCGTCTCCGGCGACAATAACTCCGGCGTGCAGTACCGCAGCCGGACGCTCGACCCTGCCCTGTGGACAGTCGGCGGCTACCAGATGGACCTGCACCCCGAGGGCAAGTATCTGGGCATGCTCTATGAGGAAAGGGGCCGCGGCATCGCCTGCGAAAGCGGGCAATCGGTGGACCTCGCGGCGAGCCCGCGGGTGGTCGGCAATTTCGCGCGACAGGCAACGAAACTTTCGGAATGGAACACCTACCGGATCGTCGCGAACGGCGAGACGCTGCAACATTTTGTCAATGGCAACCAGGTCGCCGAGATCAAGGATACGGATCCTTCCCGGCGTTCCTTGAAAGGAGTGCTGGCTCTGCAGCTTCACGCGGGGCCCGCGATGAAAGCGGAATTCAAGGATCTGCGCATCCGGCCATTGGAGGGAAAGGCCGTCCCTGCGGCTCCCGCAAGTGCCGCGCGGACTCCCGAGCCGCCCGCCCGGTGGATCTGGCAGAACGGTAATCCTGCAAGCGACCAGAAAGCTTTCTTCCGCCGGAAGTTCGCTTTGCCGCGGGATGTCGTCGCCGCTTCGGTCACTGTCACCTGCGACAATTGGCAACGAGTATGGGTGAACGGCCGCGATCTGGGATGGACGAGCGAATGGGCGGTCCCTGCGAGCCATGACGTGACCAAGCTGGTGCGGAGCGGGGCGGAGAACGTGATCGCCGTGGAAGGCAGGAACCAGGACTCCTTCGCCGGACTCGCGCTGCGCTTCAGCGCCACCTTGAAGGACGGGAAGAAGATCTATCTGGTCTCGGACGAGAAGTGGCTCTGTAGCCTGGAAGGAAAGCGCGGCTGGCAGGAAGAAAGGTTCCCGGCCGCCGGCTGGGCACCGGCCGTGGTCATCGGCACCATGGGAGATGCTCCCTGGGGAGCGGTGATCGCTCCGGAAGGCAACGCCAACGGCGCCCCGGAAGACATGACTCCGGAATTCGAGGTGGCGGAAGGTTTCAAGCTCGAGCGTCTCTACAAGGTTCCCAATGTCCAGGGTTCATGGGTCGCGATGACTGTCGATGGAACCGGGAAATTGCTATGCTCCGATCAGTTCGGGAAGATCTTCCGCGTGACCCCGCCGGCAGGCCCCGATGATGAAACGGTGGTCACCCCTACGGCGATCCCGCTCAGCGGCGCGCACGGCCTTCTCTGGCATCAGGGCGTCCTCTACGTCTCGGTCAACGAAGGGAACGACCAGAGCGGCGTGTGGCGGGTGACCGATACGGATGGCGACGGACAGCCGGACAAGCCGGAGCTGGTCAAAGCCATGAACGGCCGCGGGGAACATGGTCCGCACGCACTCGTCGCCTCTCCCGATGGGCGCTGGATTTACTTCGTGGCGGGAAACTTTACCGACCTGCCGGAGATGGATCACTCGCTGGTTCCCAAGGTCTGGGCGGAGGATCAATTGCTGCCGCGCCGGCCGGACGCCAAAGGGCACGCCCACGACCGGATGGCCCCCGGCGGTTGGATCGCCCGCTTCAAGCCGGACGGCTCGGATTGGCAGCTCTGCGCATCGGGCATGCGGAATTCCTATGATATCGCCTTCAACCATCACGGCGATCTCTTCGCCTATGATGCCGACATGGAATGGGATCTTGGCATGCCCTGGTACCGGCCCACCCGGATCTGCCATGTGCTGCCGGGATCGGAATTCGGCTGGAGGAACGGCACCGGGAAATGGCCGGTCTATTACGAGGACGGCATGCCTTCGCAAGCCGATCTCGGCCCCGGCTCGCCTACCGGCCTGCTGTCCGGAAAGGGAGCCAAGTTTCCGGAGAAATATCAGCGCGCGATCTACGCCCTCGACTGGACCTACGCGACCATCCGCGCGATTCACCTCACCCCGGACGGTGCCGGATATCGGGCGGAGCAGGAAGAGTTCGTCGCCGGCAGCGGCTTACCCCTCACCGATGCCGTGGTGGGCGGCGACGGGGCGATGTACTTCCTGACCGGCGGGCGCCGCACCGCCTCCGCGCTCTGGCGGGTCACCTATACCGGGACCGAGGCGACAAAGCCGGTGGAAGCGCAGGCGAAGGAATTCGCCATTGCCCCCAAAGCGGGGGCCTGGGAGGGGATGGGATCCACCGACCGGCTGAAGCGCTACCAATCCAGGCTGGCCGTGGAAGGCGTGGGAGCGACCGTGATCGCCTCCCAGTTGATCCGAGAAAACAACCCGTGGCAGGTGATTGGCGGAGCCATCGCCCTTGCCCGCACCGGCGGCACGCAGCACAAGCCCGTCATCCTGGCAGCGCTCGATGGCCTGAACTGGGCATCGCTGGATACGGCGCAACGACTCAACTGGCTCCGGGCCTGCGGTCTCGCATTTGCCCGCCACGGAGAACCGTCGCGGAGCGAGCGCGACGCCGTGCTCGCGAAAATCGACGCGGCATTCCCCTCGAACCAAGCGGATCTGGATCGCGAGCTCTGCCGCATGCTTTGCTATCTACAGGCACCGGGAGTGGTCGGACGCACGCTTTCCCTCATGGACACCACCGGTCCCGCTCCCGCCCCCGATTGGGTCGCGGTGGCGAAGCGGAACGCGCAGTATGGCGCCGCGATCGAGCAGATGATCGCAAACCTGCCTCCCGCCCAGATCATCCACTATATCTATTGCCTGCGGGTGGTGAAGGGCCCGTGGAGCGAGGACGAGCGGCGGCGCTACTTCGCATGGTTCGATCGCCTGCTGCAAAAGCGCGGGGGGGACAGCTATGCAGGGTTCATCGTGGATCTGCGCAAACAGACCTTGGAAAACAGCACTTCCAGCGAGCGCGAGTGGATCGCGAAGCTGGCTCCGGCAAACGTGGTGCATCCGCTCGCCGATCTCCCGCCCGTCCAGGGCCCGGGCCGCGAATGGACGGTCGCGGACGTGGAGACGCTTGCCGCGAGCGGCCTCGATCACCGGGACAAGGAGAACGGAAAAAAGATGTTCCAAGCCTCGCTTTGCGCCGCGTGCCATCGTTTCGACGGTGCGGGCGGGGCAGCCGGACCGGATCTTACCGCGGTGGCCGGTCGTTTCAGCGTGCACGATCTCGCCGAGGCAATCATCGACCCGAGCAAGGTGGTGTCCGACCAGTACGCCTTCGATGCGATCGTCAAGCGCGACGGATCGCAGGTCATCGGCAAGTTGATCGAAGAGAAGGACGAGCACTGGATCATCGCGACCAGTCCTTTCGATTTCTCCGCCACGATCGAGGTCGAGCGAAGCCAGATCAAGGACATCAGACCCTCGCCCATTTCACCGATGCCGGCCGGCATGATCAACCGCCTGAATCCCGACGAGCTGAAGGATCTCCTCGCGTATCTGTTAGGAAAATAGCAACGCGCGGGAGGTCCGGCCGACAGCGAAAGACGGACCGGGAGACGCGATGGTTTTTTGGCAGGTTTTTGGAATCCAATTGCGTCGTCTCCGGAGCATCCGGTTGTAAAAAGGATTTCCAGAAATCGGATCGTGGCGGGATTTCCGACGACCTTTGCGACGTCAGGAATTCACGCGACGACCGAGATCGAACCGGAGCGAGGCCTTCCCCCAAAGCCTCTCTCCGGCACGCATACCAAACCCGCTACCCAATGAAATCCTACCCGATTTGCTTCAGCCGCCGCGCACAGATTGTCCGGCTTTCCCCACTACTCTTGTGCCTCTCCGCGCATGCCGCCGTTGTGCCCCTCAACGAGTCGAACAGCACGCATGACTGGACCCTGCCGTCCGGTATCAACCTGCTGAACGGAGCGACGGCGCACACTCCCTCCGCGCCCCAACATCCCGATCATGGCAATGGCGACGTGGCTTCCTCAAGCTGGCTCACCCTGACCGACGGCACCCTGGGCGCAGCGGGAAACAAGGCGGCCAGCGTGACTCCCGACAACGGCCACTCCGTCATCTTCCCTCTCGACACGACGATCAATAGCAACGGCTATAACCTCACCTCCTTCGACTCCTACTGCGCCTGGCCCGATAGCGGGCGGGACAACCAGGACTTCACGATCGAATACTCCACGGTAGGCGATCCCGCCACCTTCATTCCGATCGCAACGGTCAGCAACCACACGGGCGCGCCGAACAACTCCACCCACACGCGCCTCACCGACGATACCGGATTCTTCGCTACCGGCGTCCACTCGGTCAGATTCGTGTTCGCCAATCAGGAAAACGGCTACACGGGCTACCGGGAGTTCATCCTCTTCGGAACCGCGGTTCCCCTCGCCGATCCGCTGACCTGGACGGGCGCGGGAGGCTCCGCCGGAAGCGCGGATTGGACCGTCGATCCCGACAACAACTGGAAGCTTACCGCCGATGGCACTCCTTCCGACTTCAGCAGTCTCTCGGCGCTCACCTTCGACTCCACCGGAACGAATACCGACATCAACGTCCCGGTGGCGCTTACCGCCTCGGCGATGATTTTCACGAACGACGTCACGACGCCCTATACCTTCGGCGGGGACCTGCTCACGGTGTCTAACAACCTCGTGTCCTCGGGGACCGGCAGCGTCACCTTCGATGCGCCGACCTCGTTTGCCACGGGCGTGGACATGTCGGGCACAGGCAGCCTGGTCTTCAACGGCACCTTGCAATCCACCGGTCTCCTCCTTTCCGGAACGGGCAGCGTGACCCTGGGGACCGACAACAACCTGGCAGGGGTGACCTCGGTCGCCGACGGCACGCTCAACGTGTCGAGCGATTTCGCCCTGGGGCTCAGCGCGCTGACCGTCTCAGGAGGCACGGTGAATTTCACCTCGGCATTCCCGGTGGTCGGTAGCCTCGCGGGGAGCGGCGGTTCGGTGGTTCTCGGCAGTCTTCCCTCCGGGGACACCTCCCTTCAAGTGGGGAATCCGGACATCACCGCTTACGCCGGATCCATCACCGACGCCTCGCCCACCGCCAACGGCAGCATCACTAAGGTCGATAGCGGGACCCTGACCCTTTCCGGCACAAATACCTATACCGGCACCACCGCGGTGGCGGCCGGACAACTGGAGTTCGGCAAGCGGGTCTCACTCTACAACGCGACGCCCGCATCCTGGACTTCCAGCAAGATCACGGTCGAGTCCGGTGCCGTGCTGGGTTTCCGCGTCGGCGGCCCGGAGGAGTTCACGGAAAGCGATCTGGCGGCGCTGGATCCAGCGATCTTCGGTTTCGGGTCGGTCCTCGGCCTCAATACCACCGGCGGGGACTTCACCCTTGCCCACGCCTTCGGCGGAGACATGGGGATCTTGAAATCGGGTAACAACGTCCTCCGCCTCACCGGGGCGAACACCTACACGGGCCCCACGAAAGTCATTCGCGGCGTCCTCGAAGCCGCTTCCCCGTCGGCTGCTTCGATTCCCGGGGATGCCATCCTGGGAGACGCGAGCGCTCCCGGTATTTTCCTGAACCTGGGGGCGGATAACCAGTTCGCGCCGACTTCGGTGGTCTCCTTCCAGAACGGTCCGGCCGCGAATGCGAAGCTCCAGCTTCGGGGGACGTCACAGACCATCGAAGGCTTGGACGGGGCTGCCGCTCACCTGGTGTCCATCGTCCAGAACGACGAGCTAGGCACCCCGGGGTTCATCTCGGCCACTCCGGGCGACGCGGTCCTCACCATCAATGCCACCTCGGACCACAGCTTCAAAGGGCTGATCCGGAATGGCGACGGGGTCACGAGCCCTCTCGCCATCGTAAAAACGGGCCCGGGCGTGCAGGAGTTCGTGAATACCCCCGTCCAAGGATACAGCTACTCCGGACCCACCACCATCGACGAGGGAACCTTGCGCCTGAACTTCGCGAACAATGCACCGAACGGCTTCGGTTCCAATGTCACCGTCAACAGCCCCGGGGGAGTTCCGGCGATCTTCGCCTTGGACGGCAATTTCGACTTCGGCATGACGATCTCCGGCACGGGGAGGGTTGAAAAGCAGGGTGCCGGAACGGTGCGGCTCGTCAACAGCGTCAACCAATACTCGGGCGGCACCACGGTGACCGCCGGGATCCTGGCACTCTCTTCAAACGGAGGCGCCGGCGCCGGAACGGGTCCCGGCCAGTTCTGCACGGCCGGCGAGATGATTCCCTCGAACGTCGTCACCGTGGAGAACGGCGCCACACTCCGGCTCGACGGCGTGGCACCGCTGGGGAATTCCGAAATGCTTCCGGAGTTCGGGCTTTCCATCCTGATCAATCCGGGCGCCAAGCTCTCGGGAGGTATCAATACGGTCGCCTTCGTGCCGAACCTGACTCTGAACGGTGGAGTCGTGGACATCACGGACGGGGCCGGGCATGGCGGCTTCAACACGAACCTCGCGCTCGTGGGAACCGTGGTCGTCGGCGGAAGCAGCACGCTGCAGTCCGTCATCTCCACTTCCGGGGTCGGAGCAAATGCCAATGTCTCCCTCGGATCCCTCGGTCTGCCAGGCACGGTCTTCCAAGTGGCCAATGTCACCGGGAACGGCAACACGGATCTGGGGGTCAGCTCGGTCCTCGGCGACGTCCACGGGACTCCTTCGCCCCTGACGAAAACGGGCCCCGGCACGATGTTCCTCCAGGCGGTGAACACCTATACCGGCACGACCCATGTGATGGAAGGCGAGCTCCGGCTGGATAGCTCTTTCCTGGCGGACGACTCCGCCGTGATCATCGACGCGGCGGGAACGCTCAACCTCTTGCACAGCGACGAGGATGTGGTCGGCACACTCACGCTCGAGGGAACCCCGGTTAGCCCCGGCTCCTACGTGGCCGTGGGGAACACGACGCCGGGGGCCATACAGACACCCCGCATCAAGGGAGACGGCATCCTGGTGGTAACATCGGAACCGCTGCCCGGATTCGACCAATGGGCGGAGATCATCCCGAACGCGGATGATCGCGAGCGATCCGATGATCCCGACGGCGACGGCTTCGACAACCTCTCCGAATACCTCTTCGGCACCTCGCCAAACCAGGGCAACGGGTCCTTGACCACGACGGAGCGGACTCCGGCGGGGCTTGTCATCCGCTGGAACGAAATCGCCACGGGTGCCGCGTCCTATGTCCTTCAGGAAAGCGCCACCTTGGAAGCCGTTTCGTGGTTGCCGAGCGGGGCAGTCGTAGAGGACCAGCCGGTCCAGGACCTTCCCGACCATGTCCGGAAGATGGCGACTATCCCCATCGATAGCCCCGCGAAATTCGCCCGGGTCCAAGGCGCCGAATGAGCCCCGGACGGGCTTCCGGAAACGGATGCCTCGGTTCAACATACTCCCGATGATCCTCCCGAGGGTCATCGGGATTTTTTCTTGTCCTGAATGAGGTGTCCCCGCTGGGGCTCGCCAGGGAAGGCGTGGAAATGTGCGGCGGGATTCCCTCAGGAACCCCAACCACCGACCCCGGCACCGGCCACAGAAAAATAACCCTGTTTTATCCACCAACTTTTAGTAAGATCCGCTCCCGTTGAAAGCAGGTCCACACCCCCGGGGACCCGCGCTCCGCGCTTAAATCCAGCCTGCCCGTGAAGAAAACCCACCTCGCCCTCCTGGGGATTTTTGTACCCACAGGACTCGCGCTTCTTGCCCTCTTCGATCTACCGCCGGCACGATCCGCCACGGCGGAGGAAGCCAGCAAGCGAGCTGCCGCCCCGGAAAGGGCCGCTCTCTCGCCGGGGCGGGAATTCCCACGCGAAGTGACGGCGGATGCAGGCAAGCGGGTCCCGCACCGGCATGGCGGGGATTGCATCAGTTGCTCCACGGGAAAGCCGCACGCGGAGCCGGTCCGCCTCTCGAAAAAGCTCCCGCTTTCGTTCTTCGAGGCGATGCCTCCCGCGGGCGGGCAGGTGGAGATCCCCCTGCCTGATGGCAGGAAAGGAATGGCTATCGTGGAACGCTTTGAAACCGACGCGGAGGGAAAGCCGGTGATGATCGAGGGCCGGATGATCGAGCCTGCGGAAGGCCGCTTCATCTTCCGCCGCCAGGCGGAGGGTACACCATCCGGTGCCTATGCCGGCGCGATCCGCTTTCCGACCGAAAGCTACGGCTATCTTTTCGAGCAATCCGTGGACGGCCATCCGCAGCTTACCTATTCGCATGCCGATGGCGTGAGTTGCGTGAACTACGCCTTCCCCGCCGGGGTCCCTCGTGACGAGGAAGCGATAGCAGAAGAGCTCTTGCCGGCCGAACACCCGACGGACACGCCGATCCCCGTTTACCAGAACGGTGTGATTCCCCTGCAAAGCCTGCCGGGAGCAACGGGTGTGGTTTACCTCGACTTCGATGGCGAGGAAGGCCCTTTCAACGGCTGGGGCGATTTCGACGCCGCTCCTTCCGGGGCGAGCAATGCGCAGATCCTGGAGGTATGGGCCCGCGTTGCGGAGGACTTCTCCCCTTTCAATATCAACGTCACCACCGATCTCCAGATCTACCTGAGCGCGCCCGAGGCGTCGCGCCAGCGCTGCATCGTCACACCCACCACCAACGCGGCCCCGGGAGCGGCAGGCGTCGCCTACTTCGGATCGTGGAATTGGGAGGGCGACACGCCTTGCTGGGCCTTCTATGTTTCCGGAAAGGCGAGTGCCGAGGTGATTTCCCACGAGGTAGGGCACACGCTCGGCCTGGCCCACGATGGAAGGGTGGCCGATGAGACGAACGAGGCGGAGGGCTACTATGGCGGCCACGGCGGCGGTGCTACCGGCTGGGCTCCGATCATGGGAGTGGGCTATTATCAAAATCTTTCCCAGTGGTCCAAAGGCGAGTACGCCCGCGCCGATCAGACGCAGGATGACTTCGCGGTGATGACCGGCTTCAATTCGGTGGACTTCCGGGCCGATGACGCGGGCGACACCGCTGCCACCGCAAGTCCCCTGGAGCTCTTCGGAACCACGGTGGATGACGATGGAATCGTCGGCACCCGGACCGACGTCGATGCCTTTTCCTTCACCACCACCGGCGGCAATACAACGCTCCAGATCAAACCCGCGGGCCAAGGACCCAATCTCGATATCAGCGCCGAAATCCGCGATGCTTCCGATGCCGTGGTGGCATCCTCGAATCCGGTGTCCGGAGTGGATGCTTCTTTCAATCTCAACCTGGCCGCGGGATCTTACATCCTGCGCGTCGAGGGCGTCGGACGGGGCAGCGCCACCGGCGATGGCTACACGGACTACGGCTCGCTGGGTCACTATGCCATCGACGGCACGGTCACCGGCGGCGTCTCGCCGGACCGCTTCACCGTCAACGAATTCCCGCCGGTGGGCACGGTGGCCGGCACGGTGACGCCGGATAACAATCATGGGGATCGTCCGCTGGGTTACTCGATCACTGCCGGTAATACGGGCAACGCCTTCACCATTCATCCCACCACCGGGACCCTCGTCGTCGCCAATCCCTCCCCGCTCGATTCAGATCTCCTCTCGGACGGCTGGAATGATCCCGCGGAGCTCGAGCTGACGGTTCAGGTGACCGACGTCGCGCAGCCCTCGCTCAACGAGTTGCTCCGGGTGGTGGTGACCGTGGTGGACACCGGTGGCGCTGCTCCGGCGATCCTGCGGCACCGCTATTCCTTCACGGGCAATGCCAGCGATCCGGTCGGCGGGGCGGATTTGACCCTTGTAGGCGGCGCGGCTGTCACCGGCGGAAAGCTGGACCTGCCGGGCGGGCCGACCCGCAGTAACCATGCGGCGGCGCAAGGTACCGCGCTCACCGCGCTCGCCTCCACGATCAATGATTCCGCTGCGATCACCATGGAGCTGTGGTTCAACCAGGACGCCGCGCAAAATTGGGCGAAGCCCTTCATGGCCGGCGTGGCCACGGGTGGAGATTACCTCGACATCACGCCGCGCCGCGGCGCGGATGGCAACGTATCCAGCATCTCGATCCGCAATGACGGCGACGGCGAATCGAACGTCAAAGGCGGCGGGCAGATGCCGTTGAACACGGAATACTACGTTGCAGCGACTTGGGATCAACCGAGCAACAGTATCACCCTGAATATCGGCCCCGTGGGCGGCAGCTTGACCACCGTGACGGCACCGATGGGCAATCGGAAGCTCGCGGATCTCCAGATCGGCCAATTCTTCCTCGGGTCCGCCGTTTTCTGGGGGGACCCGGATTTCGACGGGCAATTGGATGAGTTTCGTATCTGGCGGGGTGCACTGAGTCCGGAGCGCATCGCCGGAAACTTCGCGACGGGTCCCAATCCTCCGGGCGATGCCGACCTGGACGGACTGCCCGATGCCTGGGAGCTGTCGTTTCCCGCCATCGCCGGTCTCGCCGCGCTCGATGGCAACCGCCATGTCACCGGGAACGGCTCCGGCGCGGGCAGCGGCGATTTCGACGGCGACGGTCTCTCCGACCACGCGGAGTATAATAGCGGAGCAGGCAGCACCGATCCCACGGATGCCGATACCGACAACGATGGCTTCCCCGATCCGCTGGAGCGCAATGAAGGTAGCAACCCGAACGATGCCAACAGCGTCCCCGCCCCGCGTCTCGCACACCGCTATGCCTTCGATTCCGGCGCGGTCGATGCCGTGGGCTTCGCCGATCTCACGGTGACGGGCACCGCCTCCGTCACCGGCGGAGCTCTCGATATTCCCGGCGGGGTGCCGCGCGCCAATCAGGCAAACGCCCAGGGAGCCGCCGTTGCCGAGATCGCCGGAACCATTAACGCCTCCTATGGCTTGAGCATCGAAACATGGTTCACGCAGGATGTCGCGCAGAACTGGGCGAAGGTGGTGATGGCGGGCAAGGGCTCGGACTGGAACTATCTGGACATTACCCCGCGCCGCGGAACGTCCGGGAGTGTCGCCAGCGCCTCGATCAACAATAGCAGCACTGAAAGCACCGCCATCGGCGGCCCCGGAGGTGCTCCCGTGGCAAGCGGCACGAAGTACTACTGCGCCGCCATATGGAACTCGCTGGCGGACACGCTGACGCTCCGCATCGGCCCGGTGGGAGGTACGCTCAGCACTTACACCACCTCCATGGGAGGCAAGAAGCTCTCGGAGATTCTGGTGAACGAATTCCGGATCGGAGCCGCCGTGCAATTCGGCGATCCCAATTTCGACGGGAAGATCGATGAGGTGAGGATCTGGCAGGGCGTGCTCTCTTCAGCCCGCACCACCGGAAACTTCGCCAGCGGCCCCGGACAGCCTGCGGGCGACAGCGATGGCGACGGCCTGCCGGATGAGTGGGAGTTCTCCTTTGCCGGCATCAATACCCTACGCGACCTCAGTCCCGCCACCGACTTCGATGGCGACGGTCTCAATGACGGCGGAGAACGTGCCGCGGGCTCCAGCCCCACCGACAACGACAGCGATGACGACGGTTTCACCGACCAAGCCGAAGTCACCGCCGGCACCGACCCGGTCAACCCGAACAGCGGACCGGCCGGCCCGGCGGCGATACTCGCCCACCGCTACTCCTTCACGGGAAATGTCGCGGATTCCGTCGGCACCGCGCACCTCGCGCTCGGCGGTACCGCCGGAGTGAGCGGCGGGAACTTGAACCTGCCGGGCGGTGCCCGGCGGACGAATCACGCCACCGCGCAAGGATCGGCGCTCGTGGAACTCGCCAACACCATCAGGACTTCGACTGCCCTGACCATCGAAG
>CBIHMP010000034.1:0-19812 GCA_966211015.1 uncultured Luteolibacter sp. | reverse complement strand
CCGAAGGCAGTGCCGGCAAGGGTCAAACCGACAACGAACTTCTCGCCCGTTCGGGTTTCAATTACCGCGTCGCGGATATCGAAAACCCAGTTCGCGGTCATCGCGCTGCGGACGAAATCGCCGTCGTCCCGCTCGAGAATGGAGCGCGGACCGCCGGCCAGCACCGATTTATCGGAGAGCGAGTAAACCGCGCGCTCCAGTTCGATGTCCACCTGCTCCAGGCGATAACCGAGACGGATGGAGGATTTTTCGGTGAGCGGCTTGCGGATGAAGACTTCAAAGCCGGCGTTGGTCTGCTCGTAGAAATCCGAGTAGTACTGCGAGTCCCGGTAGAACAACTCGGTCCCGAGGGCCAGCTTGCGGTCCATGAACCACGGCTCCACCAGGGAGATGCTGAAATCGGTGCGCTCGCTACCGAGGCGGAGATTCATGCCGAAGCGCTGGCCGCCGCCGGTGAAGGCCCACGGGTTCATGATATCGAAATTCGTCTGCTCCAGGTTGATGAAGCCCACGATGCTATCGATGGAGCTGAAACCGATACCGGCGCTGATCGACCCGGTGCGCCGCTCTTCCACCAGCACGTTGATGTCGCGGTAGCCACCGCGGCCGGGCTGGGCATCCACCTGCACGCTGCTGAAGTACTGGAGCCCCTCGAGACGGGATTTGGCGGTTTCCAGCTCCACGGAGTTGAAATAGTCGCCTGGCTTGAGGGGCATTTCGCGGCGGATCACCTTGTCCTGGGTCTTGGTGTTACCCTCGATATTGATGCGTCCGACGCTGAAGCGGGATCCTTCGGTGATGCGATAGACGATGTTCACCTGGTTCGGGCCGGCATCCTTGATGTCCGGCGTGACGTCGGCATCCGCATAGCCGCGGGAACCGTAGTAGCTGCGGATCATCTTCATATCGTCCCGCATCTTCTTGGAGGAGTAGCCGTCCCCGCCGTTCAGGGTCAGGGCAGGGTAGAGCTCCTCCGGCTTGAAGACGGTCATGCGGCCGAAGCCGACGCCGGCGACCGTGTATTTTTCGCCTTCGTTGATCGGGATGACGAGATCCACGCGGCCGTCGCCCACGGGCTCGCGGCGCACTCCCGGGCTGCTGGCGCGCAGGTAGCCGCGGGTGCGGTAGTAATCGAGGACGGCTTCCACGTCGGAATCGAGCTGCTCCACCTCGAAGCGGCCGGACTTGCTGATCCAGGAGAACCAGCCCTTTTCCTTTACCTTCATCTGCTTGCGCAGCGTGCGGCTATCGTAGGTATTGTTGCCTTCGAAGCGGATCTCGCGGATTTCGTTCTTGCCGCCTTCTTCGATGATGAAAATCAGGTCTTCCCCCTGGCCGGACTCGCTGGGCTGGGTCCGGTGGGTGATGGTCACATCCGGATAGCCGTAGCCGCGGTAGTAGGTTTCCAGATTCCGGCGGGCGCTCAGGATGGCTTCGTCGCTGAGCGCGCCGCCTACCTTGAGCTTCGTTTCCTTCGCCAGCTTCTGATCGCTGAAGACGGTGTTTCCGGCGAAGCCCACGGCCACGATCGTGCCGCGGGTGGTGACCTCGTAGATCACCTTGATTGAGTCCCCGTCCGGCTCCGCGAGGACACGGACGTCGGAGATGAGACCGGACTGATAAAGGGACGTGATGTCGTTGTCGGATTTCTCCGTACGGTAGGCTTCGCCTTCGCGCATGGAGATGAAGCTGCGGAGGCGAGCTTCGTCCACAGTGGCGGGGCCCGAGTGGCGGATCACCACCGCCGACACGTTCTTACCTTCGACTTCACCTTGAGCGTTCGCCGGCGTGGCGGCAAATCCAAGGAACAGGAGCGCCGCCAGGAGGAACCGGCGTGCCATCGAGGACGCGCCCCGAATAGTTAGGAGGGGTAAAATATCCATGTGTGTCGGCTAACGGAACGCATAGAACCTTTTCGGGGCAGGGGGCGTCAAGGCCCATATAGGAAACCCAAGGGCTAACGGCCGCTACTTCGCTTTGACAAGGTACGAGCGACCCCTTTAGTTTCCCGCCCCCGGCGCGCCACCCTTCCTCATCCCGCGCCGAATTTTCCGCCATGAACATCATCGTTGAAAAGCAGCCGAACTGCCTCGCCACGCTGCGCGTCGAAGTCCCTTCCGACACCGTCAAGACCGAGCGTGCGAAAATCGTCTCCGGCTACGCCGCGCAGGCCCGCATCCCGGGCTTCCGCCCGGGCAAGGCGCCCAAGAACGTCATCGAGAAGAAATTCCAAACCGCCATCACGGAGGAACTCGACGACCGGCTGGTGCGCCAGGCCTACGATGAGGCCCTCCGCAAGGAAGCGCTCAAGGTGCTGAACTTCGGCATCCCGCAAAATCTGGCGCACAACTCCGACGGCACCCTTACCTTCCATGCCGTCCTCACGCTGGCCCCGGAGGTGCAGCTTCCGGACTACAAGGGCATCACGGTGAAGGCTCCTGCCGGCGAAGTCACGGATGCGGAAATCGACACCCAGCTCCAAGGGCTGCGCGAGCGCTTCGCCGACTACCAGGACATCGAGGGCCGCAGCGCGCAGAGCGGCGATCTCGCGATCATCGACTTCACCTCGACGCTCGACGGCCAGCCGCTGGAGCAGGCGATCGGAAAATCCGCCGGTTACCTCTCGGGGCGGGAAGGCTTTTGGCTGAAGCTCGACGAAGGCAGCTTCCTGCCGGGCTTCGCCGCCCAGGTAGAGGGCCTCAATGCCGGCGACAGCAAGGACATCGCCCTGCCGATCCCCGAAGATTTCCCGCTCAGCGATCTCCGAGGCAAGGAAGTCACGTTCCATGTGACCCTGAAGGGCCTGAAGCAGATGGTCCTCCCCGAGCTGGACGATGAATTCGCCGCCAAGGTGACCGGGGGCAAGACTCTCGAGGAACTCCGCAGCCTCGCGAAGCACCAGATCGAAGTGGAGAAGCGCCGCCAGATCGACGACTACAAGGTCAACCAGATCGTGGAGCACTTCAATTCGCTGGTGGATTTCGAGCTCCCGGAGGATCTCCTGCGCCATGAAACGCAGGGGCAGGCCGACGCCTTGGTGGAGCGCGGCGTGAAGTCCGGCATGTCCGAGGAGGAGCTTTCTTCCCAGCAGGCGGAGATTTTCGCCACCGCCGGGGACCAGGCGCGGACGAACCTGAAGACGAATTTCATCCTGCAGGAAATCGCCCGCACCGAAGGCATCGCGGTGAGCGATCAGGAACTGGTGAATCACCTCGCAATGATCGCCCAGTCCCGCAAGCAGAACCCGAAGAAGTTCATCAAGGAGCTCCAGCGCTCCGGCCGGATCCCGGGTATCCGCAACTCGATGCTGGTGGGCAAGGCCATTGACTTCGTGCTGGAGCACGCCACCGTCGAGGAAATCGCAGATGAACCGACCACAGATGAGTGATTTCCCGAACATGATCCAGGCCGGGGGAGCGCCCCGGAACAGCTACTACGTACCCGTCGTCATCGAGCAGGACGGGCGCGGCGAACGTTCCTTCGACATCTATTCGCGGCTCCTCAAGGACCGCATCATTTTCATCGGAACGCCGATCGACGACTTCGTCGCCAATTCGGTGATCGCGCAGCTCCTTTTCCTGCAAATGCAGGACCCGAAAAAGGACATCCATATTTACATCAACAGCCCCGGCGGCTCCGTGACCGCAGGACTGGCGATGTACGATACGATGCAGTTCATGACCTGCGACGTGAATACCTACTGCATCGGGATCGCCGCCTCCATGGGCTCCGTCCTGCTGACGGCGGGAACGAAGGGCAAGCGCTTCTGCCTGCCGAATTCCCACGTGATGATCCACCAGGTTTCCGGCGGTGCCCAGGGCACGGCCTCGGACGTGGAGCGGACCATCGGCTTCATGTTCAACCTGAAAAAGCGGCTGAACGGCATCCTCGCCAAACACACCGGAAAGACGATCGAACAGATCGAGCACGACTCCGACCGCGACAACTATATGTCGGCCGAGGAATCCGTGGCCTACGGGTTGGTGGACAAGGTTCTGGAGAACCGGAAGCAGCTCCCCGATGCCGTCGCCGCGCTGGTTGACGCGAATGACGGAAAAAAGGACGACGCCTGAGATCTTTTCCGCTAAGTTGAGGCGTCGGGTTTTTTCGGCCCGACGCCTGCTTTTTTTTACCACCCGGCACCCTATGGCACGCGCCTCCAACCTCACGATGTGTTCCTTCTGTGGCAAAAGCCATTCGGAGGTGAAGAAACTGATCGCCGGGCCCGGCGTGTACATTTGCAACGAATGCGTCGAGGTCTGCTCGAACATTCTGGACAAGGAGCTGGCGGAAGCGGCGGGCAAGCCGTCGAAGAACCGGCGGAACCAGAACATGAAGCGCCTACCTTCCCCTGCCGAGCTGCGGGCGAAGCTGGACGAGTTCGTGATCGGCCAGGAATACGCGAAGAAGGTCCTTTCCGTGGCCGTGTATAACCACTACCAGCGCCTCCGGCAGGATCAGGCCAATCTGGCAGAGGAATACAGCGAAGTGGAGATCGAGAAGTCCAACGTGCTTCTTCTCGGCCCCACCGGATCGGGCAAGACGCTGCTGGCCCGCACCCTCGCCCGCCTGCTGGACGTTCCCTTCTGTATCGTGGACGCCACCACCTTGACCGAGGCCGGCTACGTCGGCGAGGACGTGGAGAATATCATCCTGCGTCTGCTCCAGGCTTCCGATTTCGACGTGGAGCGCGCCGAACGCGGGATCATCTACGTGGACGAAATCGACAAGATCGGCCGCAAAACGGACAACGTGTCCATCACCCGCGACGTCTCGGGCGAGGGCGTGCAGCAGGCGCTGCTGAAAATCTTGGAAGGCACGGTCTGCAACGTGCCGCCGCAAGGGGGGCGCAAGCACCCGCAGCAGGAATACATCCAGGTGAATACGGAGAAAATCCTCTTCATCTGCGGGGGGGCTTTCGTCGGGCTAGAGGACATGATCCAGCGCCGTCTCGGCCGCAGCACGCTCGGCTTCCACGGCACCAAGGAAGAGGTGAAATCCGCCACCGGCAATGTCCTCGACCTGACCGAGCCGGAAGACCTGCTGCATTTCGGCCTGATCCCGGAATTCATCGGCCGCCTGCCGGTGATCTCCGCGCTGCGCAAGCTGACGGAAGACGAGCTCATTTCCATCCTGACGGAGCCGAAAAACGCCTTGGTGAAGCAATACAGCAAGCAGCTCGCCATGAACGGCGTAAAACTCCGTGTCACCCGCGACGCCCTCCGTGCCCTGGCTGAAGAAGCCGTGCGCCGCGGCACCGGTGCCCGGGCGCTGCGATCGATCTTCGAGCGCCTGATGCTGGACGTGATGTACGATGTTCCCTCGCAGGGGAATATCGAGGCGATCACGCTAAACCGGCCTGTCGTGCTGGGCGAGCGTCCGCCTTTGGTACGGCGGAAAAGGCAGGACAAGGACGCGGCTTGAGACAAGTTTGGAGCCGGGCGGGGTTATCATCTCGATGGCCCCGCTCCGTTTCCTGCTCCCTCTCGCTTTCTCGATCTCGATATCCTCGGGAAAGGAGGCCGCTGCACCGGAGAAGACGCCCGCTGCCACCGAGGCGGCAGTCAAGGCACACGCGAAGCACCTCCGGGTGAAGGCGGACTTCAAGGCGATCTCTTCCGCGCTTCTGATGTACCGTATCAACGCAGGAAGGTTCCCCACCACCGAGCAGGGCCTGGATGCCTTGATCAACAAGCCGGTGAAGGAGCCTGTTCCCAGGCAATGGGTGAGGATGATCTCGAAACATCCCGTGGATCCCTGGGGCTTTCCCTACGGCTATCTCGTCCGCAAAAAGGGGGACAAGGAGCAGCATCTTCTGATCAGCAAGGGCGCGGATCGCAGCTCCGCCGATGATGATATCGAACATGTGATCGAGCCGCCCGCCGGGGAAGAAGCCGAGGCCAAGGACAAAGCCCGGTAGCACGGTCCACTCCGGGTCCTTGATTCCCCGCCGTTTGCTCTTCCCACCGCTCCGCGGCTTTTCGCATCCTCGCCGCATGCGCTGGCTGCCGCTGCTGTTGATTCCCGCTCTTTCCCTCGCCGGGGAGGTCAAGCCTCCCGATCCGGAGGAGGCGGCGTACCCCGCGATCGAGCGCTTCGTGAAAGTGCTGGAGCAGGTGCGCCAACGGCATCCGGATGCGGACAAGGTGGCCTACGACCGGCTGGTCAACCACGCGCTGGACGGCATGCTTTCCAGCCTGGACCCCTTCTCCAGCTTCATCCACCCGGAGATGGCCAAGGCGCTCGAAGCCGATCCAAAGCTGGATCCTTACATCGCCTCGCTCGGGCTCACCCTCGGCGTGCGCGACGATGGCCCTTACGTGGCGAACGTCGCTCCCGCGTTTCCTGCGGCCCGGGCCGGCATTCTGCCCGATTCGACGATCCTAGGGGTCGATGGAGCTCCGCCCCCTCCTGTCGCGGCCTTGGTCTCCATGCTGAACAAGGCACCCGGTGAGCAAACCAAGCTGCAGATCAAAGCAACGACATCGCCGAAGCCGGTCGAGGTGGAACTGGTGCACGTCGCCGTCGAGGAGCGGACGATTACCCACGCGAGGCTCCTGGAGGACCGCAAGACCGGCTACGTCCGCCTCGCCTCCTTCATGGGGAACTGCGCGCCGGAAATGGAAGCCGCCCTCGATGAACTGGAGGACAAGGGCATGAAGGAGCTGATCCTGGACCTGAGGGGAAACCCGGGCGGCGACCTGCACCAAACCGTCCAGATCCTCGGCCTTTTCCTCCCGCCGGAGACCCCGGTGGTCACCACGCGGGGTCGCGGGGGAGAGGCACAGGGCGAGCCTCTCAAAACGCCCGCCCGCCAGCGCCGGAAGCGGGACTATCCGATGAATGTCATTATCGACCGGATGTCCGCCTCCGCCGCGGAACTCACCGCGGGGGCATTGCAGGATCTGAAGCGTGCCACCATCGTGGGAGAAACGAGCTACGGCAAAGGCTCCGTGCAGAATATCGTTCCGATGGGCGGGGGTACCGCCCTGCGGCTGACGATCGCCACCTACCATACTCCCTCCGGCCGCACTCCTCACCGCACCGGCATCGAGCCTGACGTGGAGGTCATTCTTCCCGAAGCGGACCGCGAACGGCTCGCCCTTTCCTACCGCAGGGATTCCCTCACGCCGGAGGAGGCGAAGCAACTGGAGGGGTGGGAAGATCCGGGCTTGAAGGCCGCGCTGAAGCACTAAAACAGGCCAAGCATGCTCCTCCTCGCCATCGAATCCTCCTGTGACGAAACCGCCGTCGCCATCCTCTCCGGGGAAGCCGGTGGACCCGCGGCCGTCCTTTCTTCGGAGATCGCCTCGCAGATCGAGTTACACCGCGTCTATGGCGGCGTTGTCCCGGAAATCGCCTCGCGGAACCACTCCCTTCACCTCCGGCCGCTGGTGGAGCAGGCGCTCGGCCACGCGGGGGTGAGGATCGGAGAAATCGATGCCTTCGCGGCAACCTCTGGCCCGGGCCTCGCCTCGTCGCTCCTCATCGGCGCCACCGCGGCGAAAGCGATGGCCGCCGCCGCAGGAAAGCCTTTCCTCGCGGTGAATCATCTCGAGGGCCACTTGCTCTCGCCCTTTGTCGCGAGCGGGAATGTTCCACCCCACCTGGCGCTGATCGTTTCCGGAGGTCACACGCTCTTGCTCGATGTGGCGGGACCCGGCCGGTATCGCAAGCTCGGCGGCACGCGCGACGACGCCGCGGGCG
Source organism: uncultured Luteolibacter sp. (assembly GCA_966211015.1). Lineage (GTDB taxonomy): Bacteria > Verrucomicrobiota > Verrucomicrobiia > Verrucomicrobiales > Akkermansiaceae > Haloferula. Next base: position 12,105 of record CBIHMP010000034.1, on the reverse strand, counting down.
AGGCCTTCGACAAGGTGGCGAAGATGCTCGGTCTCCCCTACCCCGGCGGTCCCGAGATTGAACGGGCGGCTTTCGGTGGCGACAAGGCGGCCTTCGCCTTCCCCCGCTCGATGATGAAAGAACCCGGCTTCGACTTCTCCTTTTCCGGCCTGAAGACCGCCGTGCTCTATACCCTCACCGGAAGAAACCCGGAAACCGGCACGCCGCTGCCGGAGGACCTCGCGGACCTGTGTGCGTCGTTCCAGGAAGCGGTGATCGAGGTGCTCGTGACGAAGACCCTGAAAGCAGCACGTCACGCGGGGCGGAGGACCATCGCGCTTTCCGGCGGCGTCAGCCTCAACAAGGCGCTGCGGTCCGCCTTCGAGAGCGCCTGCCATCGGGAGGGGATCATCCTCGCGACCGCTCCGCCGGGCCTGTGCACGGATAATGCGGCGATGATCGCCTTTGCCGCTCTGCTCCACGCTCTCGAAGGGAGGTGCTCACCTCTCGACGCGGACATCGACCCGAATTTGACCTTGGTCTCCGCCGTTGGAGCGGGTTAGAAGCGTGGACCCGCGCCGGGAACGTTCCTACATGGCTTACCGCACGATCATTTTCGACTTCGACGGCACTCTGGCCGATACGCTGGAGGAAAGCCGCCGCATTTATAATCTCCTGGCCCTTGATTACAAATTGCGGGAAGTGAGTGCGGAAGAGTTGCCGGGGCTACGGCATTTTTCGCTGCTGGAGCTTCTGGGGCATCTCGGAATCCCGAAGCGCCGGGTTCCCGCGCTTTTGTCCCGCGGTACCGCCCTCATGCGCGGGAATATCACCCGGCTGCCCCTCATCCCGGGGATCGCGGAGATCCTGCCCGAGATGAGGGCGAGGGCGTCCGCCTTCGGCGTCCTCACCTCCAATGCGACGGCGAACGTGGATCTTTTCCTCCGCGCCAACGGCCTCCGGGAGTACTTCGATTTCATCTCCTCCACCTCGAAATTGACGGGCAAGTCCAAGCACCTGCGCGCGATCCAGAAGACATTTTCCCTGCGCGCACAGGAGATGCTCTATGTGGGAGACGAGATCCGCGATATCAAGGCCGCGAAGAAGGCTGCGATCCCGATCGCGGCGGTGACCTGGGGCTTCAACTCCACGGAATCCCTGAAGACGGAGAACCCGGAACACATCATTTCGGACCCGGCGGAATTGCTCGGACTGGTGACTGGGCCCTGAAGGTCCCGGACTATTTCCTGATTCGACATTCCCCGCCACCTTGCCACTCTCCGGCCATGAGCGAGCTGCCCCCCGCGCACGAAAAAGACGATCTCCTTCCCGAAGGTCACGCCGCGGAGAGCCCCGCCGCCCCTTTGTCTCCCGCCGTCCTGGCGCTCGGCTTTGTCGCCATCGCTTTGGTAGGGTTCCTGATCGCCTCCGCGATCGCCTCGAAGCCGGCGAAGGGGTCCGCGGGAGCAGAAGAGAGCGACCCGGCGCTGCGCGACACCAAGGCCAGGATCCAATTGCTCCAGAACAACGTGAACCAGGAGCGGGCGAAACTCGGCCTTTCCCCGCTCTACGGCGAGACCACCCAGTCCGCCGAGACGGTGGCGGCCCGCATCACCGAGGACGCCGCAACTCTCGTCGCCATGGCGAAAGGCGTGAAGGATCTGATCGGCCAGAAAGACGCCGAAATCGCCCAACGCACGGAAGAGTGGACGGATGCAGTGAAGCTCCAGGGCGTGCTCCGCGACCAGCTTGCGAAAGCCGAGGAAAAGCTGAGCCGCGCGCTGATCGACGGCGCGGATTCAAGCGCGCTCCGGAACCAGCTCGAGGCAGCCAACAAGCGGATCATCACGCTGGGCGATGAAGTCCGCCGCTTGAGGGAACAGCCCGAGGAGACGCAATCGTTGCTCAGACAGATCACCGCGGAACGCGACTCCCTCCGGGCCCGCCTGAGCGAACTCGAGTCACGCCTTTCGCAGGCTTCCCTGTTCGCAGGAACCGAGTCGGAGTTGTTCAGCCAGGCAGTGCCGCTTTTCCGCAGCCTGCGCGAGCTCGAAGACAAGCCGGATTCCGAGATTGCCACCGCTTACAGCCAGTTCGGGGCGAAGATGGGAGCGAATGTCTTGGACAAGATCGACTTCCCGACCGGCTCGGCCGAGCTTCCCCCGGAAGACGTCGGAAAGATCGCCGGGTTCGCATCCGAAGCACCGGACAATGCCGTGCTCATGGTGATCGGCTACGCCTCCGAGACCGGGGATATCGATTCCAACCGCGCCCTTTCCTCCGAGCGCGCCACGGCCGTGGCCAGAGTGCTCGACGAAGCCAAAAAGCCGGGCCAGCGGGTACAGGCGGCCTATCTGGGTCAGACGGATCGCTTCGGCTCGAAATTCCCGGAGCGCAACCAGATCAGCGAGGTCTGGCAGATCGCGCCCAAGCAGCCTTGAGGCGCGGAGGGAGATCTCCGCTCCCCTCCCGCCTGGCAGGCTACATCCCGCTCGCCCTGATCGATGAGAAGGCAGCGGGATTCATTTCCTGGCGGGTGGTGTAACGCCGGACGCCGATCGAGCCCTCGCTGAAGCTCGCGTCCTCCGCTTCGATCAGGGGAGTGTCCATGTTGTCCACGAACACGCGGATCGATGCACCTTCGGCTTCGATCCGCATCGCGTGAGGACGACCTGCTTCGACCTTCAGCGGCACGGTCTTGATGGGCGTCCATGCGTTGTCCGCCTTGCCGAGAACCAGCTCGTTCTTTTCCGCACTGATTCCGGCATAGTATCCACGGTAGGCATCCGGGCCGATCGCCGCACCAGTGACCCGGAAAATGAGGCCGGCGTCTCCCGCCTCATTGACCGTCACCGTCCCGTCCAGGATCAGATCCCGGAAGACGGCGGAAGGGACCACCGCCTTCACGCCCGGCGGGCCGAAGGACATGGCATTGGAGGCGCTGCGGAGCGCCCCGTCCCGGACATGCCAGCCGCCGCCATAGAGGATCCAGTCTTTGAAGTCGCCGTCCTTGAAATCGTCCGCGAACGAAAGCGGTGGGACTGCCGGCTCGCCGATCACGGGGAAATTGGTGACGCGCAGCATCCCGGCCCCGAACGGGACGAGTTCGATCCTCTCCTCGGGGGCATCGGAAGCCACGGGAGAAACCGGCGGATCAAAGGACGCGAGGCCGCCGGGAGTCAGGGTCCAATCTTTGATCTTCTTCGCGCGGGCGATCAGTTTGACCGGCGTTTCTCCCCGGGCGAAGGGATTCGCCGGCATGTCCTCCACCTTTACTTCAAAGGAAGCGGACGGGTCAGCGGCATCCAGAAGCAAGCCGTAGTTCCACGGTGATTCCGGATGGATCTCATACGAGTCGAAGCCCCGGAGATTGGCCTCCGCGAAGCTCACCCGGCGTTCCTTGACGCCGAGGGCGAAGACCAATGGCCCGCGATGGACGGAGACGCTCCCCTTCACGCCGGGCAAGAGTCGCACTTTCATCGGCAGCTTGAAGACGAGCTCGTCCCCTTCTTTCCACGTACGCCGGATGGTGGCGAAGCTACCTGCCTTCGGTGCGGCTTCCGGTTTTCCATTTACCGTGATGCTCGCGGAATCGCACCAAGACGGGATCCGCAGTGAAAGCGGGAAGGCGACAGGAGCCTTTCCAGCCACGCGGATGCGCACCTCCTCCCCGAAGGGATAGTTGGTTTCCGCGAGCAGGGTCACCTCGGTTCCATCTCCAACGCTCGCGTTTACCTCCGTGGGCGCGATGGCCAGCATGGCCAAGCCCTTGTCCGGCGTGGCGGCCCAGGAATTCTGGACGAACTTCGGCCAGCCCATGTGGAAATTATAACAGCAGCAGGGAAACCCGGAAATCGGGGACGGCGTGATGCAATTGTCGTAGTCCTGGTTAAAGCCCCTGGAGCCCCGTTTTGCGACGACATTGTTCGGGAGACAGTAGTACACGTGCTGGCGGACTTCCTCCGAGACGGAACCCGGGAGCGCGTTGAAAGCCATGCGTTCCAAGCTGTCGCCCGCGGCGGCGGTGCCGAGCGCGCGCATCACGCTGGCATCGCTGAGCATCCGCTCGACCACGGAGCAAAGCTCGACGCCCTGGGTGGTCGATGGCCCCGAAAGGAATTCCGTGCCGGAGTTGATCCCGACCGCCAGCCCGTGATCCCGATCGAGATGCGCCAGGCCCGCGGCATAGGCCCTGCGGTCCGCCTCGCTGCCGGAGCGCAGCGAATAGACGGCAGGCATCTTCAGCGCCTGGGGGATATTCACATTGTGCTTCGGGTGGAAGTCGTCGCCGAATTCCACGAAGCGGTTGTTCGTGAAGATATCGGTCCATTGATAGGCTTGCTTCGCGAGCTTGTCCGAAAGCGCGAGAAGCGATTTGTCACCGGTCCGGTTGTAGAGCCAGAAGACGGTCTCGATCTCGTCCCCCGCACGGGCCTTCCCCCAGTCCACCAGCGGCCGCTTATCCAAGCCCGAATTCAGGTAGGCGTAATACTTCGTTAGGAAAGGGAGCACGCGTTCGTCTCCGGTGGCCTCGTGGAAGTCCCGGAGCAAATGGTTCACCACCATGCGCGGCCACCAGTCCTCGTTGTTTGCCGGGCCGTAGAAGCCGTCCGGCCGCTGGCTGGAGAGGATCGCATCGACCCAGCCCGTCGCCTCCTTTTTCAAATCGGCGTCGTCAAGCCCCCAAGCGAGCGGGATGAGACCTTTAAGGTAATAGGGCCCCTTCTCCCAGTTCTCGCCTTTCCCTCCCCGCCAGGCGTTGTCGGGGCCTGCGGCCTCCAGAAGCTCCGGCGCATGCCCCGTCAGGCCGTCCCGCTGGAGCTCGAGCTGGCGCTTCAGCCAGCCTTTGGGCTTCACGCTCCCCAACGGCAGGGAGGTGAAGTGTCCTTGTTGCAGAGGGGGCTGATTCGGGGCGGGCTTGGTGGCAGGCTCGGCAAAGACGAGGAAGCCCGACAAAGGTAACAGGAGGGCGAGCGCCGGAAGGATAGGGGCTTTCATAAGGAAGCGGGGTCGCAAGGAAACCTGAACCCCCTCCGGCATCTTTCAAACACGTTTTATATTTGTCACACCCGACGGAGGCGAGGCCGACGCTTGGCGATCGACCAAAACGCTCCCCCGGTGATGTAAATAGCTCCGCAAGCTACGGTTACGGGAACCCGGGTCACCCAGCTGGCCACCGAACCCGCTGCCGCCCCGGCTGCGAACGACGCGGCAAGCATCAAGGGCGTGGTGATTTTCCACGGCTCAATAGGATGGCCCCGGAGGCGCATTCCGAGGAATTGTCCGAGGTCCGTCAGCAAACCCGTGATGTGGGTGGTCCTCAGCACCAGGCCGCGGTAGCGGGTGGCTAGCGCGTTCTGCATGCCACAGGCCCATGCCGCGATGAAACAGGCCAACATCGTCGAATACCCCGCGGCCGGGTGAGTCGCCATCAAAAGCACACCCACAAAGATGACCGAGCGGCCGTAGGGCCTGCCGAGCTGGAGATTCGGATGATGGATGAAGAATCCTGCGGTGGCCGCCCCGCTCACGAAGCCCGCGACCGACAAGCCGAGGATGCCCGCCTCCACCGACAAGCGCCCGCCCCTCTGGCTGGCCTCGGCCGCAATCCGGGACAAATCTCCGGTCAGGTGGCTGACGGAAACGCCGAGCCGGAGCATGAAATCGGCATTCACCGCAGCGGCGAGAAACGCCAGGATACAGCCGCCGAATAGCACCCACCCCGGCTTCGACTGGATCGCCTCCACGTCGGCGGGCCCACCTCTCATGGGCGGAGGTTCTCCCAAATTTCCGGTCTCGGTGCAACCCTGCGGCCTGCCACTGCGCGAAAACGCGACATTTTCATTTCGCGACTGCGACGGAAACATACAATTTGAAACATGATTGATACTAGCCTGCCAAGATAAAGTGATTTGTAGTAAGTGGCTAATTTTGAGGAAGAGCCGAACCCAATTACCCGGCTCTCTTCTCAGACTACCTCTTGACCCCCAAACCCAACCGTTAGATGTCATACATATTCCACCCGCCCCTCCTCCGGCCCCGGATCCGACCGATTCTCCTCCAGAGGTGGCGGATACAAGCTCTGGTTGTTTTTTCGGCCGCGCTCTCGCAAGCCCTGCGCGGGGACGTCACCTACAGCTTGAACTTGGGTAATTCTCCGGAAGAGCAACAAGTGGCGGCATCGGTCGCTACTGCTGCCGGGCTCTGCAATACCTACGCCTCCTTCAACAAACACTGGAGCGTCTTCTACAACGGAGGCATTCCAACGGCCGAAGGCAGCTACAACGGCTACATGGGCTACGGGGGCCAGCGGAGCGTGCGGGTGGCACTTCACGAGGGCGCGCACACTTTCGGGATGGGAACCGGGCCCAACTATGAAACTCTGATTGCCGGCGGTCTATGGAAAGGGAAATATGGCAATCAGGCACAGCTCGACACCTTCAATGCCTACCCCGACGGCTTGCACGGGGATGGACACGCGGTCTGGCCTGGAGGCTTCAACTATGAAAACGAAGACGGCTTCATCGAGCGCATCTGGATGATCCGCGTTCAGGCGGCAATGCGCGCCGACATGGGAATCATGTCGTACACGAAGGAGGCCAGGAATGCGGCGGTGGTTGCGGGGCAAACGGCGGAATTTTACATCGAATCGCCAATGGCCCACGCTTGGCACTGGCATAAAAATGGCGTCCCCCTTTCGGACGGAGGCGACATTTCCGGAGCTAACACCGCGACTTTGCAGATCTCCAATGCGGAGGCCGCCGACATGGGCAGCTACCATTGCGCCGCGACGGGGGCCGGTGAAACGCTTGATAGCAGGCCCCGCCAACTCTGGGTGCATGCGGATCCGGCCTTGGGCCGGTGGAATTTCGACGGCAATCCGGCCGACAGCTTGAATGCCAGCGACGGAACGGCCTTCGGTTCGCCAGGCTATATAACCGGAAAGACCGGCCAGGCGGTCGATCTCGATGGCACGGACGACTATATCGATCTGCCGGACCCGCTGGGACGCGCACGCGATCTCACGGTGGCTACATGGGTGCATTGGGACGGGGGCAGCGATTGGCAGCGCGTCTTCGACTTCGGCACGGGCACTTACCAGTACCTCTTTCTGACTCCGAAGGCCGGCGGCGGTGCCATGCGACTGGCCCTGAAGGATGCCATCAACGGGAAGAACCTCGAGTATCAGGTCAGCGTCCCGACACTCCCTACGGGACAGTGGGTTCACCTCGCGGTAGTGCTGCGGGGAAGCTACATGACGCTCTACATCAACGGTCAGGCCGGGGGCTCCGCATTCGGCATTCAGAGCAGCCCCGCCGACTTCCCGGCGACCAATAACTACATCGGCAAAAGCCAATATCCCGACCCGCTCTTCAACGGCCGTATCGACGACTTCCGGATCTTCGGCAAGGCGCTCGAGGGCGCGGAGGTATGGTCCATCTGGGGCCAGAGCGCGAATCACGCACCCGTCTTTTCATCCGGCGACATCGCGCTAGCGAGCGCCAGCGCACTGGCACCTTATTCCGGAGGGACGCTTGCGGCCTCCGCCAGCGACGGGGACTCCGATCCTCTCACTTTCACCAAGCTGGATGGTCCGGGCTGGCTGACGGTGTCCGCAGACGGAACCTTGTCCGGCCAGCCCGGGGCCGGTGCCACCGGCGAAAACGCGTTCATCGTGCGCGTCACGGATCCCTCGGGTGCGAGTTCCGATGCCATCGTGCGGATATCGGTATTCGCTCCCGAAACCGCCCCCGTCTCCTCCCGAACCGCCGCTCCAACGATCGACAGCGACGACGTTCACTTTCTGGCCACCGGGATCGCGGAGACGGACACCATCGCAGGCACGGGAAACGCCGGCGACAACGACGAATCGACCTACATCGCGGAGGACCGCCCCAGCAAAGGGCAGACGTTCACCACCGGTTCTAGCCCGCAAGGTTACTTCCTTCAATCCTTCACGTTCCAGAATGTGAAATGGCCCGCCCTGGCCACGGGAGGAACGTGGTATGACATCCAGCCGGGAGACCAATGGGAAGTGCAGGTGGGCTCGATGAGCGGCAGCTCCAGCAAGGTGCCGATGCTGAAATATAGCGCCGCCTACGATGGCGCGGCAATCAGCGGTGGAGGCGACAGCGGCACCGGGCGATACATCACCTTCAACGTCTCGGGCCTCGGTATCCAGCTGGCGCCGGAAACGACTTACTACTTCGAAGTCGCCCCCCTCTCCGGCGACGCCTACTTCGAGCTGAATAGCTCCCGGCACGGCAACTACTCCGGCGGAACCGCCTTTCGCGGCAATACTGCCGGAGCGATCGGCACCGGGGTGAACCTGCTTGCGGGAGACTACGTCTTCCACGCGGATCTGGAGGCACGCACAACGCCCGCACCCGGTACGATAGCGCATTGGAATTTCGAGGAGGGCACCGCAGGTACCGATGCCCGCTACTCCAGGACAAATGCGGGGCTTTATGACGGCAGTATTTCCGATCAGTCCGGCAAGGCGAATCATCTGTCGGCATGGAACAACGGCTGGCACGGCTATCGCGCAGAGGTTCCAGCAGCCACCACGCCCCGCATCGGTGCCGCGAACACCCTCAGCATCCGGAATTCCAACGGGTTTCCGGCGATGTCCGCCATCGGCACTTCGCTCACTACCTGGACGCCCGCTGAGTGGACCATCGAAGCCTCCATCCGTCCTGATGACGCCACCAATGGATACCAGACTTTTCTAGGACGGGACAGCCAGGGCGCCTTTGCCGCCGAACCCGCGCTGGCCGCCCTTTATTTCACCGTTTTGCCCGATGGGGGGCTTCGATTCATGTTCACGGACGCCGCGGGCAACAAGTGGGATCTTCCTTCCGCAGCAAACACGCTGGGAGACGGAAAGTGGTATGCCGTAGCCGCAACCTCGGACGGAGACACCCTCTCCCTCTACCGGAAGAACCTCACCGACAGCGAAGCTCAATACACCCTCTTGGGCAGCTTGGACATATCAGCCAGCACGAACCCGGCAATATCCACCGGCTCGGGTGATGGCGGCGATTGGGATGCGGGAGTGTTCACCGTGGCCCGCGGACTTTACAACGGCGGCCATGCCGACCGCTTCTTCGGCCATATCGACGACATCCGGCTTTCCACGGGCGCACTGGTTCCCGCGGCCTTTCTTTACAGCCCGGCAGCGGCGACGGAGCCCGGCTTCGCAGACTGGGCCGCAGGATATCCCGCGATCGGACCGGAGAGCGGCTTCGACGAGGATCCTGACAAAGATGGCTTGGCGAACGGGGTTGAAAATTTCCTCGGAACGAATCCGAGCACGACGAACCCAGGGGTGTACGGCGTGAGCAGGACCGCTGGCACCTTCACTTTCCTACACCCCCAGAACCCGCAGCCGGCAAGCGACCTCACCGCTGCCTATCGCTGGTCCCTCGATCTCGATACATGGACCCCGTCGGGCCAAAGCAGGAATGGGACCACGGTAAGTTTCACGGCCACTCCGGACACGCCGGTCCTTGGCACAACGACCGTCACGGCCACGATCACCGGTGCTAGCCCTACGGGCATCTTTTTCGATCTACATGTGGCCCAACCTTGATCACCGGGATTTTTTCCTACGCAGGATGTTCCGCGCCCGAGTTCGATCCGCGGCAGCTTGCCCCCGACCTTGCCCGGAGCAACAGACGACATGAGCCGCCTGATCCGATCTCTCGGGGAGATACTGGCCGAGGTGCTTTCCGGAATGCCCGGGGAAGGCCGTGAGGCCACGAAAGAAGATGATGTCCCCCCGGACCGGGAGAATATCCGGGTCCCTGAGGCCCGTTCGCTACCAAATTTCCCCTTGCCTGCCGTAGTCGGCTGCCCGCTACTTCCCCCGCCGTGATTCCCAACGTCCTCGCCGAACGCTACGCCTCCCCCGCCCTGCAATCCATCTGGTCCGCCGAAGGCCGCATCGTGCTGGAGCGGGAATTCTGGATCGCGGTGATGAAGGCGCAACGGGACCTCGGTCTGGAGATTCCCGAAGCCGCGATCACCGCCTATGAGAACGCGAAGGATAGCGTGGATCCGGGCTCGATCATGGCTCGCGAGCGCGTCACCCGCCACGACGTGAAGGCGCGGATCGAAGAGTTCAACGAACTCGCCGGTCACGAGCACATTCACAAGGGCATGACCTCCCGCGATCTCACCGAGAACGTGGAACAGCTCCAGGTTTACCGCTCGCTGCTGGCAATCCGGGACAAGTCCGTCGCCGTGCTGCATCGCCTGAAAAAGCGGGCCGAGCAATGGTCGGACCTGGTGATCACCGCACGCACGCACAATGTGGCGGCGCAGCCCACCACCCTGGGCAAGCGCATCGCCATGTTCGGCGAGGAGATGCTCTCCGCCTTCCACGCGCTGGAAGACGTCATCGCCCGCTATCCCGTCCGCGGCTTGAAGGGCGCGGTCGGCACGCAAATGGACCAGCTCTCCCTTTTCAATGGCGACGCCTCGCAGGTGGCGGAACTGGAGAAGCGCGTGGTCTCCCACCTCGGAATGCCCTGCGTGTGGATGAATGTCGGGCAGGTTTACCCTCGCTCCCTCGATTTCCGCGTGGTGTCGGTGCTGACGGATCTCGCCAGCGGCCCCTCGTCCTTCTGCCGCACCCTGCGGCTGATGGCCGGCCATGAAACAGCCAGCGAAGGCTTCGCCCCGGGCCAGACCGGCTCGAGCGCGATGCCGCACAAGATGAATTCCCGCTCCTGCGAGCGCGTGAACGGCTTCCACGTGATCCTGAAGGGCTACCTCGCCATGGCCTCCGGCCTCGCGGGAGACCAATGGAATGAAGGCGACGTCTCCTGCTCCGTGGTCCGCCGCGTGATGCTGCCGGACGCTTTCTTCGCCATCGACGGCCTCTTTGAAACCTACCTCACCGTGCTCGATCAGATGGACGCCTATCCGGCGGTGATCGGGAAGGAGAACGCCCGCTATCTGCCCTTCCTGATGACCACCACCATCATGATGGCGGCGGTGAAATCCGGCGTCGGCCGCGAAACCGCGCACAAGGCCATCAAGGAACATGCGGTGGCCACGGTGAACGATCTCCGCAGCGGCAAGAGCGCGGTCAACGATCTGGTCGCCCGGCTGGCCGATGATTCCCGCATTCCGCTGGATGAAGCGGCCCTCGCTGCGATCGTGGCGGAAGGCGAGAGCAACGCCGGGGCGGCCAAAGCGCAGATCGACCACTTCGAACGGGAGATCAACGCGATCGAGAAACGCTATCCGGCAGGCGCAGCCTACTTGCCCGGCTCCATCCTCTGAGCAGCCTGCCAAATTCCTTTGACTCTCCTTATCCGCGGCCGAGCGTGGGAGAGCCATGGGAACGATCCAAAATTTGTTCGACCGGAAAGCCCTCGAAAAACTGCAGCAACTCGTCAAGGAGACGCCGACCTGCATGTTCGGCAGCAACCTCGCCGCCGTCCCGTTCCATGTCTGCCCCATGGAGGTGCAGCAGGTGGATGAGAACGGCTCCTTCTGGCTCTTTAGCGGGGCGGATAGCGTCCATAATGCGCAAATCCGGCAGGACCCCCGGGTCCACCTGATTTTCGGGAACCCGTCCAAACACGAATATCTCACCGTGTACGGCCAGGCGGAGATCTCCCGCGATCCCCGCAAGGTGGACGAGCTGTGGAGCAACATGGTGAAGACCTGGTTTCCACAGGGGCAGGATGATCCCAACCTGACGCTGATCCGGATAAGTCCGGAAAGGGTCCACTATTGGGATGTAAAGGACGGCAAGCTGGCGGCGATGGCCAAGATCATACTCGGCGCCGTGACAGGCAAGCCGATGGACGTCGGCGTGGAAGGCGACCTCACCCCTTAGTTTTTGCCGGATGGCACGCCGCAGAGGCCGCGATCCAGGGAGGAGGAGCCGAAGACGGCACTCTTCACCTGCTCCGCGGCCTGCCGGATGACGGGCACCGAGGCGGTCATGCATTCTTCCCCTTCCCGCGAGGTTGCGAGCAGGGCGGCGGTGGAACTGACCAAGCCGACGAGCGCCAAGGCAAGCGGAGGACGCCGAGGATTCCGTTTCCGGTTGGTCCGGGACTTCCTGCCGGCTATCCGCCGCAGTTCCGTCAGGGTGCCCTCGTTGAA